>JAYVXF010000234.1:0-4426 GCA_043793345.1 Betaproteobacteria bacterium | reverse complement strand
AAATTGAAACAAGCTTTGCCGACCTGCTGGCCTCGTCCGGCAAAACGGGTATGCACCTCCGCGAAAACGAGTGGTTGATGACGATCAAGCAGCGGGCGGCGATTCCAGGCGGCATCTGTGAATTTGACCTGCCGTCCTACCATCATTGGCTGCATCGCGATCACACGTTGCGACGGATCGACCTTGAAACATGGCGACTGCCGCTGAATTCAGTCGCTGCCGCATTGCGGATCGTGCTGCGCCTGTTGCGAGAAAGTGGCAAGTCAGCGTCGTTGATCGCCTACGGCGGCGTGTTTCAACAGACGCCAATGGAGCGGGCTGCGCATATGTTGCGGCTAACGCTGCGGCGAGACATCGGCTGCGTGCCCGAGATTAGTGCCAATAAATACGCACTAAACATCCGCTTCCTGTTGCCCGGCACCGTCCAGCGTGCCAAGGTCTATGAGGGCGACGTCGAATTTGACCTGACGTACTGCAACCTATGACCACAAAGCTGGTGCGCTGCCCGCAGTGTGGCAAGTCTTCTGAGTATCGCGCAGACAATCCTTCGCGCCCGTTTTGCAGTCCGCGATGCAAGTTGATCGATCTTGGCGCATGGGCCGAAGAGCGCTACGCCATTGCTGGCCCAACGGCACTGTCTGAAGAACCGGGTGTCGAAGACGGCCCGGATTGGCGAGGTGAAGTTGTCACGTCCAAACCGACGCCAGGCAAAAATTAATTGGAATTTCGTGCGCAGGTAACAACCATTCAACGCATCGCGCTGGAAATGACAATTTTTCAGTGTAATGATCAACCTGATTTGCGTCACATCAGGTTGAATCGCACCCGTTGGAAATGCTTTCCTTGCCACAAAGAGCCGTGCTGCGATAAAATCACGTGTTGTGATGAGCGACCGAGTAAAAACTGTTTTCCGGGTGCATTAAGTGGTGGTGATGTCGACTGAAGCGACTGATAACGCGTCGTTTTTTCTTGAGATGCGGCCCAACCGGTCACTTACGTCCACCGGACGTCGCCGGTGGTTCGGGCTGATCGCAGGCACAACGTTTTTGGTCGCCAGTGCAGCGACGGCGATAGGTGCCTGGATGGTGCTGCCGTTTGCGGGATTTGAAGTTTTATTTCTTTGGTGCGCCTTTCGGTTGATCGGTCGACACGACGATGATTACGAACGGGTGGGTGTGGCGGATCGAGAGTTTTATTGGGCGAAGTGCAAATGTGGCCAAGTTGAGGAGCTGCGTGGCAATGCGGTTTGGGCGCAAGTATTTGCGGTACCGCGCAATGGACAGGTGGAAATAGGTTTGCGTTATCAGGGCAGGACAGTTTCCGTAGGGCAGTTAATTTCAGACGAGCAACGCCAGTTGCTGTGGCGCAAACTAGCGCGCGCGCTGAAAATAGGCGTTGCATCGTAGGTTAACCCTGTGAGTGCTGCGGTTTTTTGATATTCGGGATGATTGCTTAGCATGCATAAAATAAAAAATTTCTTCGGGCGTTTTGGACGCTATGGCGCAGTCGCGATCACTGTCGGGATAACGGCGTTCTTTTCCCTGGCCAGTCTGCCAACATTGGCAAGCTATGACGTAAATATCGCGCAACCTGCATCACCGATAGCCCAACAAATTTACGGCCTGCACATGTACATTCTGTGGGTGTGCGCGACTATTTTTGTGGTCGTATTCGGCTTGATGTTCTATTCGATTTTCAAGTTTCGGAAGTCCAACGGTGCCAAACCTGACGTGAATTTTCATGAGAGTACGCTGATTGAGATTATCTGGACGATCATACCGTTCATCATTTTGATCGCCATGGCGGTACCGGCAACGAAGACCATCCTCGACATGAAGGACACGTCCAGTCCGGATCTGACCATCAAAGTCACGGGTTTTCAATGGGGCTGGCGTTATGATTACAGCGCGGCTGATTTTGGTTTTTATTCCAATTTGTCGACGCCGTGGAGTCAGATTGGACAACCCGGAACCGGGCCTACTGAAGCACAGGGTAAAGATTACTTGCTCGAGGTAGACAATCCGCTGGTCGTGCCGGTCGGCAAGCGTGTACGGTTGCTCATCACGTCGAACGACGTCATTCACGGCTGGTACGTGCCGCAACTCGGCATCAATCAATACGGCATTCCCGGTTTCATCAAGGACGTTTGGTTCAAGGCGGACATGGTCGGCACCTTCAAAGGGCAATGCAGCCAAATCTGCGGCAAGTTGCACGGGTATATGCCGATTGCAGTGGTGGTGAAATCAGAAACCGACTACGCGAAATGGGTCGAGGAGTCGAAAACAAAATGGGGCACCAAGACACTGACGGTCGCGGCTCCTGCTGCGACTGCGCCGGCAGAGGATGACAACAAAATCTTCACCATGGCAGAAGCCAAAGACAAAGGTGCGTTGATTTACGCTGCGAATTGTGTCGCCTGCCATCAGGCCAATGGCAAAGGCATGCCGCCGGCATTTCCGTCGTTGGCAGGATCGAAAACCGTCCTCGGCCCGAGTGAAGAACAGATCAACGTATTGTTAAACGGCAGGGCAGGTACGGCCATGCAGTCGTTCGCGCGGCTATCAAATAGTGAGATCGCTGCGGTGATCACATTCACCAAGAATTCTTTTGGCAATAGCGTCGGCAAGCTGGTGCAGCCAGCCGATATCAAAATTGCCAGAAAATAAATTTCAACCAGTCAATATAATTTTCGCAAAATCAGATCTTCGTTCGACAGCAATCGGGAAAGCTGGCAACTATTTCGTTGCCAGCTTTGAAGAAACAGGAGCCCAAAATGGCAACAACCACAGTACTCGCCCACGACCACGCCCTTGACCACTCGCATGACCACGCGCACGATCATGCGCCAGGCGGTTTGACGCGCTACTTCACCACCACCAACCACAAAGACATCGGGACGATGTATTTGTGGTTCGCGTTCACCATGTTTTTCATTGGTGGCGCAATGGCGCTGGGCATTCGTGCTGAGTTATTTCAACCGGGTCTGCAATATTTTCAACCAGAGTTTTTTAATTCGTTGACGACGGTACATGCGCTGGTGATGATTTTTGGCGTTGTCATGCCCGCCTTCGTCGGTTTCGCCAACTGGCTGATCCCGATGCAAATCGGCGCAGCAGACATGGCGTTTCCGCGGATGAACAATTGGAGTTTCTGGATCATGATTCCAGCAGCCATCCTGTTACTATCGACGTTTTTCGTCCCAGGTGGTGCCGCAGCGTCCGGTTGGACGATGTATCCACCGCTGGTAACGCAAGGCGGTATCGGCGTAGACATGTCGATTCTCGCGCTCCACTTGCTGGGCGCATCATCAATCATGGGTTCGATCAACATCATTACCACCCTGCTGAACCTGCGTGCGCCCGGCATGACAATGATGAAAATGCCGCTGTTTTGCTGGACCTGGCTGATCACGGCCTATCTGCCCATCGCCACCATGCCGGTGCTGGCAGGTGCGATCACGATGCTGTTGACTGACCGTCATTTCGGCACCAGTTTTTTTAACGCCGCTGGCGGCGGCGACCCGACGATGTTCATGCATATCTTTTGGTTCTTCGGCCATCCCGAGGTTTACATTTTGATCCTGCCCGCTTTCGGCATTGTCTCGTCGATCATCCCTGCGTTTGCAAGAAAGCCGCTGTTTGGTTATGCATCGATGGTGTACGCCACCGGATCGATCGCGATCCTGTCGTTCATCGTTTGGGGTCACCACATGTTCACTGTGGGTATGCCTGCGGCCGGACAATTATTTTTCATGTACGCGACCATGCTGATTGCGGTGCCGACCGGCGTGAAGATTTTTAACTGGATCGCGACCATGTGGCGCGGCTCACTCACCTTCGAGACGCCGATGTTGTTCTGTATCGGCTTTCTGTGCATGTTTACGCTTGGCGGTTTTTCGGGGTTGGTGCTGGCGATCGTCGCGGTTGATATTACATTGCACAATACCTACTACGTGGTCGCGCACTTTCACTATGTGTTGTTTCCCGGTGCCATCTGGGGCTTGACCGCGGCTGTGTATTTCTACCTGCCAAAATTCACCGGCAAGATGTATAACGAGACGCTGGGCAAATGGCATTTCTGGATTTCCGCCATCGCCTTCAACGTCACCTTTTTTCCGCAACATTTTCTCGGCCTCGCCGGCATGCCGCGCCGCATTCCGGACTATGCATTGCAGTACGCTGAATGGAACCAGATCTCGACGATCGGCGCATTCGCATTGGGTTTTAGCCAGCTAATCTTCCTTTACAACGTCGTTACGACCATTCGTTCGGGCGAGAAGGCCAAGGAAAAACAATGGGACGGTGCTGATTCGCTGGAGTGGACACATTTGCCTAGCCCGGTTCCGTACCATACGTTTTCAACACCACCGGTGCTGAAATAAGCGACGCGACGATGAGCGAAAAAGTCATCGATCCGTCTCAAGCCC
>JAYVXF010000233.1:0-4434 GCA_043793345.1 Betaproteobacteria bacterium | reverse complement strand
ATTCAATTGCCTCAATTGCCCAAAGCTGGCTTGAACTCTATCACTTTATCGGCCAGCAATCGGGACTCGCCCTCATGCACCATACGGCCCATGACAATCGCGCCGACATGGATTTCAATCGTTTTGTAGCTTACATCTCCTGTGACCCGCGCCTTGGGCAGGAGTTCGAGATATTCCTGGGCGCGAACGGGGCCTGCCACAGTGCCGTTGACGACGACGTGGCCGACGTCGATCTCGCCTTCCACTTTGGCCATCTCGGAGAGCACCAGCGTTCCCGGTTTGTCGCCGACGGCTTTGATATTGCCCTTGACGACGCCGTCAATCCTTAATCCCCCGGTGAAATGCACGTCGCCGTGGATGGTGGTGCCGGTGCCAATCAAGCTATCGATCGGGCTCGCTTTGTTTGATTTATTTCCGAACATGACGCACTCCTTTTAGAGATTGATGCTTTTCTGGCTACGTACCTCGTAACCAGGTAGCGCAAGGATACGAACCTGTATGCTTTTTAACTGCGCGCCTTCCGGAATCCTGAATCTGCCATCCACTTTTTGGTAATAGCGGAATTCGATTTCGCCGCCTTTGCCGCGCACCTCCGCGTCCGACGGAAAGCTCAACGCTGCTTGTTGGCTACCCTGCTGAACCCGCGCGACCACTTGTACTTTACCCTTGAAATCCTGTTTGCGCTGGCCACCTTGCGTGAGCAGCATGCGATAACGAAACTCGTTCGGCAGCGCATCGGCTTCGACTTTCAGGTTGGCAATGGCCAAACCTTCCTGCACGTTGCCCGAGGACATGATGTTGCGCAGAAAAGCCAGATCCTCCTTGAGGCCGGAATTTTCTTCCTGAATCTGGCCCAGGTTTTTCTCCAGTTCCGCCTGCGCCGATTTTTCAACCTTAAGCTGCCCCTCGCGTTCGTTCAGCAGTGTTTTTGTCAAATCGTACTCGCGCTTGAGTCGCTCGTTACCGTCGGTAAGCTTGGCGATCTGAGCGGTCGCTTCTTCGCGATTGAAGCCGGTGATTTTGTAACTATTGTCCACCAGATACCAGACAACGGCACCGGCTACGCCCATCATGACACCATAGCCGCCAAATTTTATATACCAGGGAGTGTGGCTTTTGATCGCAACTTTTCCGGAGCGAATGCCGATTTTGGATCGAATTTTTCGCCACGCACCGCGAAGTTTTATCTCGCTCAACATTGGACAATGAGCTCCTTTGATGTCCGTAAAAGCATTAATAAGCGCGACACCGAATAAGGGAAAAGCCGCGAACGCGGCTTTTCCCATTCGAAAGGCGCTATCTGCTTAGCGTTTCGAGAACTGTTTACGACGCCGCGCTTTGTGGAAACCAACTTTCTTGCGTTCCACTTCACGGGCATCGCGCGTCACCAAACCGGCTTTGGAAAGCTGCGGTTTCAGGTTTGCATCGTAATCAATCAACGCACGGGTAATACCGTGGCGCACCGCACCGGCCTGGCCGGATTCGCCACCACCGAGTACCGTGACCATGATGTCGAATTTGTCGATGCTGCCAACGAGCTCCAATGGCTGACGAACCACCATGCGACCCGTTTCGCGGGAAAAATACACATCCAGCGGCTTGTCGTTGACGACGATGTCACCCTTGCCGGGCTTCATGAATACACGTGCCACCGCGCTCTTGCGGCGACCCGTTCCGTAATGATATTTACCGACCATGTTCGCTATTCCTTAGGCTTGGATCTTGAGTTCTTTGGGTTGCTGGGCGCTGTGCGGGTGGTTGCCGCCTGCATAAATTTTCAGTTTCTTGATCATTGCATAGCCGAGCGGACCTTTCGGCAACATGCCCTTGACCGCCTTTTCAAGCACGCGCTCGGGATGCTTTTGCTGTAACTTGTTGAAGTTTGTTTCGTAAATGCCGCCGGGGTAGCCGGTGTGGCGGTAATAAGTTTTTTGCTCGCCCTTGTTACCGGTGACGCGCAGTTTTTCGACGTTGGTGACAACGATAAAATCGCCGGTATCAACGTGCGGGGTGTATTCGGGCTTATGCTTGCCGCGCAATCGCAGCGCGACCGCAGAGGCGAGACGACCCAACACTTGGTCAGTGGCGTCGACGTGGAGCCAGTCATGAATGACGTCAGCTGGCTTGGCAGAAAATGTTTTCATTGCAGTACTCGCTAAATTGATGGTTGCTTGGGGCTTTGAGATAATGGATTTGCCGTCGACGCGTGTTGCGTTCACCAAATGTCCAACTACTTTTGACTCGGGTGAAACGCAAAAGCCAATCGATTGTTTGCTCCCTGCACTGGATTTCATCCGACAATTTTGGAGACATTGACGGATTTGCGCGTAGGGCAAAGGTGGTCGGCAAACACGATATTGCAAGCCAAGCAAACGGGGGGTACTTGGCGGAACTGGAAATTATAGTAAATTCAAGGACTCGCTGTCAAATGCTGATCAGTGTCGGTCGGCAACCAGCGCGGCGGCTCACCCTGTGATCGACACTATTGCATTTTCGCCGCGCCGCGCTGCGATACCTGCAACTCAAGGAAAAACATGAAAGCACGTATTAAATGGATCGAAAATGTGACTTTTCTGGGCGAAACCGAGAGCGGGCATGCGCTCGTGATGGACGGCGCGCCGGAAGCCGGTGGCCGCAACTTGGGGCCGCGACCAATGGAGACTGTGCTCATCGGCACTGGTGCCTGCAGCGCTTTTGACGTGATGCTGATTTTGAAAAAAAGCCGTGAGCCTGTCACCGACTGCGTTGTTGAGCTATCGGCGGAGCGGGCAGCCACCGATCCAAAAGTGTTCACCAGCATCCATTTTCATTTCATCGTGACTGGCACGGGGCTCAATCCCGGCAAGGTCGAGCGCGCAATCAAACTTTCCGCAGACACGTATTGCTCGGCGACGGCAATGCTCGCCAAATCCGCCAGTGTCACGCACGATTTCCAGATTCTTGAGCACAACACGGTCGCCGTCAAATAGCGCGAACAGTACGCTGCAGGGCGATGCGATTACACCCAGTAGCTTGCGCCAGTCATCACGCGTGAAAACGCCCGCATGGCACCTTGAAGCGGGGCGGGCAACGGGGCAGCACCGTTGTCCAAACCGGCTTGACCGTGGCGAACTTCATCGGCCTGCATGGCTTCGAGTACCGCGCGGCTCGCTTGATCGGCGTGGGGCCAGCGATTGAGGTGGTCGCCGAGATGCGCTTCCACTTGACGTTCAGTTTCCACCAGAAAGCCCATGCTCCATCTGTCGCTCAGCAGTCCGGAAGCGATGCCAAGACTAAAGGCACCCGCATAAAAAAGTGGATTGAGGCGACTGGTCGCGCCGCCCAAACCATCCAGCCTGGCTTCGCACCAGGCGAGATGGTCCCGCTCCTCGCGCGCCGCATGCAGAAGCAGATTGCGTGTCTTTAGCGTCTTGGCGATCAACGCCTGCCCCTGATACAGCGCTTGTGCGCACACTTCACCCGTATGATTAACGCGCATCAGCCGTGCCGCTTCTTTAATTTCATGCGAGTGCAAGGGCGAGGCCGCAGAGTTGCGCGCAACACCTTCTTTTGAAACTGGCAGGGGTCGTTCCGCATGAGCGGGTGCAAATACAACGCGAAGCCCCGTATCGATTTCGCAAATAACGCGGTCAATGAAGTTCATGAATGGATTATAGAAATAAAACGGGCACCCGCAGGTGCCCGTTCTTGCCATGTTGCAACAATATTTAGAACGAATGGCGGAAGCCCGCACCGATACCTGTCGGGTCAGCACCATTGGCGACACCACCCACACCGTTGATCGCGTAGTCATTGCGCGAATTGACCGCGTTCTTGATCTTCGAATAGGCTGCGTAGAAGTCAGTCCGCTTCGAGAAGGTGTAGCTGTAACCAAGCACGCCCATCTTGGCCTGAAGACCGCTAGATGGATCCGAATTCAGCCTTACGCCGGTATCGAAACCATAGGCGGCACGCAGTGTGTGCTGGCCGATGCTATGCCGAACCGAAAAGTAATAGGCATTTATCTTGGCTTGCGATGAAGTAGTGACGGTAAATGCCTTTGGCAAACCGGTCGCAGCAATGTTGCCATTGAACTTCAGTTGCTCTGCAATGAAGCCCAACTTTGTTGGGCCAAAGGTGAACGTGGAGACAAATTTCACGCCACGGTCGTTGGTATTCGCAGTCGCCGTGTTCGCGAACTGCCGGTGACCCTCCTGAGCCAGCGCCAGATAGATCGGGCCGGCGGCATAGCTGGCGCTGAAAGATGTCAGCGACGGACTCTGCTGGATGGGCGCGTTGGACGCGCTTCTGGCTTCGTTTGCCGAATACGCAGCACGACCCGAGAAGCCGTTGAACGTCGGTGTCCAATACTGGACGCTATTGTTGGAACGACGGTCGAAACCGTTGCGGACTGTACCGGCCGCACCCGTAGGTGTCGCGTTACCACTGGTCACG
>JAYVXF010000232.1:0-37048 GCA_043793345.1 Betaproteobacteria bacterium | reverse complement strand
GTAGTGATCTTGCCGCAATCGTGGAGCAGGCCGGCGATCTTGAGCTCGTAACGATCTTTGTCGGTCATTTTGAAATCGGCAAGCGGGCCTGCCGTCGCGTCTGATGCGGCTTCTGCCAGCATCATGGTCAGTGCAGGCACGCGCTTGCAATGTCCGCCGGTGTAGGGTGATTTATCGTCGATGGCGGTGTTGATGAGTTCGATCAGCGACTCAAACAGTTTTTCAAGTTGATTGATCAACATCCGGTTGGTGAGCGCAATCGCGGCTTGTGAGGCGAGCGATTCGGCCAGACGTTGATCCTCGGATGTGAACGCAATCACTTGACGGTTTTCATCCTGCGCATTCAGGAGCTGCAGCACGCCGATGATTTCACCTTCGTGATCTTTCATCGGGATGGTCAAAAACGATGTCGAGCGATAGCCGGTTTTCTTGTCGAAATTGCGCGTGCCGGAAAAATCGAATCCTTCTGCTGTGTATGCGTCGGCGATGCTTACCGACTCATCGTGCAGCGCCGCGTAGGCTGCGACCATGGCGTTGTTCTGGGCACCATCGGCCTCATGCAGCGGGATCGGATAGAAAGGGACAGCGACGCCAGTGGTGCCGCCCATGGCGATATTGAGCGTGTCATTCAAAACAATTTCAAACTTTAATTTGCCATCGATCAGGCGGTAAAGCGTGCCGCCGTCGGCATTGGTGATGGTCTTGGCGGCGGTGAGGATGGTTTCCAGCAGGCGGTTGATGTCTTTCTCTTGCGAGAGTGCGATGCCGATGCGGTTCAGATATTCGAGAGAGGTGAAAAGCCGATTGCGTGACGCCGTGTCGGTAATGGCTTCGAAAGAGTGACCCGGCGTTTGCATCTTTGCTTTGGCGTCCGCTTGCAGCATCATTTAATCGCGACTGCCCTCACCTGCTTCATGTCGGTCACGCCCATCATGACTTTTTCCATGCCATCCATCTTCAATGTCGTCATGCCTTCTTCGACGGCCTTCACGAACAAGTCAGAAACACGCGCCTTCTCCTGCACCATCCGCTTGACTGATTCGCTGGCGACCATCAGCTCGTGCAGACCCACGCGCCCTTTGTAGCCGGTGCCAGCGCAGGTGTCACAGCCTTTGCCGCGGTAGAAGCTCAGCTTGCCATCTTTGCCATATTCCTTCAGCCAGAAGTCGTACATCTTCTTGGCTTCGCCCTGCGGATCTTTTTTCCACGGCTCGGTCTGGCGCAGATCGTGGGTGTATTCGGTCATGAAGTGTTTGAGCTCTTCGGCGTCTGGTGTGTAAGCTTCCTTGCACTTGCCGCATAGGCGTTTCGCCAGACGCTGCGCCAGAATACCGAGCAATGCATCGGCAAAATTAAATGGATCCATACCCATATCAAGCAGCCGGACAATGGCTTCTGGTGCGGAGTTTGTGTGCAGCGTTGCAAAAACCAGATGACCGGTGAGGGAGGCCTCAATACCAATATGCGTGGTCTCGGCATCGCGCATCTCGCCGACCATGATGATGTCCGGGTCGGCGCGCAGAAATGCTTTCATGATGACCGGGAAGTCGATCACTTTCTTGTTTACCTGCACCTGCCGCAAACCTTTTTGGGTAATCTCAACCGGGTCTTCGGCGGTCCAGATTTTGGTGTCGGGTTTATTGAGCGAACCCAATACCGAATGCAGCGTCGTCGTCTTGCCAGAGCCGGTTGGCCCGCAAACAAAAAACAAACCGTAGGGTTTGGAAATCGTCTTCTCAAGGTTGGTTTTGTTTTTGTTGGTGAGGCCAAGCTTGTCGAGCGGAATCGGCTCGCCCGCAGCGAGGATACGCATCACCACGTCCTCGACGCCCCCGGCAGTCGGAATGGTCGCTACGCGCAATTCAATATCCAGCGGCCCGTATTTTTTGAATTTAATCTTGCCATCTTGTGGTTTACGCTTCTCGGAAATATCCAGATCGCACATGATCTTCAAGCGCGCAGTCAGTGCGCTGCGGTAGCTCGCCGGCACTTCAATGTAAGTCGACAGTGAGCCATCTTTGCGGAACCGCACGCCGGTCTTGCCCTTGCCCGGCATCGGCTCGATATGAATATCTGACGCGCCCTGATGGTAGGCATCGATGATAATTTTGTTGACCAATTTGACCAGCTCATTGTCGGCCGCAGCGGAGAGATCATCGCTGCCGATATCGCCGGGTTCAGCGTCATCATCGAGGTTGGATAGCAGGTCACCGATATCCTCGCTGCCGATGCCATCAGCTCCGAAAAACTGCGTGAGCGTCTGGCTGAAATCGCGCCCGGTGCAGACCCGATAAAGCGGTTTCAATTTCGGAAAAATATTTCCGACCACCCGCGAGCTCTTGAGATGCTCGGGATCCGTCGTCATCACGATCAAGCCGGCCTTGCTGTCCTCAATCGGCAGCCAGTTTGCGGACTCGGCGTATTCTTTTTTAAGGTTTTTTAATAGGTCAAGCGGCTTGATACGGTCGGCCTTGAAGGGCTCGTATTCCACACCAAAATATTTGGCCAGCGCCGCACCGAGCGCGGCTGGTTTGACTTGAAATTCATCGATGAGAATGTCTTCCACATTCTTGTTCTTTCTGCGCGCGGTGCGGGTGGCGAGCTCGAGCTCCGCGTCTGAAATGACGTTATCGACGATCAGGTATTCGAATTTGGATTTGATTTGCCCCGGTATCTGCTGGCGCACGCGGAACGCGATGGCGAGCGTTTTGGATAATTCAACCAAGCCCTCCTCGGCCAAGCCCGGGAATGACGTGCCCGGCAGATGGTTGATGACCTGAATCACGCCAAGCAGCTCTGTGCCGCTGTCACCGCCCGTGATCGGCACCACCATCATTTGCTTGGTGCGGTAGCCGGTACGCTGATCGACTGCTTTTAGAAATGTCAGGTTCGGCGAAATACTTTTCAACTCGGCGTCGTCATAAACATCCTTGATGTTCATGAAGCGCTTATTGAGCGCGCTACAGCCGGCAATTGAGCTCTCCGAGAGCGGCAGCTTGATGTCCTTGAACGAATTAAGGCCGGACTTCACCTTGGAAACAATGGCTAAACCGTCGTCGGACAAGGTGTAGATGGTGAGGCGATCCGCATCGAAGAGCTGGCAAATATCGCGTGTCACATCGAGCATGATTTCGTCGATGTTGGTGGTCGAATGAATACGGTTGGTGACCGCCTGGAGTTTTTTGGAAAACGCCAGCTTTGACGACATATCCGCAACGTTTGCGGATCCGGTGGCTTTAGTTTCCAGCACGGCACTCATTTGATAACCCCGTTTTTCTTGATTGTTTATAAATCACAGACGCTGCACTATATCGTCAGTTCCATGCCGTTTTCCAGCATCCTTGGTCGCCATTTTCCTGCATTTCGACCAATCTCGCTCATGGTCAGGTAAATTTCACCGGGCTTCAGATGTGTGACAAAAACCTCCACCGGTCGCGTGAGCTTTGAGAGTTCCTCCACCAACATGCTCGGACATAAATGTTTTGATGTGATCGCAATTTCGCGTTCCTTGTTCGGGAACGCGGTTTCGATGATCAGATATTTCAGATTGTGCGCCTGATTGGCAATATCCCACAGCGCGTTGTTGGTGGTGGTGTCGCCACTGAAAATAAGCGTGGCGTTGCCGCTGTCGAGCAAGTAACCCACTGCCGGTACCGTATGGACTGCCGGGATCGCGGTGAATTTGCGGCCATCAAGATCAATCGTCTCGCCGACCGCGATTTCCCGATAAACCATCACCGGATTTTCGGCATCGGGAATTTGCGAAAAATCCGGCCACAGCTTCCAGTTAAAAAGATGCTCTTTCAAAATCTGGATGGTTGCCGCCGTGCTGTAGACGGTGAGCGGTCGGTCGCGCATCCAGCAGACCGTATCGACGAGGAATGGAATGCTGGTGACGTGATCAAGATGCGAGTGCGTGACAAATATGTGATCAATCTTCACCAACTGCTCGATGGCCAAATCACCGACACCGGTGCCCGCGTCGAGAAGAATATCCTCGTCGACCAGCATGCTCGTGGTGCGAAGATCGCCGCCAATGCCGCCGCTACAGCCCAGAACCTTTATTCGCATCGTCTCTCTGCACCTTCACGAACGGCCGTTTCAAAAAATTTCGGCCTCTGTGTTGACAAGTCGTTCGCGGAATTTTAATTGTATCTCCCGCGCATTCGTCATGATTATGCACGCTGCGATTCTAAAAAGATGTGCAATAACGCACAGCGAATGCCGATGCGCGGAGCGCTTGAAGCGCGCGCACAAGCGATCAAACGACACTGGCGCCATGCAAATTGCGGGGCAGAGAGCCACGTTGATGCCACGTATTTGTGGCTATGGTTTGTAAAAAAACTCCATTTTTACACCGGCGATTTCGATCAGGTCGTGATCGTGGAGCTGCTTGGCTTGGCCGCCAAGTGCTACGCCGTTGACGCTCGGAAACACCGCGCCTTCAACGTGGGTAATAAAAAACCCGCTCGGGCGCCGCGTAATGACGGCTACCTGCACGCCGGGCTTACCGATGGTTGTGAGGTTTTTGACCAGATCGAGGGTGCGGCCTGCGGCGGCACCGGACAACACTTGAATCGCCGAATCCCTGGAGGGGCTGTTCGGGTCTTGCGCGGGTGCCGACGGCGCGGGTGCAGGGATTGGCGGCGGCGTGGCAGTTGCACCAAACGCTTTCATGTTGGTGTGCGTATCGGCAAGGTTAGTGGCGGCAGCTTGCGCCATTGGCAATGGCGGCGGCGCGGGTGGTGCAGCCATCGTCGGCGGCGCGGTCATGGCTTGCGCCGCTATCGCAGCAGGCCTGCGTATGATCATGGTCTTCTCGAAATCACCGGCTGAGGCCGTCAGCGGCGCGTCATTAAAATACTTGAGTTTGTGTTTGCCGATCTCGATCACATCATTATTTTGCAGGAAGTGTTTTTTGATCGGCTTCCCGTTGACCAGCGTGCCGTTGGTCGAATTGAGATCCTCGATGAAGGAATCATTCAGGATGGTAATGATGGCAGCGTGTTCGCCCGATACCGCCAGATTGTCCACCGGAATGTCATTGTGCGGTTTACGGCCGAGTGTGGTCCGCTCTTTACTGAGCGTGATCTCCTTCAGTACCGTACCGTCAACACTCAAGATCAGTTTTGCCATGGCCTTAACCCTAAAAAAGTTCTTTCGATCACACCTTTGCCGCAAAGATTGCTCTCATTGCGGCGCGTTGTCTATTGTCTACTTGTTGCCCACTCGCTTTGAATCACCGAAACCACGACTTCACGGTCGCCCAGAAGCCTCTTTCCACTGCAAAACTTTTAATCACCCGCACCAGCATCACCGAAATATTGTCGCGCCCGCCCGCGTCGTTTGCCGCCTGCACCAATTGCTGCGCAGTCAGCTCCAGATTTGACCGCAGCGCAATCAAGGTCATCTGAATTTCTTCGTCCTCGATCATGTCGTTCAGGCCGTCGGAACAAAGCACAAAAATATCGCCCCCATGCACGTCGTAAGTATGTATTTCGGTTTCGACGTCAGGGTCAATGCCGACCGCGCGCGTGACCAGATTTCGGTTGTTCGACGAACGCGCGTCTTCTTTAGAAATAAGCCCGGAATCAATCTGCTCCTGCAGCAGCGAATGATCGCGCGTCACCTGCTCAAAAATATCATCGCGCAACCGGTACAACCGCGAATCACCCACATGCCCTACGGTGACAAAGTCGTCGTAAAACAAACACACCACCAGTGTCGTACCCATGCCGGCGCAATGCGGATCTTTTTGCGCGGCAGCGTAAATTGCGGCGTTTGCCTTTAAGGCTTGCTCCTGAACAACAGATTGCGAAAGCGCCATCGCCGCAGTACGGTCAAGCTTTTTAACAATTTCACGCGTCCAGGTTTCAGCGAGACCGGCAGAAATGGATGAAGTTGCCATGCCGCTGGCGACCTCGCCTGCGTTGTAGCCACCCATGCCGTCGGCAAGTACCACGATGCCCAACTCGGGACGCGACTCCACGCAGTCCTCGTTATGGCCACGGATTTTCCCCGAATCTGTGAGACTTACTATCTGCAATGCATCCGTCAGCGCCACATTCTCTCCCAACACCCCATTCGTATATTCGAAGTTTTCATTAATCGCTTGGGGCGAAGCAGTCCATTCGGTAATAGCGCGGCAACATCGTAAACCCGCTTTTAATGTATTCTTTGCAACGCAAGTGTGTCCCGAACCTAAAATCTCATATTAATAATAACTTAAAATGGTTTTTTAGGAAACACTTCTACAAAAAGCCCAATGTGCCTGATTTTTCAGCAATAAAATCAAAAGCTTGGAACCTGCAAAAGGGAGCTAACGGCGTCTGATGAACAAAATAGGTCGCCAAAGCAGCCTACAGCAAACGCTGGTCGCGCTGTTGATCGCATTGTTTTTGCTGACTTTTTTGATCGTACCGGTCGCCAACGTCATTTACATCGCGTTCGCTGACGGCAGCGGCGGATTGACGCTCTCCCATTTTGGCGCGTTCTTCGGCATTTCGCTGATGCAAGAGTCGTTCTGGAACAGCCTCACCGTCGCGCTTTCCAGCGTGTTTTTTGCCTCGTTGATCGCGTTACCGCTAGCCTATCTCACGATTCGTTTTGAGTTTCGTGGTGCGCTGCTGATCCAGACGCTCGGCGTGTTGCCGCTGATCATGCCGCCGTTCGTGGGCGCGGTGGCGATGCAGCTTATTTTTGGCCGATCCGGCTCGCTCAATTTACTGCTTAACGACTGGTTTGGCTTTTCAATACCGATGATGCAAGGTCTCACCGGCGTCATATTTGTGGAGAGCCTGCATTACTTTCCGTTCATCCTTCTCAATCTCACGGTCGCGTTAAACAACATCGATAGCGCGATGGAAGAAAGCGCGCAAAACCTCGGCGCGCACGGTCTGCGATTGTTTCGGCGCATTGTGTTTCCGCTCGCGATGCCAGGTTTTGTGGCAGGTGCTTCGCTGGTGTTTATCAAAGTGTTCGATGACTTGGGCACGCCGCTCGTGCTCAACGTCACCAACATGCTGGCGCCGCAGGCGTATCTGCGCATTACCTCGGTCGGACTGGAGGATCCAATTGGCTACGTGATCAGCGTCATCATGGTGGCCTTTTCGCTATTCGCGTTGTGGTTATCTGCGCGCGTCTTGAAGGGAAAAGATTATTCGACCACGCAGCGCGGTGGCTCATCGCTTACGCGCCGCAGGTTGACGACAGCACAAAGCGTATTCGCCTACAGCGGGATTATTTTGCTGCTGATGCTGGTGTTGTCGCCACACATCGGCATCGTCTTGCTATCACTGTCGAAAGTGTGGAGCTTTTCTGTTTTGCCCGACGCCTACACGCTTGAGCATTACCGCACCGTGTTGGTGGATAGCCCGCGCATGATTGTGAATACGCTGCTCTATTGCGGCTTGGCCGCGCTGCTTGATGTGGTGATCGGTACCGCGATTGCGTACTTGATCCTGCGCACCAGGCTGCCCGGCAGACAGGCGCTCGATTTCATGGCATCTGCCGCACTGGCGATACCCGGCATCGTGTTGGCCATCGGCTATCTGCGCACTTTCAAATCAATTTCGCTGCCAGGGTCGGACGATCCCGTCACGACGATGTGGATCATGATCGCGATTGCCTACGCAGTCAGGCGATTGCCGTATGCGTTGCGATCGTGCATGGCCGCGTTGCAGCAAGTGTCGGTGTCACTGGAGGAAGCGGCCGAAAATCTGGGTGCGACCAAAGCGCGCACCATTCAGCGCATCGTGGTGCCGCTGATGGCGGGTGGCATTCTTGCCGGCTTCGTGACCAGCTTCATCACCGCCGCCGTTGAGCTCTCGGCGACCATCATGCTCACGACCACGCAGTCGGACGCACCGATGTCCTATGGCATCTACCTTTACATGCAGTCCATCGCCGGACGAGGGCCCGGTGCGGCGCTTGGCGTGCTGGCAGTCATCATCGTTGCGCTCGGTACTTATTTTTCCCATCGGATGATTTCGAGCCGCGCATCACAAACTGGCATGCACGCCAAGCTGGAGTAAGCCATGAAACCGGTACAAGTCGAATGCAAAAATATCGCACTCGCGTATGGAAAAACGCAGGTGCTGAAGGACGTATCGCTCACAATCCGGCCCGGTGAATTTTTCGCCTTGCTGGGCCCTTCCGGCTCGGGTAAGTCGACCTTGCTGCGCCTGATTGCCGGATTTAATTTCGCGCAACGCGGCGAGCTGAAAGTAGATGGCAAAGACATCACGCACATACCGCCGTGGCAACGTAACATCGGCATGGTGTTTCAAAATTACGCGCTGTGGCCGCACATGACAGTCGAAAAAAATGTCGCGTTTGGATTGGAAGAACGCAAACTGCCAAGCGCCGACATTGCCCGGAAAGTACACGCTGTATTGGCGCTGGTGGGGCTCAGCGAATTTGCACAAAGGCGACCCAATCAGCTCTCCGGCGGGCAACAACAGCGGGTCGCCCTCGCCCGCACGCTCGCCGTTGAGCCCAAGGTGCTGCTACTAGACGAACCACTCTCCAACCTCGACGCCAAGCTTCGCGTACAAATGCGCCAGGAATTGAAATCGCTGCAACGCCGACTCGGCATCACCACCATTTTTGTGACCCACGATCAAGAGGAAGCGCTGACCACGTGTGACCGCATCGCCGTGATGGATCAGGGCGTGATCCAGCAAATCGGCACACCGATGGAGCTCTACGACGCACCGATCAATCGCTTTGTCGCCAACTTTGTTGGTACCATCAATTTTATCGAAGGTGACATCACGCACACACAAAGCGGCGTCACGTTTTCCTCAAGCCTGCTGGGAACGGTATCGCTAGCCGCATCCCCCATTGGCGACTCGTCCGCCAAAGCGGTGCTGGCAGTGCGTCCGCATACGATCACGATCAATGCAGCGTCCGCGTTGGCGGCGCCGCATCCCACGAAGGGCACAATTGAGGTTACGGGAAATATTTTGGACCATGAATTTCTTGGCGAGTTTGTGCGCTATCGTGTCGATGCCAGTGGTGCTGAGTTGCTGGTCGATCAATCGCATCAGCCGGGCGGCGAAATATTTGCGGTGGGCCAAAATGTAAGGATCGGTATTTCTGAACATGCGTGGCGCGTGGTGAGATGATGCTGACGAGTAAAGGTTGCAGATCGCCATTTAACGCGGTGTTTCAGCCTAAAATGCCTGAAACACCGCGCCAGTGCTAGAGGTTATCTTTTCGATTTCATGCAACTGCCCGCCACTATCAAGGGGATTTCATCATGAATACTTCTGTCCATACGTCCGTCGCATCCCACAAAAACAAAGTCAGTGCAGACGAATGGCAGACGCGTATTGATCTTGCCGCCTGCTATCGCCTCGTTGCGCTCTATGGATGGGACGACCTGGTCTTTACCCACATCACCGCCAAAATTGCTGGCGTGGAAAATCAGTTTCTGATCAACCCCTACGGCATGATGTTCGCCGAAATTACCGCGTCGAGTTTGGTGAAAATCGATCTCGGCGGCAACAAGCTCGATGCCGACAACCCGCATCCTGTCAACCCTGCGGGATTCACCATTCACAGCGCCATCCACGCTGCGCGCCACGATGCCGCGTGCGTGCTGCATCTACATACACCGAACGGCGTCGCAGTCTCGGCGCAGCAAGGTGGCGTGCTGCCAATTTCGCAGCAATCGATTTTTGTGCTGGCAAGTCTTGCTTATCACGACTATGAAGGTGTGGCGCTGAATGATGATGAAAAGCCGCGACTGGTCGCTGACCTTGGCGACAAGATATTTTTCATGTTGCGCAATCACGGCCTGCTGACGGTTGGTCCTACGATAGCGGACGCGTTTCAGGCGATGTATTTTTTTGAAAGTGCCTGCATGATTCAGATTCGCGCGCAAGCTGGTGGCGGCGAGTTGCGCTACATCCCGCAGCAAATAATCGATGGTGCCCAGCGACAGGCGAAAGCGGTGACCAAGGGCTTGGGCGGCAATCTCGCCTGGCCTGGACTGCTGCGAAAACTGGATAGAATGGACGCAAGTTTTCGAGACTGATTTTTTCGGGGAAATGAAATGGAAAAACAATACAAAACCTTCGGTGATTTTTATCCGTATTATCTTTCCGAGCACCGCAATACCACCTGCCGCGTCCTGCACTTCATCGGCACCTCGCTGGTGTTGGCCGCATTGGCAACGGCGCTCATCACCGGCAACGCCTGGTGGTTCGCCGCAATGCCGTTGGCAGGCTATGGTTTCGCCTGGGTGGGTCATTTCTTTTTTGAAAAAAACCGGCCTGCGACATTTACCTATCCCCTGTATTCATTTGCCGGCGACTGGGTGATGTATTTTCAATTGCTGGTGGGCAAAATTTCTTTCCACAGTTCGGCACGATGATTCCTTCTTTTATCGTGTCGCTATTCTCACCCTCTCCTTCGGGAGAGGGCTGGGGTGAGGGCACGCGTGCATAGCAATCTTGACAGCGCCACGTTTGGCAGCAGTTATTGCTCAACCGCGCCGCTGGCCACGCGCCGGCGTCTCTATCTGATGCGTCACGGCAGCGTGACATATTTCATGCCCGATGGAAAGCCAGTACCGCCGGAAACGGTGCTGCTGAACGAGCTTGGCGTTGAGCAAGCGCGTGCGGCGGGAAAATTATTTGCCGAACACGGCGTGCAATTTGACCGCGTCATCACCAGTGGGCTCGAGCGCACCGAACAAACCGCGCGACACGTGTTGACAACGGCAGGACTGCACGTCACCACCGAGCAGCGCCCGGGATTACAGGAAATTCGCGGTGGACGATTGGCCACCATCGCCGAGAAAGACCTGCTGCATTCCTTTACCGCCGCCACCGATGGCGTGGTCGATGAAGACGTGCAATTCCTCGGCGGCGAGACGGTTGGTGAAATGCTTGATCGCGTGCTGCCCGAGATCGATGCGATACGCGCCGATAAAAATTGGGATACCTTGCTGCTGGTATTGCACGGCGGTGTGAACCGCGCCATTCTGTCCTACCTCGTCACCGGTCAGCGGCAATTACTCGGTGCGTTTGAGCAAAGTCCTGCGTGCATCAACGTGCTCGACATCGGCGAAGCACCGGTCGACATCGTGTTGCGCATGGTCAATCTTTCGCCGCTCGATTGGCTGCAACCGGGCAATCGCAAAACGACAATGGAAGTGCTGTTCGAGCAATACACCAGGTACCGGAAAAAATACGGGGAACGGACAAATGTCTGAGCAAGGCTTCGAACATTTTGCCGGCACCATGGCGGTATCGGCGCGTCAGCAATTTGATGTCGACGCATTGACCGTGTGGATGAACACGCATGTCGATGGCTTCACAGGCCCGCTCACGCTCGAGCAATTCAAGGGCGGGCAATCGAACCCTACTTTCAAACTCATCACACCTTCCGCAAATTACGTGATGCGCTCCAAACCGGGACCCGCAGCCAAGCTGCTGCGGTCGGCGCACGCGATTGAGCGCGAATTCGAAGTGATGACGGCGTTGAAAAAAGTCGATATGCCGGTGGCAAAAATGCTCGCGCTGTGCGACGACGAATCGGTTATCGGTCGCGCGTTTTTTATCATGGAAATGGTCGATGGCCGGGTGTTGTGGGATCCCGCGTTGCCTGGCATGACCCAGCCTGACCGCGCGACGATTTTTGATGAAATGAATCGCGTCATTGCACGACTGCATCTGGTCGACTACGCTGCGATTGGCCTCGCAGAATACGGCAAGGCGGGCAACTATTTCGAACGCCAGATCGGTCGTTGGAGCAAACAATATCGCGCGTCCGAAACGGAAAAAATCGAGGCGATGGACAAGCTCATCGAGTGGCTGCCGCAACACATCCCGCCCGGTGAAGAGACCAGCATCGTCCACGGCGATTACCGGATGGACAATCTGATTTTTCATCCGACCGAGCCGCGCGTGCTGGCGATTCTTGACTGGGAGCTTTCCACGCTCGGGCATCCGCTGGCTGATTTCGCCTATCACTGCATGGCCTGGCACGTGCCGCCGAGCGCGTTTCGAGGCTTGGCAGGATTGGATCTTGCAGCGCTTGGCATTCCCGATTTCGAATCGTACGTTAAAAGTTATTGCCAGCGCACCGGCAGGGCCGGCATTGAAAATTTCGAGTATTACCTCGCCTATAACCTGTTTCGCATGGCAGGCATTTTGCAGGGCATTATGAAGCGCGTTGTCGATGGTACCGCCGCGTCAGAGCAGGCGGTGACGATGGGCAAAGCGGCGCGGCCGCTCGCGGAACTGGGTTGGAAAGTCGTCGAAAAATTGCAGCAAAAATAACTACGCCCTCGTCCCTTACCAAGGAAAAACATGGATTTTAATCATTCCCCCAAAGTCGTCGAGCTGCAGCAGCGCATGCAGGCTTTTTTTGCCGAGCATATTTATCCGAACGAGCACCGCTTTCACGAGGACGTTGCGGCAAATACCAGGGCGGGCAAACGCTGGACGCCGGTCGCCATCATCGAAGAGCTAAAACCCAAAGCCCGTGCGGTCGGCTTGTGGAATTTATTTGCGCCGAACGCAAAACACGGCGCAGGCCTGACCAATCTCGAATACGCACCACTGGCTGAAATCACCGGTGCGGTTCACTGGGCACCCGAAGTATTCAATTGCTCGGCACCCGACACCGGCAACATGGAAGTGCTGGCGCAATACGCCACCCCGGCACAGCAGGCGCAGTGGTTGACCCCATTATTGAACGGTGAAATCCGCTCGGCATTCGCCATGACCGAGCCCGGCGTCGCGTCGAGCGACGCAACCAATATCGAAACGCGCATTGCGCGCGACGGCGACGACTATGTCATCAATGGGCGCAAGTGGTGGATTTCCGGCGCAGGCGATCCGCGCTGCAAAATTTATATTGTCATGGGCAAAACTGCGCACGACGGGCCGGCACATTCGCAGCAATCGATGATTCTGGTTCCCGCCGACACGCCTGGCGTGACTGTCATCCGCCCGCTTCCGGTATTCGGCTATGACGATGCGCCACATGGCCATTGCGAAATCGAATTCAACAATGTGCGCGTGCCTGCGTCGAACATTCTGCTGGGGGAAGGTCGCGGCTTTGAGATTGCGCAAGGTCGCCTGGGCCCTGGCCGCATCCACCATTGCATGCGCCTCCTCGGCTTGTCAGAGCGCGCGCTAACCTTGATGTGCAAACGGCTTTCTTCACGCGTCGCTTTTGGCAAGCCCATCGCGGCGCAATCGATCTGGCACGAGCGCATTGCCGAGTCGCGCTGCATGATCGATCAGGCACGTTTGCTCACACTCAAAGCCGCGTACGTGATGGACACGGCGGGCAACAAGGACGCGCGCAGCGAAATCGCGATGATCAAAGTGGTGGCACCAAATATCGCGCAGCAGGTCATCGACTGGGCGATTCAGGCGCACGGCGCGGCGGGAATGTCGGACGATTTTCCACTCGCCTACGCCTACACCTGGGCGCGGATTTTGCGCCTGGCCGACGGGCCCGATGAAGTGCATCGCAGCGCGCTGGCCAAATGGGAGCTGGGCAAATACGCGACGCGCGAAACGGCCCGCTGACTATTTTTTTTGCATCGACGTCGTCAACATAAAAATAACCCGGGGAGCGCGATGACAAGAGAACCAAAGTGGTGGTTGAAACACTACCCGCCAGGCGTCGCCCATGAAGTGGACATGAGTCTCTATACCTCTTTGCCACAAATGGCGGAGGAGGCATTCGAGAAATTCGCCGACCGCGCCGCCTATACCTGCATGGATCAAACGCTCACGTTTGGCGACACCGACCGGTTGTCGCAAGCACTTGGCGCGTGGCTGCAATTCAGGGGCTTGCAACGTGGCGACCGCATCGCCTTGATGATGCCAAATGTCCTGCAGTAT
The DNA here is from genome assembly GCA_043793345.1 of Betaproteobacteria bacterium. Classification (GTDB taxonomy): domain Bacteria; phylum Pseudomonadota; class Gammaproteobacteria; order Burkholderiales; family Usitatibacteraceae; genus UKL13-2. The sequence goes on along the minus strand of JAYVXF010000232.1, from coordinate 23,174 downwards.
CCGGTCGCCATTCTGGCGGTATTGCGTGCCGGATTCGTGGTGGTTAACGTGAATCCGCTGTACACGCCGCGCGAACTGGAGCACCAGCTGAACGACAGCGGTTCAGTCGCGATCGTGATACTCGAAAATTTTGCCACGACGCTCGAAAAAGTTATTGCTAAAACACAGATAAAACATGTCGTCGTCGCAGCCGTTGGTGATCTCCTCGGCTTCCCCAAGAGCATCATCACGAACTACGTCGTGCGTAGCGTGAAAAAAGCGGTGCCTGCTTACAAGCTGCCGGGTGCGACTAAATTCAACGATGCGCTCGACACCGGGCGCAGTCTGCCTTTAAGCAAGCCGCAGCTTGGCCCCGAAGATATCGCCTTTCTCCAATACACCGGTGGCACCACCGGCGTGTCCAAAGGTGCAGTGCTGGTGCATGCCAATATTTTCGGCAATGTATTAGTCTCGGAGGCGTGGCTCAAGCCCGCCATGGATGACACCACCAGAGGCGCGCCACCTGATCCGGTCGTGATGGTCTGCGCGCTGCCGATGTACCATATTTTTTGCCTGGTATCGTGCATGTGGCTGGCGCTAAAGACCGGCGGCCACTGCATCCTGATACCTAATCCGCGCGACGCTGACGCAATGATCAAGGCTATCTCGAAACACAAATTCAACGTATTGCCTGCGGTGAATACATTGTTCAACAGCCTCGTCAATCACCACGCATTCAAGACCCTCGATTTTTCAAACCTGCGCATTTCCAATGGCGGCGGCATGGCCGTGCAGCGCGCCGTCGCCGAGAGCTGGCTAACACTCACGCATTGCCCGATTGTCGAAGCCTACGGATTGACTGAGACCTCTGCGGGCGCCACGTGCAACGAAATCATGAACACCAATTACAGCGGCGATGTGGGCATGCCGATGCCATCCACCGAGGTGTCGATTCGGGATGACTTCGGCCATGAAGTCGCGTTCGGCGCGCCGGGTGAAATCTGCATTCGCGGCCCGCAGGTAATGCGCGGCTATTGGCAGCGGCCGGAAGCGACCGCCGAGGTGATGACCGAGGATGGTTATTTCAAATCCGGCGACATCGGCGTGATGCTTGAGAACGGCCACGTCAAAATTGTCGACCGCAAAAAGGACATGATTCTTGTCTCTGGTTTCAACGTGTACCCGAACGAGATCGAGGATGTCGTTGCAAGTTGTCCCGGCGTATTGGAGTGCGCCGTGATCGGCGTTCCCGATGAAAAATCGGGCGAGGCGGTCAAGCTATTCGTGGTTAAAAAAGATCCTGCATTGACGATTGAAAAAGTCGCCGCGTATTGTCGCCAGGAACTGGCCGGATATAAAAATCCGAAGACGATTGTTTTTCACGACGCGTTGCCGAAGAGCAATGTCGGGAAGATTTTGCGGCGGGAATTGCGGGAGCTGGATAAGGCTGAAAATCGCAAATAGTAAATATAAACCCTAGCACTGGCGCGGAGTTTATGGCATTTTACGCCTGCGAAGCGCGCTGCTGCTGGAGTTTGTGCCTATTATGCGGCGGCGGATCCCAGACCTGCGACGTACAGGTATTTCTGAAATCCGACAAACACATCGCGAATCTGGTCGGGACTGCCAAGCTCCGCGACCGCATCGCTGATCGCGTTATATTTAAGCCGCAACAGTGGCGATAGCTTCTCCAGATCGAGTTCGTGTACGCCCTCTTTCTCGTACTGCGACAGCACGAAACGTAGAAATAACTCTTGTCGGTCGGAGAATTGCGCCACGTCAACATTTAATGGTGTGTTTTTTGATTTTTCGCTCCATCAGTTGCCGTCATGTTGCGGCGAGCACCGTATCCGCACTTGATGGAGCATTATTTCATTTTTTGCACCATCAAAGTATGGCCTGAAGACCAAACGCAGCCCGCATGAAGGGCAGCGCAATGCGGGTCGGCTTCGGAAGTTCACAAACCCCGGATATCGCTGCGCTCCATCCGGGCTACACACTGAACGTATACAGAAAATGGCGATTCCCATACACGACGTTGCGCATATGTCGATATTTTCGCGTTTTGTAAACACGTCCACGGGATATGTCGATGGCGTCGACATAACTCGGCTGAGCATGCGCACTCGCGGGAGCGGGTCGCTTAATTACCGAACTTTGCTTTCGACGCCTTAAGGTACTCAAGGAAACTCGAACAGGTAACGCCAACGTCAGGCATTCCACATACTGCTGGGATTTTGCGCTTCGCTGGTTTATCGGGAAGCTTCTGCGCATTTTCGTTAGAAACCAAATCCACGCTATGACACTTTGCCGTTGCAATGATAATTAGGTCGTTCTCATCAACACCTTTGACGTGGTAGCTATCTCCAGCGATGCCGAGCAGCGACTTGATTTTCATTGCTTCTTGAAGAACATCGTTGGTAACTGACAGCTTTAGAACATCGTGTGCATCAAGCCAGCCCGCACACTCAGGTAATTTGTGCGCTACTTCCTCAAGAGCAACAGTCGACAACGCGATGTCGTGACTTTCAACTCGCATGGCGAGCCAATCCCAGAGAGGGGGGAACTGGTCTGGAGGATAGTTATCCCAAGCGTAAATTATCGAGGATGCATCAAACACCTGCATAGTGCTGCTCCAGCAATCGCAAGTCCTTGACCTTTAAGTTATCAAGATAGTTGCTGGCCTTTGCGAGCGTAATTTGTCTTGCACTCAACGCATCCAGAACGGTACGTACAAAGGTATCCCCGAAAACATGCTTCGGCTCCCGATGGCGGTAGGCTCTACTACCGCCGTCGCCCGTTTGAATGACAACCTGACTTCTCCAAGACCGATAGTCGGAGTACGAATTGCGCGAAAGCCGATTCGCGTCCATCAGGCGTCTGAGAATAACTTCACTACTAACACCCCATTCACGCCGGTACTCAGCAAGCCAATCGTCATACTCGGAAACTTGCGGCGGCATAAGGGAGTCATTAACGATCTCAAGCAAGAAATCTGGCACCAACAAATGCCCTGCGAATGCGTTCGCATCACGCTCGTGACCTTCGTGGGATTGAAGATCGCGTTCATCATCAATCGAGCTAGAACGCTGCAAAATCAAATGCCCGAGTTCATGCATCATCGTGAACGACTGTCGAGACTCCCAATCCAATTTTTTAACGACAATGACCGGACAAATATCGTCGTAAAGCGAAAAGCCGAGGATCGGACTTTCTTTTGCGATTTGCCACTTGCCGTTGTAGCCATTACTTCTGAAAACAAGCAGGCCTCTCTGTTCTATTGCGGAGCGGTAGCTATCAAAATCATTTCGACGTCCAAGATTCAACCACTGTCGAACAGTATTTCCGGCATCCCTCGCACTCAAGCCCGAAATATCCGGCGGAGTGTAGTGCGGCGCTTCCGCCTCATCCAATTCCTCCCGCAAACTGAGATAAATTGCGCGTTGCTTTTCTACTCTTTCAATCAACGCTTTTAGCTTTGCGGATAGCTCAGGCTTCTGATTTGCGAGAGTGCGGAACTGGGCGGTGTGAACACTCAGTTCGTCAACTGGAGTCGAATCCAGAAAGAAGAGCACTCCCCTGCCGAAAAAATCGGCAACTTTGCGGAGTTGATTGAATGTGAGCCCGCCACCATCATCCATGACTCTTTGCAGGCTGGTCAAACCAATCCCCACCTCGGAAGAAAAGTCCGCCAAGGAAATTCGGCAGTCTGCAAGACTCCATTTGAGTCGAGCAGGATTTATCGATTGAATGCGCTCCATAGTTCGATTATAACTTTGTGATTCAGCTCAACAAAACCAAGATTCTATAGCCTTGCACGGAAGGCTTGCTGAAGCATGTAATGTGAATGGCGGCTAGCTTTGTTGGCAGAGGATTCAAGGCATTGTATTTCTTGCTTTCGAGCTTGGCCTCCATCGCCTTCTCGGTTTCCAGCACGTCAAGGTATTTCAGGAACAGCACCCACGAAGTCTGCTCGGTGTAATCCAGCTCGGTGGTGCAGCCGGCTTCTTTCCAGACGACGTTGTCGATATTTTTGAAGGCTTGTTCGAACATGGGTCTGGCAACCTTGGACTAAAAAAAACATCAGGGGAAATCGCGAGGCATCAGAAAATATCACCGTTCGTGCTGACCCTTCGGCAAACTCAGGACTAAAGGCAGTCGAAGCACGTGGATCGAATTATTTATCCAGTGTGGCCATGCAACCCTTCGACAGGCTCAGGGCGAACGGGAATATGGAAATAGATAAACTCTAGCATTGGCGCGGCGTTTCAGACATTTTATGCCTGCGAAGCCCGCCAACGCTAGAGTTTTTATTATTTTCGCTGGCTACCAGTCACGCGCAACTACTTCGGCAAAAACTGCAGCGGATCCAGCGGCTTGCCTTGCTTGCGGATCTCGAAATGCAGCTTCACCTGATCCGCGTCGCTCGAACCCATCTCGGCGATCTTCTGGCCCTTTTTTATTTCCTCGCCTTCGGTCACGAGAATTTTCTCGTTGTGTGCGTAAGCGGAGAGCCAGGTGGCGTTATGTTTGATGATGACGAGTCGACCGTAGCCGCGCAGGCCCGCGCCGCTGTAAACAACTTTTCCTGGTGCTGAGGCGAGGATCGGCGTGCCCTTGATGCCCGCAATATCGACGCCTTTGTTGGCGTCTGTATACACGGCGACAATCTTGCCTTTTGATACCGGCTGAATCGGCCATGCCCACTCGACATCGTCGCTGGCGACGTTCACAGTGGGTAGTGTGTGCGTCGCTCCCACAGGCACGTTTGCGGCCGGAGTGCCAATCGTCGCTGCAACGGACGCGCTCGCGGGCGGGCTGCTGCCCGCTGATTCCGCCAAAGCCTTTGCGTACGCCGCGTCGGAATAGGCGAGCTTGGTCGCTTTCGGCTCGGACTTTAATTTGTCGGAATTGGCCAGCGGCGGCGCAGCCGGTGTCGGCACATTGGTGAAAATCAATGGCGCGGTGACGGGCGCGCCGGGCTGCGGCTGCGAGGGTGATGTAGATGTAGATGAGGATGAAGTCGCGGAAATATCGTTGACACTACCCGGTGCAGTCAGTCGCAGAGTCTCACCGAGCTTGATCGCGTTCGGATTCTCAAGGTTATTCCACGCAGCGAGCTCGCGATAATCGAGACCTTTGGCGAACGCAATGCTGATGAGCGTGTCGCCCTTTTGGATAGTGTGAATCCTGCCGGCGTCAATCGGCTTGGTGGCTTGGCTCGCCGTCGGTTTAACATCCGACGGTACCGCTTTTGGCGCACCGGCCACCGCAGGCGCGCGCGCGTCCGACACCGGTGCCGGTCGCGGCGCGGCGCACGCGGTGAGCATCGCTGCAATCAACATCACCAACAAATAACGCATTGAAAAATTCATGGACTTACAGCCAGCTTTCTAATCATAAAATGCCCGGCACCAGCGGCACGAAGCGCACATCATGCACCACTTTTTCGCTGAATCCCTCGGCCGTGCGATCAATCACCGTGAGCTTTTGCGTTTCCGAATCCTTGCCCACCGGTAACACCATGCGCCCGCCCACGGCCAGTTGCTGCTTCAACTCAACGGGCACGTAGGTGGCAGCAGCAGTCATGATGATGCCCTCGTACGGCCCGCCGTCGGCATAGCCAAAATGCCCATCGGCGTGCTTGAAAATAATATTGAAATAACGCAAATCACGCAGCGTGCGGCGCGCCTTGTCCATCAACGGTGCAATGCGCTCTACGGTGTACACCTCTTTGGCCAATTTCGCGAGTACCGCAGTCTGATAGCCGCAGCCGGTGCCGATCTCCAACACTTTTTTCGGCGTGCCGTTTTCGCACAGCAGCTCGGTCATGATCGCGACAATCTCCGGCGTGGAAATCGTTTGCCCGTGTCCGATCGGCAGCGCTTTATCGGCTTCGTAGGCGCGCTCCTGCAATGCTTCTTCGACGAACACGTGGCGCGGCACCTCGGCCATCACGTTCAGCACCCGCTCATTTTTCACGCCGCGCAATCGCAGCGCCTCGATCATCCGCACACGCGTGCGATCCGAGGTCATGCCGGAGCCGGTGAATTTTGATGCAGTCACGCTCATGCCAGAAGCCACTCGGCCACCGATTTCATTTGCTGATAATTGGTCAGATCAACCTGTAGCGGCGTTACCGATACGCGCTTGTTAGCGGTCGCGTAAAAATCAGTGCCGGGGCCTGCATCCGCCGCGCCACCAGCCGCGCCGATCCAGTACACGGCCTCGCCGCGCGGGCTCATCGCCTTCACTGCGCCTTCGGCCTTGTGGCGTTTGCCCAGGCGCGTGGTCTCGTAGCCCTGCAATTGATCCGTCGGCATATCGGGCACGTTCACGTTTAGCAGCGTCGGCGTTTTGATCGGATTGCGCTGAAAGCGCGCCACCAACTCAGCCGCAACAGCGCCAGCCGTCGCGAAATGTTTTTGCGAACTGCCCGCCATCGACACCGCAATCGCCGGGATGCCCAGCAGAAAACCCTCGGTCGCCGCCGCGACGGTACCGGAATAAATCGTATCGTCACCCATGTTTGCGCTGGAATTGATGCCGGAAATAATCATGTCCGGAACGAAATCCAGCATGCCGGTCACGGCCAGATGCACGCAATCGGTGGGTGTGCCGTTAACGTGAAAAAATCCGTTCGGCGCCTGGTTGATCGACAACGGCCGGTCGAGCGTGAGCGAGTTGGAGGCACCGCTGCGATCGCGTTCGGGGGCAACGACGGTAATTTGGGCGAGAGGGCTAAGTGCTGCGGCGAGCGCGGCTAATCCAGGTGCGAAATAGCCATCGTCGTTCGAGAGGAGGATGCGCATGATTTATCTGAAAATTTAACATTGCGATTATGGCACGCGCGGTATCGGCGCTCTGATGTTTCGGCAAATTTGGAGTCACGTATAATGATGATGCACCGCAATAATTGCGGTTAAATCCCCGGAATCTGCCATGTCTTTCTTAGCCGCCCGCCTATCCCGCGTCAAACCCTCCGCCACCATCGCGATCTCCGCCAAAGCCAATGCGCTCAAGGCACAGGGTAAAAATATTATTGCCTTGTCATTCGGCGAGCCGGATTTCGACACGCCGGATAACATCAAAGAAGCGGCGATCAAAGCGATCCGCTCGGGCGACACCAAATACACGGCAGTCGACGGCACTGCAAAATTGAAAGAAGCCATCGTCGCGAAATTCAAACGCGAAAATGGATTGAACTACACCACCAAACAAATCACCGTCGGCACAGGCGGCAAACAAGTGCTCTACAACGCCTTCATGGCAACGCTTTCCGCAGGCGATGAAGTCATCATTCCCGCGCCGTACTGGGTGTCGTACCCGGACATGGTATTGCTCGCCGAAGGCACGCCGGTGTTCGTGGCCTGTACGCAGGAGACCGGCTTCAAAATGAAAGCGGCAGATCTGGAAAAAGCGATCACGCAAAAAACAAAATGGGTGCTGCTGAATTCACCGTCCAACCCGAGCGGTGCTGCGTACACCCACGCCGAGTTGAAAGCCATCACCGATGTACTGGTGCGCCATCCCCACGTGTGGGTGTTGACCGATGACATCTACGAACACCTCGTCTACGACAATTTCAAATTCGCAACACCTGCGCAAATCGAGCCATCCCTTTACAACCGCACGCTAACCATGAACGGCGTATCAAAAGCCTATTGCATGACCGGCTGGCGCATCGGCTACGCCGGCGGACCTGAGCACCTCATCAAGGCGATGAGCGACGTGCAGGCGCAATCGACGTCGAATCCCTGCTCGATCAGCCAGGCCGCCGCAGTTGAAGCGTTGAACGGCACGCAGGATTTCATTCCGAAAAATAATGCGGTATTTAAATCTCGCCGTGATCTCGTCGTCAAAATGTTAAACGCGGCGCCGGGACTTAATTGCCATACACCGGAAGGCGCATTTTATGTTTACCCGAGCTGCGCAGGTTTGATCGGCGCGACCACACCTTCCGGTCAGACGCTCAAGAACGACGAAGATGTGTGCGGCTATTTGCTTGAGTCGCAAGGCGTTGCCGTGGTGCATGGCGCGGCGTTTGGATTGTCACCGCATTTTCGGGTTTCGTATGCGGCGGCGACCGAAGTGCTGGAAGAGGCTTGTCGGCGGATTCAGAAGGCTTGCGGGGAATTAAAGTTGAGGCAGGCTATTGCGGCTTGATTTGTTGCCATCGTTGTCAGCACAAAGCCCGCTTGATGCGGGCTTTGTTTTTTGGTTACCTGCCCAGCTCGTTTTTCCGTTGCAGTTGCTTGACGAAATTACGCGCATTGCCTATAGTGGATACATTGTTATTACATGAATGCCCAGCAATGAAAACCAGTTTGCGCAAAATCGGTAATTCCCGCGGCGTGCTGATTCCGGCACCTCTGCTCGCCGCCTGCGAGATCATCGATGAGGTCGAACTCACGATCGAAGAAGGCAGGCTGGTCGTGGCCGCAGTGAAACCGGCGCGGGATGGCTGGTTTGACCACTATGATCCGACCCAGGACAAAGCCCTGTGGCCTGAATCCCGCAATCTAAGCTCGGTGACGGATTGGGAATGGTAAAGCGCGGCGACGTCTACTGGGTCAATCTTGATCCCACCGTGGGCAGTGAAATCAAAAAGACGCGTCCTGCGCTCATCATCTCTCCAGATGACATGAACGCGGCGCTTCCACGCGTCATCGTGGCACCGCTGACCAGCGCCGGTCAGAAGCTTGGCTGCCGGCCAGAGGTGCGGTTCAAGGGCAAACACGCGCGCATTCTGCTCGATCAATTGCGATGCGTCGACAAGATTCGGCTGGCTGGTAAACTGGGGAAAATCGATGAGGCGATTTGGCATCCAGTCCTCATGCAGATGTTGACCTGAACGAATTTGACCTTCCGCAAGCGGCAATGCGTCCCTCTCCCGCTCGCGGGAGAGGGTGGCCGACAGGCCGGGAGAGGGGAAGCGCGTACCTCAAATTCAATAAACTACCCGTCGAATTCTTCCAGCATCAATATGGAACCCATGCGCTTCGCTTTGTCGTAATACTTCCTGTCAGCCGTAATCAGCGTCGCTTTTTCTGCCAGCGCGACAGCGTGATAAAGCGTATCGAAAAGGTGATGATCCAGTTTCAGCGCGAGTGAAATTGCACGCTGGTAATGACCGACATCATTTGCCGTTTTTACGAACGCCAGCGCCATCAGCGCGTCGACCGACGAACTCACCGTCTTGGGTGCGAGGCGCACCAAAACAGCGGCTACCTCACTCACCCAATGCGGCGGTTGCATAAATCGCACTTCATCCCGTTGCGCGCTCGCGAGCAACTGCAATGCCCGATCAACATCAGTCTCGATAGTCGCGTCAGGAATAAACCACTTCACCGCAACGCTGGCGTCGATCACATATGAATTCACTTGGCCGCGCGCGTGCGCGCCGTGCCCGATGCAGCGCGGATTTCGTCACGGGTGCGCAAAATCGCTTTCGTAGACGCAGGTGTATTGGCTTTGCGGATCGCCAAAATTCGCTGGATGGCCTTGTCGCTTAGCTGCTTGCGTTCGGCGCGCTCGATTGCTTCTTCCAGCAGTTGCGCCACAATCGCGCTCTTGTTGCTGTTGACGAAAGTCTGGTTGAAGCGCTCCTTCACGTCGTCCGGAATGCTGAAATTCATCGTCGCCATGATGGAATCCTATGATTGTTGAAAATTTCAACAATCATAGGAGTTCTGGCGGGAAAAGGCAAGAAAACGGCTGGGGTTGTCTCCTCCCTTTTCAAAGGGAGGCCGGGAGGGATTTTCGGTGGTGAAAAAAATTCGTATCCGAACTGATGTGCACACCATACAGCCACTGTCATTTCGACCGCAGGGAGAAATCTGCTTTGCATCGATTAACGACAACAGCAGGTTTTTCCCTACGGTCGAAATGACAATTTTTTAGTGCGGTGAAAACTCTGGTTTGCGCCACATCAGTTTGAATCGCACCCGCTAGTTGGCGTGGTGCGTTTTCTTAAATCGCAAGTGCGCTTTCCCGGAATACGCAACGCTTCTTCCCGGCCTGCTGCTATAATTTACCTATGAAAAAAGTAGTCACGAAAACAACGTTGAACTCACAGCCCAGCGATCTAGCCTACTGGCTCGCGCAGCCGGTAGAGGCGCGATTTGCCGCTCTCGAAACGTTGCGTCAGCAGGCGCACGCCCACACTCCCGATGCTGAACAAAGACTTCAAAGAGTTTATTCAGTTACTCAACTCAAGAAATGTTGAATGCTCGATGAATCGTATCGACCAGTCGATAAAACTTTTCAAGCGCATCATGCGGGAGTGGAACGGGATTTGAAGCAGAGTTGCATGATCAAATAACGAATAGAGCTAACGAGCCGATGCTGGCGGCTCGCATAGGAGTTCAATTCTTGTTGTAGCCAAACTCGCCGCGAGAAAGGAAAACCCCTTTCCAATATTGTTCTCTTGCGATTACATCATTGTCATCCGTTTTCATTGAGCGATACTCTAAGAGCGCAAACGTGAAGTTTTGGCGCGCGTAGTCTTTCCCTTTTTCCTTAATGAGTTTGGTTAGCTCATCATTATGTCCGTGGCCATTACCGATATACACAGACCAACGAGACCAAATACCTGCGCCGCCATAGGCCGAACCAATGTATTTCTTGCCATTACTTTTGTCCATTATTAGGTAAACGCCTTTCACATTCTCTAAGGCTGCCTTCCAATCTTGTTTCCCAGACAGAAAAATGCTTTCAAGAAGGTGAAAGTCGTGGTTAATCCTTTCATAACCACAGAACACCTGTCCTGAATATTCTTCCTTGAAAATCTCTGATACTTCAAATTCATTCAGATAGTTTTCCAAGCGGCGCGACTTGGCTCTGCCTGTTCTTTGCCACTTGAGCTTAAGGCGGCCGATGAATGGCTTAAACTTTTCCGTTAGCTCTACCCTATAGCCGTAATCGCGAGACTTATTTAATCGCTCAACAACTTCATAGACACCTCCAAACAGCCATGTATTTGGCTCATGGTAATACTCCATTAGGCTGAAAATGTATCTTCTATTGAAGTCATCCTTTTCGCCTCGCCACGAATTCCACCCCTTCCACTCTTCTTTACAATTGACGAAAACATCCAATGGGTGGTTTTCGCCATTCCAATTGGCCAAATGGATTTTGAATTCGTTTGGGCCATCAATATCAAGAATTTCGGATAGCTTGATGCTCATGGGCCTCCTTATACGCAAATGAATTTAGGGCGCAACATACCCGGATCGGATCCCGAACTGCATCCTATGATCCAATGGATAGGGGCACGAAATGTCAGCAAGAATCGATAGGGTCAGATTGAATTGATTATGTCAATTGGCCGTATCACCGGCCATTTTTCGTATCGAGGGCAAACGCGCAGCCAACTCGGGTAGCGCTTCTGTATCGTCTCCCAAACCATTTCCAGATTGATGATTGATGTCAAAGTAGCCATGCGCAATGCGATTGCGCATTCCCTTCATGCTACGCCAAGGCACGTCCGCATGATGATCGAGAAAATCACCGTGACTCTGCAATAGCTTGGTTGCTACCTCGCCGAGAATGATGAGATTCAGAATCACTGCTTGCTGCGTGCGTTTGTCGGCAAGAAAATCTTCTTTACGCATGCCCTCGACATAGTTGCATGCTTGCAGTGCTGCTTCAAGCATTTGATCGAGATAATCCGGAAGCCGACTTTCACTCACACCGCGCGCGCCTCTGCCAGCACCTGATCGCGGAATTTGAGTGGGATGTCGTCGGGCGTCAACAGGTCAACAGGTACGCCGAGTATTTCCTCCAGCTCGATTTGCAGGCCGCCAAGATCGAACAGCGTTGCACCGGGCAACGCATCCACCAGCAGGTCAAGATCGCTGCCGTCCAGGTCATTGCCTTTTAGCACGGAGCCAAAGACGCGTGGATTGGCAGCGCGAAAACGCGTTGTCGCTTCGCGCACGGCGCTGCGTTTCTGGTCAATGGCTAAGGATGGTTTCATGCGAGTCTCCAAAAATCCCAAAGAAATGATGGCGTGTCGCAGGGGAAATAGCAACAACAATACGGATTTGGATTCCAGCGAGTGCGATTCAAAGTGATATGGACAATCCACGCCCACGGTCATTTCGACCGCAGGGAGAAATCTGCTTTGCAACGGTTAATGGCAACAGCAGATTTCTCCCTGCGGTCGAAATGACAATTTTTAGTGTGGTGAAAACTCTGGTTTGCGACACATCAATTTATATCGCACTCGATTCCTATCGATGACGCGAATTTTTCGCGCCTACAGATAATCCTCTTCCCGCTGATGTCGCACCGCAAGAATGGTCGCCGTCTTCGCATCTTCGATCTCAAACAACGCGATGTAACCAGCATTGCCAAATGGGATGAGCAGTTCGCGCAGGAACGCGCTGTTTTCACGTCGTGCGCTGAATTTTTACGATGCACGCAATTCCCCCAATCGCGCGGCGCGCGGCAATATGCCATCATTACCACCTCAAAATAAAACAACGGCAGGAGAGTTTGACCATGTTGATCGGCGTCCCGAAAGAAATCAAAAATCATGAATACCGTGTCGGCCTTACGCCGTCGTCGGTGCGCGAGCTGACCACGCGCGGGCACGCCGTGCTGGTCGAGCGCAGCGCCGGTGCGGGTATCGGCGCGCACGACAGCGCATACGAAAAAGCGGGCGCGAAGATGGCGACGAACGCAGCAGAAGTTTTTTCGCGCGCCGACATGATCGTGAAGGTGAAAGAGCCGCAGGCCACCGAGCGCGCGATGCTGCGCGCGGAGCAAATACTTTTTACCTACCTGCATCTGGCACCAGACCCCGATCAGTGTCGCGACCTTGTCAACAGCGGTGCCATCTGCATCGCGTACGAAACGGTAACGCAGCCGGGCGGTGGCCTGCCGTTGCTGGCACCGATGTCCGAAGTCGCAGGGCGCATGGCGATACAGGCTGGCGCGCATTGCCTGGAGCGCGCGCACGGCGGCATGGGTGTGTTGCTCGGCGGCGTGGCGGGTGTGCCAGCGGCGCGCATTGTCATTCTTGGCGCGGGTGTGGTGGGTACCAACGCAGCACAGATGGCGGTCGGTACCGGTGCACAGGTGGTGGTGATGGATCGCAGTGTGGAGGCGCTGCGTCGCATGGATCGCATGCTCGGCGCGCGGGTGATGACGATTTTTTCCAATCGCGATAATGTGGAGGAACAAGTGCTGGCAGCGGATCTTGTCATCGGTGGCGTGTTGATTCCCGGCGCCGCCGCACCGAAACTGGTGACGCGCGAAATGGTCGCCGCGATGAAAGCGGGCTCGGTGATTGTTGACGTTGCCATCGATCAAGGCGGCTGCTGCGAAACCGCGCACGCCACCACGCATGCAGATCCTACTTACATCGTTGATGAGGTGGTGCATTACTGTGTGGCCAACATGCCCGGCGGCGTGCCGCGCACTTCGACTTACGCGCTCAATAACGCGACGCTGCCGTTTGTGTTGCAGCTTGCCGAGCTTGGCTGGAAAAAAGCGTTGCAGGCGAACGTGCATTTGCGTGACGGCTTGAATGTTTGTCGCGGCAAGGTCACGTATCGCGAGGTTGCGGAGGCGTTGGGGCTGGTGTTTCAAGCGGCTGACGTGGCAATCGCTTAGCAGGGCAAAGTCCGCGCCCAGATTGCCGTTTGAGGCATAAGTGACCTAAGAGGCGCGCCAGCTATAGAGTTTTGCCTGTTTACAGAATAAGCCCAGTGGGCCCCACGTACCGAATGTCATTTCGAGCGCAGCGAGAAATCTGCTTTTTCTTTGGTTCTTAAAAAGCAGATTTCTCACCCGATGAAGCTGGGTTCGAAATGACATGAAAAAATATTTCGGCGCAATACCAGGTCGCGATGTCGGCAAAAGCCACGCCTTGCGCTATCGACGAAAAATTTCACGCGACCTCCAGGGAATATAATTTCAACTTCACAAAAATAAGTCGGAAACTTGCCATGTCGACTCAGGCACAAAATCGCAAAGCCGCGCTGTTAACTGAAATTGAAAAGCTGATTGCCGCCAAGGCACCCGCCGCACAACGCGAACAGGCGAAAGCATTTGCGGCCAAATATTGCAACGAAGTCGACGTCGATGATTTCATCGCGCGTGATGCGAATGAATGGGCGACGCTGTCGTTGTCGCATTTTGCGTTCGGCAATGCATTTCAGCGCGGCGCGCCGAAGATGCGCATTTTCAATCCGAAGCTTGCCGAGAACGGTTGGGACGCGGCCAACACCGTCATTGAATTCATCAACGACGACATGCCATTTCTGGTCGATTCGATCGCGATGGAGATCAACCGGCAGGGCATCGCGATCCAGCTGGTGCTGCATCCGCTGTTTGATGCGAGCCGCGACCAGCATGGCGTGTTGACGACGCTTGACGACGCCAGGACCGGAACGCACGTCGAGTCTTGGATTCACGTTGAGGTCGAGCGCATCACCGATCCGGCGCGCATCAAGGCGCTCGGTGACGGGCTGGTTTCAGTGTTGAACGATGTGCGCGCAGCGGTTGAAGACTTCCCATTGATGAAAGCCAAAATTGCCGAGATGCTGGCCAACATGAGCGGCGCTGCCAAGGTCGTGCCGCTGGAGGAATTGGACGAAGCGCGCGCGTTTCTGGCGTGGACGGCTGATCAGCATTTCACTTTTCTCGGCTATCGCGACTACGAATTGACGCAGCAAAACGGCACAGATATATTGAAGATCGTGCCAAAGTCTGGCCTGGGAATTTTGCGCGAGCCCAAGCTCGGCGGTGTTTCGCAAAGCTTCAACGAATTACCCGCCGCGTTAAAAGCGCTGGCGCGAAAGCCGCAGCTATTGGTGTTGACCAAGGCCAACTCGCGGGCAACAGTGCACCGTCCCGGCTATCTCGATTACATCGGTGTGAAAAAATTTGACGAGCAGGGAAATGTCATCGGCGAGCGCCGCATGATCGGTCTCTACACGCCTTCGACTTATCACGCGGATCCGCAAACGATTCCGCTGCTGCGCCGTAAAATTTCGCTGCTGATGCGTCGCGCCGGTTTTCCGCCGTCGGGCCACGCGGCAAAAAATCTGCTCTCTATTCTGGAAACATTTCCGCGCGATGAATTATTCCAGATTGGCGATGATGAATTGTTTGCGACCGCCATGGGCATCCTGCGTCTGGGCGAGCGTGCCCGCACGCGCATGTTCGTGCGACAGGACATTTATGCGCGGTTTTATTCCTGCCTGATTTACCTGCCGCGTGAAAGCTACAACACCGAAACGCGCATGAAATTGCAGGAGATATTAAAGCGCGGCTTCAATGGCATCAGCAGCGAATTCAACGTGCAGCTGTCCGAGTCGGCGCTGGCACGCATCCACATGCTGATCCGCACTTCGCCGACAGCGGTGGTGCACGCCGACATCAAGGCGCTGGAAGCGGAAGTGGTGTTTGCGCTGCGCAAATGGGAAGACGGCGTATTCACCCTGGTCAGCCAGTCGCCGGGGCTGGGCGAAGATATCGCCAATCAGGCGCGGCGCGACTTCGTGTTGCCCTTCCCCGCCGCCTATCGCGAAGACGTGAGCGCCTCGCAGGCGGTCGCTGATTTCGTCGCCGCGAAAACGTTAACGGTCGACAGCCCGATTGCCATGTCGCTGTATCGGCCGCCTGCAGCCACTGCGGAGTCGTTGCGCTTTCGGCTCATCAAACTGGGCGACGCGGTAGCGCTTTCGGCGTCGCTGCCGATGCTGGAAAACATGGGCGTCAAAGTCGAGAACGAGCGCTCGTATGTCATCGCACGCAACAGTCTCCCGCCGCTGCATATTCACGATTTCGGTCTCAGTCATGGCTTTGCGAACCTGAACCTTGACAGCGTCAAAGCGAAATTCGACGCCGCGTTTGCGCGGATCTGGAAACACGATGTTGAAAACGACGGCTTCAATCGCTTAACGCTTGCCGCCACGCTCGCGAGTGATGAAATCATGTTGTTGCGCGCGTATGCAAAATATTTGAAGCAGACAGGCTTCACGTTCAGCCAGCAATATATTGAACAAACATTGGCAAAGCACGCCAACATCACCCAACAATTGGTGCTTCTGTTTCACACGCGCCTTGACCCGGATCACGTCGGCACACGCGCTGCGGACGAGAATAAAATTATTGATGCCATCGCCACCACACTCGATGAAGTCGCGAATGCGGATGAAGATCGCATTCTGCGGCGCTTCCTCGCGGTGATGCAGGCGACGCTGCGCACCAATTACTATCAGCCGGATAAATTGGGCATCAGAAAATCTTACCTGTCATTCAAGCTCGAATCGGCGAAGGTGCCGGAGTTGCCTGAACCAAAACCGTTGTTCGAAATTTTTGTTTACTCGCCGCGATTCGAAGGCATTCACTTGCGTGGCGGCAAGGTCGCGCGTGGCGGATTGCGCTGGTCGGATCGACCGGAAGATTTCCGCACCGAAGTATTGAGTCTCGTCAAGGCGCAGATGGTCAAGAATGCGGTCATCGTGCCGGTCGGTTCCAAAGGCGGATTCGTGCTGAAAGCCGCACCGCCTGCGAGTGACCGCGAAGCGTACTTGCAGGAAGGTGTGGCGTGTTATCAAAATTTTCTGCGCGGCCTGCTTGACCTGACCGACAATCTCGTCAAGGGCAAAGTGGTGGCGCCACTGCATGTGGTTCGACATGATCCGGATGACGCGTATCTGGTGGTCGCAGCCGATAAAGGTACCGCGACATTTTCGGACTACGCGAATGCAATTTCGGCCGAGTACGGACACTGGCTGGGGGATGCGTTCGCATCGGGGGGCTCGGTCGGCTACGACCACAAGAAAATGGGCATCACTGCCAAGGGCGCATGGGAAAGTGTCAAGCGGCATTTTCGCGAGATTAGCAATGTGCCTGCGGGCGCTGCCGACACGCACGCAAACGGCATCAACACGCAGACGACTGATTTCACCGTCGCCGGCGTTGGCGATATGTCGGGTGACGTTTTCGGCAATGGCATGTTGCTGTCAAAACATATTCGTCTGCTGGCAGCGTTTGATCATCGGCATATTTTTCTTGACCCCAATCCGGATGCGGCGAAAAGTTTCAAGGAACGCGAGCGCATGTTCGCGCTGCCGCGATCAAGCTGGGAGGATTACGACAAGGCGCTGATCTCCAAAGGCGGCGGCATATTTTCGCGTGGTGCCAAAACCATTGCGATCACGCCGGAGGTGAAAGCGGCGCTCGGCATCGCGATGGCTGGCGAGACGCTGACGCCGATTGAATTGATGCGCGCAATTCTGAAAGCGCCGGTCGATTTGTTTTACAACGGCGGCATCGGCACCTACGTTAAAGCGAGTACGCAATCGAACGCAGAAGTCGGCGACCGCGCCACCGATGCGCTGCGCATCAACGGTAACGAGCTGCGCTGCAAAGTCGTTGCCGAAGGCGGCAATCTTGGCTTCACGCAACTGGGCCGCATCGAATACGCGCGCCATGGTGGACGCATCAACACCGATGCAATCGATAATTCGGCCGGCGTCGATTGCTCGGATCACGAGGTCAATATCAAGATTCTCGTCGGCGCAATGATCGACGCGGGCAAGCTCACCGGGAAAGACCGCAGCGCTTTTCTCGCCGGGATGACCGATGAGGTCGGGCAACTGGTGCTGAAGGATAATTATTTCCAGACGCAGACGCTGTCAGTATCGGGCGTGCGTGGCGAAAAATTGATCGACGCGCAGGCACGTTTTATTCGTCATCTCGAAAAAACATCCCGGCTGAACCGCGCGATGGAATATTTGCCCAGCGACGAAGACATGAGTGAGCGTAAGGCGAAAAAACAAGGCCTGACTTCGCCGGAACGCGCAGTGTTGCTGGCTTACAGCAAGATGGAGTTGTTCGATGACTTGCTGAAATCGGATCTGATCGACGACAACTACGTGGCCGATGCGCTCATCACTTATTTCCCGACTGCGTTACAGCAAAAATTCAGCGGCGTGATGCAAAAGCATCCGTTGAAACGCGAGATCATCGCGACAGAAATCGCCAATAGCACCATCAACCGCACCGGCAGTGTATTCGTGCATCGCATGCGCGAAGAAACCGGCGCGACCGCGCCTGACGTGGTGCGCTGCTTTATTCTCACCCGTGATATTTTTCTGGTGGGTGATTTGTGGAGCCGCATCGACGCGCTCGATGGAAAGGTCCCCGCCGCCGTGCAAAACGACATGTTGATCGACGCCGGCCATCTGGTACTGCGCGGCACGCTGTGGTTCCTGCGCCGCCGCACGGATCGCATGCCGATTGCCAAGGTGCTGGAATTTTTTGCGCCAGGCGTGGCGACGATTTCTGAACGCCTGCCGCAATTTTTGTCGCACGAGGATCTGGAGGCGTTGCAGGACGTTGAGGCGAAGCTCACCGCGAAGGGTGTGCCAGCCGACCTCGCCAGTGCTGCCGCGCGACTGTATGCCATGTATTCGGTGCTCGACATCGTCGAAATATCGGCGGAATTAAAGCGCGAAGTGGCACTCGCAGCAGCCGTGTATTTTGCGCTGGCGGGCAAGGTGGGTTTGCGCTGGCTGGCCGGGCAAGTCGCCAGCCTTCCCTATCAATCGCAGTGGCAGACGATGGCGCGTGCAGCGATGCGCGACGACCTTGCTAATTTGCAGAGGCAGCTCGCAGCCGGTGTGTTGAAACTTTCCCCTCAACTTGACGAGCCCGCTGCGTTGATCGCGGCGTGGGAAACGCATCACGACAAGGCTCTCGCGCGGATGCGGGAAGTGATGGCGGAATTAAAATTGGCGCGCGAAAGCGATTTGGCGATGCTGTCGGTAATGCTGCGGGAACTAAGAGTGCTGGTCTGATCTCCATTTGAAATGACCAAGAAAATAACGATGTCCGAAACATCCACGCGCACAATTTTTTCGCTCATCAGTGCGGTCTGTGTGGCGCTGCTGGTCGCAGCCTATTATTTGCAATACAGCCAAGGTCAACAGCCGTGCCCGCTGTGCATTCTGCAACGCTACGTCTACTTAGCCATTGCCGTGGTCGCGCTTTTCGCCGCGACCGTGGGTCCAGCGCGTGTCGGCGCGATGGTGGTGGCAGGCGTGCTTGGCCTATTCGCCGCAGTTGGCGCGGGTCTTGCCATCTGGCAGGTCAGTAAAGGGGACACGATGGCGAGTTGCCTCACAGACCCGGTCGGTGAATTCGTTTACGGCTTGCCGATGCGTGGCTGGTGGCCGGAATTTCTCGCCGCATACGGCGGCTGCGCGGACAAATATCCACCGATTTTTGGCGTCAGTGTGCCGTTGTGGTCGCTGATTTGTTTTTTGGCTTTGTTGACCATTTGCGAATTCGTGTTGGTTAAGCTGCTGCGAAGTGCGCGCAATTAACGCGCGCTCTACAACACCCATTCCCATCCCAACAATCACCGCATGCCACGCGACGACTTGATCGATGCTCTGCGTGGCTTTGCCTTATTCGGCATCCTCGCGGTCAACATTCAGAGTTTCGTCTGGGGCTTGGGATCCGCCACGCTCGGCCTCGCACATTTGATGCAGCACTTCGACATCGCGGCGCCGCTGGAAGGTTTGTGGCGGCGCTGCACCAACCGCACCGACAGCAACGACAAGACAATTTAGCGGCATAACAGTACGTAGCAGCCTGTCGGACTCACGGGAAATCGGCTGCTAGATCGCCTATTCACGCGCATCTCAGCGGCATTTTGCTCTGAACGGCGCGCCGGTGCTAGTGTTTGACAAAATACCTGCAGTGGCTAGCGCACATTTGCGACCTGACAGCGCGCCGATATGGAACATGATCGACGTGACGCGGCCGGTGAGGTTGCACTGTGCGGTATGTTCCGTTAGCGCGATGCAAAGGCAATGCTTCAAAAAATTTGCCCAATATGGGTGTGCCGGCAGAAGCGCAAGTCGCAGCGATATTTTCCGCATTGACCACTACGGCGCACCACGATTGACGGCATCGATGTTGCGCGTGTACTTGTGCGGGATGACACCGCCGTACGATGAAGCCACTCCCGTATTCGTATAGTTGTGGAACATTGCGCCGATGATCGGCAGCCCGAAATGCGTACCGGTGCCACCGACAATCGCCACGCCGTTCAAGGTCGCAGTGAGGGGCGTGATGCTTTGTTGGGTTTGGGTCGCGCCTGTGCCGCCATAGATGAGCATCGCCCAGCCATTCGGGCCTTGCAGCGTGCGGCGGCTAAACGTTGTGTTCACGCCGATGCTGATTGCGCCGGTCGTGCCAAATGCGCGCGCGGCGCCTGGAAGCTGGTGGCTGTTGGTCGAGCCTAGCAACGTGAGAGGAGCAAACTCTAAAACGTTAACTTGCCAGCACAGCGCGCCAGATACCACACTCGACGGCGGTCCAAACGGAAAAATAGTGCCCGGCGGAAACGGAAGGCCAATCCCGCCTGTTTCACGATTAAAAATATTCAGCGTATATGCATCGCACGCCCCAGTGCGGGTGTCGTTGGCGAAGTTATTGGAAAACGGGCGGTTTGGAATTCCGCGCCCAACCACAATGCTGTCGCGCTTGGTCGGCATGGTGATGACCCAATCGGTCTTCGACACCGTGCCCGCGTCAGTCACGAATTCGTTGATAACGCCATTGCGCATCAACACCGCCGACACTGCCTCGCGCGGCGTCGCCCACACGGCCCGCACCACGCCGGGCGGCACACCGGCCACAGGATTGGCGGTGATTGCAACGTAACTCACGGTGTCGATGCCCGCTTGCAGGGAAATCGACGGCGTGGTCACGCCCGGTGCGGAATACGGCACGTTGCCTGGCCCCGGCATCAGCGGCGCCCACCAGCCATCGAGCGCGGTGATGTCAACGGTGAAGTTAGTGCCGCTGGCGGAATTGATGATGCTCGCGCGGCCGGTAAGGCCGCCGCCGGGTGACACCAGATAATTGCCCGGCAGCTTCACGGCGGGCAGCGCAGCTGTCGACAAACCTTCATAGGCATCGAGCGCGCCACAGTTCGCCGGCTGGCCCAAGGTGCTACCCGACTGCGCATGCTTGATGAAGCCTGTCATTGTGGCATCGGCCACGATGCCCATTTCGAACACCTCGATGTAGCCCTCGCGGGTCCGATCCAGCGCATTCTGCTCGGGATCATCCACGTTGGCACCGGTGTACTGACTATTGCTGAACACATTGATCGGTCGACCGGCGGCGTCGTTGCGAATCTCGCCGCTCACGTTGCCGAACAAGTCACTCGGTGTCACGCAAGAATTGTCGCCGGTCTCAAGCCGGGCACCGTCCGTCGTTGGCAGCACCACACCGGTCCACACGTCGGTCGGCGACAGGAACAAATTAAAGTCCAGCACCTCGCGGCCATTCTTGCCTTCAAGGAATCGAACCTTGACCGCTTTGGTCAGACTCGTCGTATTGACGATGGACATCGCGGTCACGTTGCCATTACGAACCGTGTAGTACGGATAGAACAATAGCTGGCCAAGCCCGTCCGGGTTAATGTGTACCGCACGCGCGTCGTGGCAGGTGCTCATCGTTACGATGGCGGCCACGCTCGCCAACACGGCTTCATGCAAAAATTTATATTTGTACGAATTCATGCTGGCGCTCCAATAAATCCAGACGCGTAAGTCTACCCAGATACACGCGTTCGCGCCCAGAAAGCGCTAAACCAGCCCTGAAGCGTTATATTGATGGCAAATGCAATTGATCAGCTCCGTAAGGCACGAACCATCCGCTCGAACTACACTCTAAACACGAGCATGACACGAATTAATAAACGCATTGTTTCGCTGTGGCTGCTGGTTGCGATGGTTTTTATGCAACTGGCGGTGTCGGCCTATGCCTGCCCGATGTTGGCGGACGCACTCCACGCAAAGACCGAAATGGTGAGTGCAGATCCATGCTGCGACCACGCAGGTATTGCGCAGCCTGGTCTTTGCCAAAAGCATTGTCAGGATGGGCAACAGAATGTAAACGATTCGCCAGCGCCGTTGCCCGCGCTAACTCTTGCGTCGGCATTTGCCATCGCTTTGCCGGTCATTCAGCCAGCTTCGTTTTCAACGACCACGCGCATCCCTTCCCTGCTTCACGCCACGTCCCCGCCGCTGTCCATTCGCCACTGCTGCTTCCGCATCTGATCGCCTGCCTCCATTGACCGCCTGACTTTTTCGGAGTCGGGGTTTCGTTAATTTTGTCTGGAGGTGGTATGCATTCCCGTTTTATTCGCATTTATGCGCTGGCGTTAAGCATCGCCGCTGCGGCCAGCCACGCCGCTCAGCCTTTGTCACTGGCCGATGCCCAACGCCTCGCCGCCAGAGACGCGCCGCAAGTGGAGGCGCAGGCTGCCGTGCTTCGCGCCGCGCAGCAATCCACCATCAGCGCCGGTGAACGGTCAGATCCGAAGTTGATTCTCGGCATCGATAATCTGCCGGTCGATACCGCTGACCGTTTCAGTCTTACGCGTGACTTCATGACCATGCGCAAAATTGGCATCATGCAGGAATTCACGCGCGCGGAGAAATTGTCACTGCGCAGTGATCGCGCCGGTGCCGAGGTACGCAAAGAAGCGGCAATGTTGTCGCTCGCCCAGGTCAACCTGCGGCGCGACGTGGCGCTGGCGTGGATCGAGCGCTACTTCGCTGAACGTCAACTGGATTTGTTGAAAGAGTTGTCGCGCGAAGGCGAGTTGCAGATGACCGCGGCCGACGCCGCCCTCGCCGGCGGCAAGGGTCAGGCCGCCGATCCATTCGCCGCACGTCTCGCGGTCGCGCAGTTTGCGGATCGCATTATTGATGCTGCTCGCATGGTCACGCGGTCGAAGGCGAATCTGACGCGCTGGATTGGCACTGCGGCGCAGCAGCCGCTGGATAGCCCGCCCGCGTTCGACCAGCTCGCGCATCGCCATCAGGAGCTGACCGCAAATCTTGACCTGCATCCGCATCTGGCCATATACGCGCCTCTACAGGCCATGGCCGAAAATGATGTGAGGCAAGCTGAGGCGGCCAAGCATCCCGACTGGAGCCTCGAAGTTGCCTACGCCCAGCGTGGCCCGGCGTTCTCGAACATGTTGTCGATTGGTGTACGCATCGATCTGCCGATATTTCAGAGCCGCCGACAGGATCCGGCCATCGCTTCAAAAATCGCGCTCCTCGAGCAGGTTCGCGCCCAGGTCGAAGACGCACGCCGTGCGCATGTCGCCGAAATTGAGGTGATGCTGGCCGACTGGG
>JAYVXF010000231.1:0-4468 GCA_043793345.1 Betaproteobacteria bacterium | reverse complement strand
ATAGCGCTTGACCATTCGTCGCCCAATAGGTAATGTTCTATTTTTGCGCACTGCACAATCCGCCGGGCGACCCCCGGTTTGTCGCATTTTGCCGATTTCGGTATGCGGACGTGGTTGGCGTAGTGAGTCGGGCGCTTTGCAA
The DNA here is from genome assembly GCA_043793345.1 of Betaproteobacteria bacterium. Lineage (GTDB taxonomy): Bacteria > Pseudomonadota > Gammaproteobacteria > Burkholderiales > Usitatibacteraceae > UKL13-2. Next base: position 4,326 of record JAYVXF010000231.1, on the reverse strand, counting down.
TGGCCGCACAACGGTCTGATTGCATCAACCAGCGCGCAACATCCGTTACGGGCAGCAAACATTCCGCAAGCCGCACAGAAGTGAGTGCGTGCAAGCACGCCACCGTAACAATCAACAACACCCACTCACCAGAAGCCCCCCATGAAACTTTCCGACGCACCACAATTACCCGCGACGACCGACACCACCGACATGTTGAGCGGTGCCGAAATCCTCTGCCGCGCGCTCGCTGCCGAAAACGTTGAATTTTTGTTCGGCTATCCCGGTGGCGCGGTGCTGGTCATTTACGACGAAATTTACAAACAAAAAGCGTTCTCGCACATTCTGGTGCGCCATGAGCAAGCCGCCCTGCACGCGGCCGACGCCTACGCGCGCGCGACCGGCAAATGTGGCGTGGCACTGGTGACTTCAGGCCCCGGTGTAACCAATGCCGTCACCGGTATCGCGACCGCCTACATGGATTCGATTCCGATGGTCGTCATCACCGGCCAGGTGCCCACGCACGCCATTGGCCAGGATGCATTTCAGGAATGCGACACGGTCGGCATTACCCGTCCGTGCGTGAAGCATAATTTTCTGGTGAAGGATGTCGCCGATCTTGCCGAGACGATCAAGAAGGCCTTCTACATCGCCACCACCGGCAGGCCGGGCCCGGTGCTGGTGGACATTCCCAAGGACGTGTCGGCGGCGAAAACATTGTTCCACTATCCGGCAAGTGTCGAGATGCGCTCTTACCGTCCGGTCACAAAAGGGCACTCAGGGCAAATCAAAAAAGCGCTGCAAATGTTGCTCGGTGCGACACGGCCGATGATCTACGTCGGCGGTGGTGCGGTGCTGGGAAACGCATCCGAGCAAGTAACGGAGTTGGTGCGCTTATTAGGCTATCCATGTACCAATACGCTGATGGGTCTCGGCGCATATCCGGCGTCGGACAAACAATTTGTCGGCATGCTCGGCATGCACGGCACGGTCGAAGCCAATATGTCGATGCAAAATTCCGACGTGTTGCTCGCCATCGGCGCGCGCTTTGATGATCGCGTGATCGGTAATCCAACCCACTTTGCTGCGGGCAACCCAACGCGCAAAATCATTCACATCGACATCGACCCGTCGTCGATTTCCAAGCGCGTGAAAGTCGATGTGCCCATCGTCGGCAACATCAAGGACGTGTTGGTCGAACTGATCGCGCTATTGAAAGCGGCTGAACAAAAGCCGGACGCGAAGGCGATTGGTACGTGGTGGAAACAGATTGAAGAATGGCGCAGCAAGGATTGTCTCAAATACAAAACGGGCGGCGACATCATCAAGCCGCAATACGTGGTTGAAAAACTTTGGGAAGTCACCAAGGGCGACGCGTACGTCACCTCCGACGTGGGTCAGCACCAGATGTGGGCCGCGCAATATTATCGTTTCGACAAGCCGCGCCGCTGGATCAATTCCGGCGGGCTGGGGACGATGGGCGTTGGCTTGCCCTACGCGATGGGTGTCAAGTTTGCGTATCCCGACGCCGAGGTCGCCTGCATTACGGGTGAGGGCTCGATCCAGATGAACATCCAGGAGCTGTCCACTTGCAAGCAATATCATTTGCCGATCAAGGTGATTCTGCTCAATAACCGCTACCTCGGCATGGTTCGCCAGTGGCAGCAATTCTTCCACGGCGACCGGCATTCCGAGTCTTACATGGACGCGTTGCCCGACTTCAAGAAACTCGCGGAGGCGTACGGACACGTCGGCATGGACATCGAAAAGCCCAGCGACGTTGAAGGTGCGCTGAAAGAAGCGTTCGCGATGAAAGACCGGCTGGTGTTCATGAATTTCATCACCGACCAAAAAGAAAACGTATTTCCGATGGTGCCGGGCGGCAAAGGCATCAGCGAAATGATTCTGGCTGAGGATTTGTAATCGATGCGACACATCCTATCCATCCTGGTCGAAAACGAAGCCGGTGCGCTGTCGCGCGTCGCCGGTCTTTTTTCGGCGCGCGGCTACAACATTGAATCGTTGACGGTGGCGCCGACCGAAGATGCAACGCTGTCGCGCATGACGATCGTGACTTCCGGCTCGGACGAAGTTGTCGAACAGATTACCAAGCAAGTCAACAAGCTCGTCGACGTCGTCAAAATTGTTGACCTCAATGAAGGCAAGCACGTTGAGCGCGAATTGATGCTGGTGAAAGTGCGCGCAGTCGGCAAGGATCGCGAAGAATTAAAACGCACAGCCGATATTTTTCGCGCACGCGTGATTGATCTCACCGAAAAAACCTACGTGATCGAATTGACCGGCACAGGCAACAAGCTCGACGCGTTTTTAGACGCGCTGGATCGCTCGCTGATTCTGGAAACGGTGCGCACCGGAGCCTGTGGCCTGGGCCGCGGCGAATGGATCATGAAAGCGTAGTTAAAAAATCGGCACAATAAGCAAAGCGTTCATCGAGCCGAAATAATTGAAATGACAACGGAGAAGAAAATGAAAGTGTATTACGACAAAGACTGTGACCTCTCGCTCATCAAAGGCAAGAAAGTCACCATCGTAGGCTACGGCTCGCAAGGCCACGCACACGCGCAGAACCTCAACGATTCCGGCGTGAAAGTCACGGTCGGTTTGCGCAAAGGCGGCGTCTCGTGGGACAAGGTCAAGAAAGCCGGTTTGAAAGTGGCGGAAGTTGCGGACGCCGTGAAGTCAGCTGACGTTGTGATGATGCTGTTGCCGGACGAAAATATCGGCGACGTCTACAAAAACGAAGTACATGACAACATCAAAAAAGGCGCGGTACTCGCGTTCGCGCATGGCTTCAACGTTCACTATGGCGTGGTGACCCCGCGCGCAGACCTGGATGTGATCATGATCGCGCCCAAAGGCCCCGGCCATCTGGTGCGCTCCACGTACGTGGCCGGTGGTGGCGTGCCGTCGCTGATCGCGGTGCATAAAGATAATTCCGGCAAGGCGCGGCATCTGGCGCTTTCGTACGCCAAGGCGATTGGCGGCTCGCGCGGTGGCGTGATCGAAACCAATTTCCGCGAAGAGACCGAAACCGATTTATTTGGCGAGCAAGCCGTCCTGTGCGGTGGCGTGGTTGAGCTGATCAAAGCCGGTTACGAGACGCTGGTGGAAGCCGGCTACGCACCTGAAATGGCCTACTTCGAGTGCCTGCACGAAACCAAACTAATCGTTGATTTGATTTATGAAGGCGGTATCGCCAACATGAATTATTCGATTTCCAACAATGCCGAATACGGCGAATACGTGAGCGGCCCCAGAATTATCACCGACGAGACCCGGGCGGCGATGCGGCTGATACTGAAAGATATTCAGACTGGTGAATACGCCAAGAGCTTTATTTTAGAAAACAAAGCTGGCGCGCCGACACTGACGGCCAGGCGTCGTTTGCTGGCGGAGCATCCAATTGAAGAGGTGGGGGAGAAATTGCGGTCAATGATGCCTTGGATCAAGAAAAATAAGTTGGTGGATCAATCGCGCAATTAACTCGACTCCCCGCGCGCGTCGCGCTTGGGCTTTCTGCGGCGCGTCCCACGGGACGCGAAACCCCGCAGAAAGTGCCGTGGATCAAGAAGAATAAGTTGGTCGATCAATCGCGCAATTGATTGATCACACGAAATAAAAAAGCCGGGTGACCGGCTTTTTTATGGACAAAATTTCTACTTGCCGCCCGCATTCACGTCGAGCAATTCCACATCAAATATCAACGTCGCATTCGGCGGAATCACGCCGCCCGCGCCGCGTTCGCCGTAGCCGAATTGCGGCGGAATGATGAGGGTGCGTTTGCCTTTTACTTTCATCCCGGCGACACCTTGATCCCAGCCTTTGATGACGCGACCGCCGCCGAGTGGAAACACGAATGGCTTGCCACTATCGACCGAGCTATCAAATTTATCGCCCTTGCCGCTGGGCTTGGACGCGTCGTACAGCCAGCCGGTGTAGTGAACGGTCACGGGCGTGCCCGCTTCCGCCGTTTTGCCGCTACCCACGACTTGATCGATCATGGTGAGCTCGGCAGGCTTCGCGGGAAGCGGTGCCTTGGCGCTCAAGCGCAGCGGTGCAGCGGCGGCGACCGGCAGCGGCGCGCTGGCGACCGGCAGCGAGGTGCTGCCACTGGAGATTTGGCCGGGCTCACCGGTGGGGATGATGTTGATGATCTCGACATCAAACAGCAAGTTTGAGTTGGCCGCAATATTCGGCCGCGCCCGTTCGCCGTAGGCGAGATTGGCGGGAATGATCAGCGTGCGTTTGCCGCCGACGCGCATGCCGACCACGCCCTGATCCCAGCCTTTGATCACTTTGCCGACACCGACGATAAAGCTGAACGGT
>JAYVXF010000230.1:0-4474 GCA_043793345.1 Betaproteobacteria bacterium | reverse complement strand
AGGCGGGAATCTAAGTTTGCCTTCGTTACCTTGGATTCCCGCCTTCGCGGGAATGACGAACCCTGATTTGAAACTGTCGCCATTATTTCTGACTGATGCGTAAGTATAAGAAGTGCGATAGTCCATTGCTGCCGGGCATCGCGCGCGCCAGCTATACTCATTTTTTTGATATGTTCGGGGGCACGGCAAATGAACCGCAGGGATTTTATTCAGTTGGGTGCTTTGGCAGGCGCAATCGGGAGCACAACGGCGATGGCGGCAACATCCACACAATCACGCGGTGTAAATATCGTCGAGGCAAACGTCACCGATTTGCAGGCCACTATGCAATCCGGAAAGCTCACGTCGCAGAAACTGGTGAGTCTGTATCTGGCTCGCATTCGCACCATCGACAAAACCGGGCCGCGCCTCAACGCGGTGATCGAATTAAATCCCGATGCAATGTCGATTGCCAAAGCGCTCGACGCGGAGAGGAAGACCAAGGGCGCCCGCGGGCCGCTGCACGGCATCCCGATATTGTTGAAAGACAACATCGCCACTGCCGACAAAATGCAGACCACCGCAGGCTCGCTCGCGCTGCTGGGTGTGAAGCCGCCGCGCGATGCGTTTCTGGTGACCAGGTTGCGTGAAGCTGGCGCTGTCATCCTCGGCAAAACAAATTTAAGTGAATGGGCCAACATGCGCTCGACGCGCTCCACCAGTGGCTGGAGCGCGCGCGGCGGATTGACAAAAAACCCGTACGCGCTGGATCGCAACACCAGCGGCTCCAGTGCCGGCTCCGGTGCGGCCATTGCGGCAAGTCTGGCAGCGATCGCGGTCGGTACCGAGACCGACGGCTCCATCACTTCGCCTGCGAACGTCAACGGCTTGGTAGGCATCAAACCGACGCTCGGTTTGATCAGTCGCAACGGTATTATTCCCATCGCACATTCGCAGGACACGGCGGGCCCGATGGCGCGCACGGTTGCTGATGCGGCAATTTTGCTCACCGCGATGGCAGGCGCAGATGCACGCGATACGGCCACGATGGAGGCGCAAAGCCGTGCGCAGGACTACACAAAATTTCTCGACGCTTATGGCCTGAAAGGCGCGCGCATCGGCGTGGTGCGCAGTAATTTCGGTGGACGCAATGATCTCGTCTCAGCCGTGGTTGAGGAGGCGCTGAAGGTACTCACCGCGCGCGGCGCAATTTTGGTTGATCTGGTCGAGCTACCGAACGCCGGCAAATATGCGCAGAGCGAATACGAGGTGTTGCTGTATGAATTGAAAGCTGACATGGCGGCTTATCTTGCTGAATTTGCGCCGGGTTCAAATATCAAAACGCTGAAAGACATCATCGACTTCAATGTGCAAAATCGTGCGCGTGAAATGCCGTTTTTTGAGCAGGAGCATTTTTTGCGTGCAGAGGCGAAAGGTGGTCTCGACAGCAAAGAATACCTGGACGCGCTGGCCAATAATCTGCTCTACTCGCGCGCCGAGGGCATTGACAAGGTGCTGAAAGAACACACGCTCGACGCACTCGTTGCGCCCTCGGGCGGCCCGGCGTGGCTGACCGATTTCATCAAGGGGGACGCCAGCGGTGGCGGCTTTAGCTCGGCCGCTGCGGTCGCAGGCTATCCGCACGTGACCGTGCCGGCGGGGCAGGTATTCGGTTTGCCGTGTGGCATTTCCTTTGTCGGTACCGCGTGGAGTGAGCCGACACTGATTCGGCTGGCCTATGCGTTCGAGCAGGCAACCATGCACCGTCGCGCACCGACTTTCGCCAAATCGGTGAACCGGTTAGCTGGATAATCGCACGGACGCTTGCATTTCGTTACAATTTGACACGCCTCACCACCCAACCAGATCGGTGACGGCTTGTCATATCCTGCACAATCAGTTCGCACATCTTTTTCTGATCATTTTTGTTGCCCCCTGAATCCTCGCTGCGTCCTGCAGCGAATGCACCCGGCGCACTTACTAAATAATCAACACTATGGAAAATCCCAATAACGCTGCCGTGAATGCATGGCAGCGTCAGCCCAAATGGTTGCGTCAAGTGCTCGTTCCCTTGCTGATATTTGCAGCGATTGGCGGCGGCGCGTGGTGGTACCTGACGCCTTCGGCGACGGACACAGCCAAAAACGCGGACGCAGCCAAATCCGCTGCCAACGCACCGGGTAAAGGCGGTGGCCGCTTCGGCGGGTTTGACCCGAATAAAGTCCAGCCGGTGTTAGCCGTTGCCGCCAGGACGGCCGACCTCAACGTGGTGCAGAACGGACTCGGTACGGTGGCGGCACTGCGCGTGGCAACCGTGAAGGCGCGTGTCGATGGGCTATTGCAAAACGTGCTGTTCAAGGAAGGCCAGGCCGTGAAAGCCGGTGACGTACTCGCCGAAATTGATCCCAAGCCATTGCAAGTTCAGCTCGCACAAGTTGAGGGACAGCTCGCGCGCGATCTCGCGCAACTCAACAACGCAAAACTCGATCTTGAACGCTATCGGGTTTTGCTCGCGCAAGATTCAGTGGCCAAGCAACAACTCGATAGCCAGCAGTCTTTGGTACGCCAGTTTGAGGGCACGGTGAAAATCGATCAGGCGCAAGTTGATAACGCTAAACTGCAACTGTCCTATACCCGCGTTACCGCGCCGATTTCAGGCAGGCTCGGTTTGCGACAGGTCGATGCGGGCAATATCGTTCGCTCAACCGATACACTGGGGCTGGTGGTCATCACGCAAATCGATCCCATCACAGTCGTGTTTACGATTCCCCAGGATAATTTGCAGCGCGTGTTGCAGCGTTTGAACGCGGGTGAAAAGTTGAGCGTGGACGCATGGGATCGCGAGCAAAAAAATAAACTTGCCGTCGGCACGCTTATTACAGTGGACAACCAAATCGACACCGCCACCGGCACCATTAAATTGAAGGCGCAATTGCCGAACCCGGATGGGCTGCTGTTTCCGAACCAGTTTGTAAACGTGCGCATGGTGGTGGAAACGAAAAAAGACGCCACCGTCATTCCGATGGCCGCCATCCAGCGCGGCGAGCAGGGCACCATCGTCTACGTGGTGAAGGATGACAAGACGGTGTCGTTGCGACCGGTGAAAATGGGTGCGGTTGAAAATGACAACGTCGCCATCGAATCAGGCGTGAAGCCGGGCGAGCTGGTGGTGACCGACGGGATTGATCGTCTGCGTGAAGGTGCCAAAGTCGAAGTGACGACGCCATTCGTGCCGCGCCCGCGTGGATCGGGTGGGCCAGGTGGCGATCCGGGCAAGCGTGGCAACAGGCAGGGCAAGGGTGGTGCAGAACCAGCCGCGCCAACGCCTGCAACGGCGGCTCCAGTCGCAGGTGCAGCGGCGAGCAATAAACCGGCGATGCCCGCGACCGATAAGCCCGCCGATAGCGCCGCCAAGCCTGCGCTAAGCCCGCCGGAGCCTCCCAAGGCCAGCGGCTGGCGCGACATGAGCGATGAACAGAAAGCGGCGCTCAGGAAAAAAATGGAAAACTTGTCAGACGAAGAGAAAGCCGATTTCAGGAAGAAGCAAAGGGAGCGCGAGCAGAACTGACGGCCTTTAATTTTTGCTGCCAGCTCACCGTTCACAAATGATCATCACCAACTTAAAAAAACCGTCATTCCCGCGCAGGCGGGAATCCAAGTTTTCGGAAGCATCGCGCAACTGAAAAAAATTGGATTCCCGCCTGCGCGGGAATGACGGTTCGCTAGAAAGTACCCACTCGATTCAAAAACGTCATTCAACAAACGCCTCACGCAAACAATGAATCCCTCACGTCTTTTTATCCTCCGCCCCGTGGCGACCTCGCTGCTGATGGTCGCGATCCTGCTCGCTGGTTTTCTTGGCTATAAACAATTGCCGCTGTCGGCGTTGCCGGAAGTCGATTACCCGACCATTCAAGTCATCACGCTTTATCCGGGTGCCAGCCCCGACGTGGTGACCTCGGGTATCACCGCGCCACTGGAGCGCCAGTTCGGGCAGATGCCGGGATTGAAACAGATGTCATCGACCAGCTCTGGCGGGGCCTCGGTGATTACTTTGCAATTTGAGTTGTCGCTGTCGCTCGACGTTGCCGAGCAACAGGTGCAGGCGGCGATTAACGCTGGCAGCAATTTGCTGCCGTCCGATCTTCCCGCACCACCGACCTACAGCAAGGTCAATCCTGCCGACGCACCAATTCTCACCATCGGCATTACCTCCAAAACCATGCAGATGCCGCGCGTGCAAAATTTAGTGGACACGCGCATCGCACAAAAAATTTCGCAGTTGCCCGGCGTCGGTCTGGTGACACTTTCCGGCGGCCAGCGGCCTGCCGTACGCGTGCAGGTCAACCCGAAAGCGCTGGCCGCAACCGGTATCGGTCTGGACGACGTACGCACTGCCATCGGTGCTGCCAACGTCAATCAAGCCAAGGGCAGCTTTGACGGCCCGGCGCGCGCTTACACGATTGACGCGAATGATCAACTAAAGTCGGCGAGT
>JAYVXF010000229.1:0-13964 GCA_043793345.1 Betaproteobacteria bacterium | reverse complement strand
CCGACATCGGCGGGAAATCGTACGTCAATTTCGCCAGCTACAATTATCTCGGGCTGTCTGGACATCCCGTAGTAATCAACGCGGCCAAAGCCGCCATTGACCGTTATGGCACGTCAGTTTCCGCCAGCCGCCTTGTTTCCGGTGAGCGCCCCGTGCATCGCCAACTCGAGCAGGCACTGGCGCGCGTTTATGGTGTGGACGATGCCATCGTATTTGTGAGCGGCCACGCAACCAATGTCACCACCATCGGTTATTTATTTGGCCCAAAAGATTTGGTTCTGCATGACGAATTCGTCCACAACAGCGCCTTGCAGGGGATTCAGCTTTCTGGCGCCCGCCGTCTTTCATTTCCGCACAATGACTGGCAGGCACTGGACACGATTCTCACCGAGCAGCGGCGGCATTTCGAGCGGGTGTTGATCGTGCTGGAGGGTGTGTACAGCATGGACGGTGATTTCCCCGACCTGCCTAAATTCGTCGACGTGAAGCGTCGGCACTTCGCGTTTCTGATGGTCGATGAAGCGCATTCATTTGGCGTGATGGGAAAAAACGGGCTTGGCATTCGCGAACATTTTGGTCTCGCCGGGAGTGACGTTGACATCTGGATGGGTACCCTAAGCAAGTCCCTCGCCGGTTGCGGCGGATATGTTGCGGGCGAGAGTGCGCTGGTCGAGCATTTGAAGTTTCTGGCACCCGGATTCCTCTACAGTGTCGGGATGCCGCCGCCCGTTGCCGCTGCGTCGCTTGCCGCTTTGGAGTGCATGCAGCGCGAGCCAGAGCGCGTGTCGCTATTGGTGGAACGTGGCCAGCAATTTCTACAGGAAGCGCGGGCGGCAGGCATCAATACTGGTAGCAGTGAAGGCCTCGCCGTGGTGCCGGCGATTATTGGCTCCTCGCTCAGTACGGCGAGAGTATCTGCCGCGATGTTTGAACGCGGCATCAACGTCCAGCCGATTTTGTACCCGGCCGTACCTGAAAAATCAGCGCGCCTGCGTTTTTTTATTTCCTGCCAGCATTCACCTGCGCAAATACACGACACCGTTGATGCCCTGGCGCAAGAAATCCGGCGCATTTAGTTCGGCGTCGCAGCGATAGTGGGGCATCGCCTATCCGCCGCGTTCGGCCAGCTGAAACGTTTGTTGAGCGCCTCACCCGCAACAAACACAAAAGCACCCTACCCCAAAACACGCAACGTTGTTTTGGACATCCTCGCCGAGGGACGCCGAAAAAATATTATCCAATTGCTTTTCGAAGCGGACGCGACTGCCATGCGCGAGCAGATATCCCAACACGCCGCGACGGTTGGCGAAACGATATCGATCACCAGTTACGTTGCGAAAATATTGGCCAGTACCGTGGCGGCGGATCCGCGCATGCACGCATACCACCACAAAGCTGGCGGGCTGATTATGTTTGCGGATGTTGATTTGTCGATAATGGTTGAACGGGAGGTTGATGGCGTGCTGCTTCCTCTGCCATACATTGTCCGCGCCGCCAATCAGAAGAGTTTGCTTAGCGTAGATCATGAGCTTAAGCGCGCAAAATCTGCAGTGTTGTATACCGATGGCCCGTTGTCTGCGCTCGAGGCAGAATTCTTTTCGCTGCCGCGCGTCATTCGAAAAATAGTATGGTTTTTCGCTCGCCGTGACGCACATCTGTTTCGGGAGCTTGCTGGCACGGTTGGCATTACCTCCATGGGCATGCACGCAACCGGTCGCGCCGTGGTGGTGCCGATTACGCCGATGACCTTGACGTTATCCATCGGCACCATCTGCGCTCAACTGGCGTTGGTAAATGGCTCGGTCGTCGAACGCGATTTTCTTCAGCTAAATCTTTCTGCCGATCACGATATTATTGACGGCGCACCGCTCATGCGGTTCGCCGCGACGTTGAGAAATAATCTCGAACGTGGTGGCGACTCTCGGACAATCGATTAACCCCCTGACGAAGACTTATCGTCGTCGAGACGCAGAAGCAACGTATCCAGTAACTCAAAGTGCCGCGCCCATGTCGGCACTTGAAATGCCTGTAGACGCTCAATTTGTGCGGCTCGCTTCACGCTGTTTGGGCTGGCATATTCTTTGATCAAGCCTAGCCAATACTGCGGGTCGAGCGGATCAGCGTAATCTGGTATGTCTGCGGCAAACTCGCGAAATACCGCCAGTTCGCTCGCCACGACCGGCACACCAGCTGCCAATGCCTCGACCAGTGGCATGCCGTATCCTTCGACAAAGCTCGGAAACAGTAATGCCTGCGCGTGGTGCAGGTAGTTCGCGAGGTCGGCATCGTTGCAGCGGGAAAACTCGAAAACGAACCCGCGCAGTAATTCACTGCGCTCCAGCAAGTCGACGACGTTCTCACACTCCCAGCCGCGTTGGCCGATGATGACCAAGCGCGGCGTGTCAGCGCCCATCTGTTCTCGCATGCGACGCCAAAGATGCAACAGCATCAAATGGTTTTTACGCGGCTCTATCGTGCTGAGCACGACAAAGTATGGCTCCTTGATGGGACGTACGGCTGGCGAGGCGTACGAGAGACCCGGTGCCAGGGGTGCGACGACCACCGGCGGCATTGGTAGCGCCACGCGTCGGGAAAAACTTTCGAGACTTGCGCGCGTCGCCAGAGAATTAGTAATTATTCCATGGCCGAACAGGAGCACATTGTGCATGCGCCGCCGATGTTTTTCCAACTCGCCTGGCCGACAATATTCCGGATGCGTGATCGGGATGAGATCATGAACCATGAAAACCGGCCTGACACCGCGTGCGCGCAAACCGCGTGCATATTGCCCGTCTGCAAGTCCCATGTGGCCAGTATTGAACAAAATTGCGCCGGTGACCTCGCGTTCGGACCAGATGCTGCGGCACGCGACGACGATAAGCTTTAGCAGGAATAACCAGTCTGAAAAAGTGCGCACGGATTGTTTCAGCAACAGGCGGAAAACCTGTTCCGACGTTACTTCAGGCAGCACAATGTTAAACGCACCCAGACTCAATACCGCGCGTGCGGCATCGCGATAGCGGCGGACGTACTCCAGGCTTACGCGGTCGACTCCAGTCGGCAGGCGTTTCGCAAAATTGCGATATAGCAAGCGTGAGACATCAATAAGAATCGCGGGCATCTATCGGCTGCGGACAGAACGCGCTAGCGGAATGCCAGACGAACGCGTTTTGACCGAATTGAACCCCAGCGGAGCCAACGAATAAAAATGCGCGGAGATTGGTTTGTTGAGGATAGTGATAATGTCAAAACGCAATCCGGTACCACGTTGCGTGGCACAAAAAATTATTACCAATTACATAATATTGGTCGGGGCGAAGTGATTCGAACACTCGACCCCTTGCACCCCATGCAAGTGCGCTACCAGGCTGCGCTACGCCCCGACCGAAGCCTGATTATAGCGGCTTACGGCTAACCGTTGAGCATCGTGACGATACTTTTCAGCTCGCTTTTAATCATACTGGTGTCGAGACCGGATTCGCTTTTTGACAAATTCAACGACGTGGCCTTAGGCTCATCCAGGCGGTTGCGTGCCCCGTTAATCGTGAAACCATGCTCGTACAAAAGCTCGCGGATGCGGCGAATCAAGAGCACTTCGTGATGTTGATAATATCGGCGATTGCCGCGCCGTTTGAGTGGTTTTAACTGGGTGAATTCCTGCTCCCAGTAACGCAAGACGTGGGGTTTGACGCCGCACAACTCGCTGACTTCGCCGATGGTGAAATAGCGTTTTGCCGGAATCAGCGGCAAACTACTGTTGAGCGACGGTTCCATTGAAAGACTTCTCCACGAGGCTTTTCAGTTTTTGACTGGCGTGAAAAGTCACTACACGGCGAGCCGTGATGGGAATTTCTTCACCCGTTTTTGGATTGCGTCCCGGACGCTGCGGCTTGTCACGCAACTGGAAATTACCAAAACCCGACAGCTTCACGCTATCACCATTCTCAAGAGCAAGACGAATCTCTTCGAAAAAAGACTCGACCATATCCTTGGCCTCGCGCTTGTTTAAGCCCACTTTTTCGAACATTAAGTCCGCAAGCTCTGCTTTTGTCAGCGTTGTGTTCATTTTCTCTTTATTTTCTTAGTGTTGCGCCGAATTCTTTATAAAGAACTTCAAGTATTTCGGAGACTTTTTTATCTGCCTCAGAATCCACTAAAGTCCTATCAGTATCCTGCATAAGTATACGGAAGGCAACACTTTTTTTCCTGGAACCGAGGTTTTCGCCGCGATACAGATCGAAGGGTGAAAAATCGATTACGGCGGCTGGTTTTGACGCGTTGACGACATCAAGCATGGCCTGTATTTCGACCACATCGTCGACCAACACAGCGATGTCCCGGCGGACGTTTTGCATCCGTGAAACAGGCCGATACCATGGCGGCGTGACGTCCATCAGCGACCCCGCGTGGATCTCAAGTATGATCGGCGCAAGCGGCAAATCGTATTTTTGTTGCCATTGCGGATGCAATTCACCGAGCACGCCGACACTTTTGCCGGCAATGAAAATAGCCGCAGAACGTCCGGGGTGCAATGCCGGATGCGACGCTTTCTCGAAACGTGGCGCGAGCCCGTCCAGTAGCGCCTCGATATCTCCCTTCACTGTATAAAAATCAGCCGACGCGCCCTTCTGTCCACCCTCACCCCATTGTTCAGGAAAGCGTGTGCCATAAACCAGTCCGCCCAGCATTTCCGGTTGCGCATCCACGTTGGCCGCGTCGTCGAGGAAACATCGCCCTAGTTCGAACAATTTCAGGCGTGATTCGCCATGGTTCAAATTATGCTGGAGCGTGCCAATCAGGCCGCCGATCAGGCTCGTGCGCATGACGCTCATCTGGCTCGAAATGGGGTTGGCGACCCGTATCGGCGTCGAATTTGCCGAAAAATCGAGCTCCCATTCGGGTGGCGTAAAACTGTAGTTGATGACTTCCTGATAACCCAAATCAACCAAGACGTGCCTGATCGAGCTGCGGCTACGGACGCTTTCGGACACGCTCAGCATCGGCAAAGCGGCGATCGGCGGTTTGGTCGGCACTTTCTCGTAGCCATGGATGCGCGCGATTTCTTCGACAAAATCCTCCTCAATTTTCAAATCGAATCGATATGACGGTGGTGTAACGACCAGGAAATCAAACTCTGGCTTCACATCACATTGCAGACGCTGCAATATCGCGGTCATTTCGCCGACGGCGATCTCCATGCCTAATAGACGCACCACCCGCGACGGTCGAACCCTGACTGCATTACGAAGAGGCAAATCACCAACCGCTTCGGCTATCGAGCCCGTCAGCGTTTCGGCAGAGCCACATATTTTCAGCGTGAGCGCCGTTGCATGCTCAATGGCATTGCGTGCGGCTTCAGGATCAACACCCCGCTCGAACCGGTACGCGGCGTCAGAGTTAATGCCCAACAAGCGCGTCTTTCCCTGAATCACGCCGGGATCAAAATACGCCGCCTCAAAAAATACACTCGTCGTCGTATCGGTGACCATGCTCTCAAGGCCGCCCATCACACCGGCCATCGCGATCGGACCACTGTCATCAGTGATCAACAGCATGTCCGGTTGCAGCACAACGTGCTGCACATTGAGCAGATTCATGGTTTCACCGGCGCGTGCAAATCGGACATCAATGTTACCGACCAGCTTTTGCACATCAAACGCGTGCATCGGTTGACCGCGTTCGAGATTCACATAATTAGTAATGTCGATCAACGGCGCAATGGCGCGAAACCCTGCCCGCTCAAGTCGTCGTTTCATCCAGTCTGGTGTTGCGGCGGTTGGGTTAATACCCACAATGACGCGCCCCAAATATCGGCCACAGGCTTTGGGTGCGGCTATGGTAACTGCCATGGAAGGCGCACCAGTGCTAGTGACTGGCGATACGACCGGCAGCTTTAAGCCGGCACCTGACACCGCCGCCAAGTCACGCGCGAGGCCAATCATGGACAGACAATCGCCACGGTTTGGCGTCATTTTCAGGGTGAGATAAACATCATCGAGGTCGAGATAAGTGCGAACGCTTTGCCCGATCGGCGCGTCATTGCCCAGCGCCAACAACCCTGCGTGTTCATCCGACAAGCCCAATTCACGCGCCGAGCACAACATGCCGTTTGATTCAACACCGCGAATTTTTGCGCGGTTGATTTCGAGCCCCGGCAGCTTTGCGCCAACCAATGCACAAGGCACACGCATACCTGCCGCCACGTTGGGCGCGCCGCAAACGATTTGCAGTAGCGCGCCAGTGCCGGCATCAACTTCACACACACGAAGTTTGTCCGCGTTCGGATGTGGCACAGTGGACTTTACCTCGGCAACGACGATGTTGTCGAACGCGACCGCCACGGGCGTGATTTCTTCGACCTCAAGACCTGCCATCGTCAACATGTGCGCAAGGTCTTCCACCGACAGGTGAATGTCGACGAGTTCTTTAAGCCAATTTACGGAAACTTTCATCTTGGTATCCTGTTAGCGGAATTGGCTGAGAAATTTGATGTCGTTCTCAAAAAACAGTCGCAAATCATTCACGCCATATTTCAGCATCGCGAGACGATCCAGGCCCATGCCGAACGCAAAACCGGAATATTTTTCCGGATCGATGCCGCCGTTTCGAAGCACCTGCGGATGCACCACACCGGCGCCGCCAATTTCGAGCCATTTGATCTTGCCACCCTTGTTTTCCCATTCCATATCGACCTCGACACCGGGCTCGACGAATGGAAAAAACGAGGGACGAAAGCGAATCTGCATGTCGTCGCGCTCGAAAAAAGCGCGGAAAAATTGCGTCAGCGTGCCTTTCAAATCCGCCAGGCTGATGCCTTCGTCGATCCACAAACCTTCGATCTGGTGAAACATCGGCGAGTGCGTCGCATCGTGATCGCAGCGATAGACCCGACCTGGGCAAATGATGCGGATCGGCGGCTGGTGCGCTTCCATGTAGCGTATCTGCACCGGCGACGTATGCGGTCGCAGAACGTGCTCGGAATCAGCGATGTAGAAGGTATCCTGCATTGACCTCGCCGGATGGTTTGGCGGGGTGTTTAAGGCCGTGAAACAATGATAATCAGTCTCAATCTCCGGGCCATCGGCAACGGCGAATCCCATTGTCGCAAATAGCGCCTCAATACGCTCCAGCGCCCTCGTGACGGGGTGCAAGCCGCCTGCACCAGCGGTGCGCCCCGGCAGGGTCACGTCAATTGATTCTGCGGCGAGTTTCGCGTCCAGCTCGCTCTTGGCAATACGCACCTTGGCGTCATTGATCAGCGCTTCGACTTGCACCTTCACCTGATTGATCGCAGCACCCGCCGTCTTTTTCTCGTCGGCTGTCAACGATGCGAGCATCTTCAATTGCTCGGTGAGTGAGCCCGATTTGCCGAGATATTTTGCCTTCACTTGTTCGAGTTCTGGCATGGATTTCACTATGGTCAGCGTGGCTGTCGCGTCGCTTAAAATTGCTTCAAGGATGCTCATCTGCAATCACTTTTCTGGTGTTGGCATTGGTTGGCGCAAAAACGCAAAAGACCCGATTGACGGGCCTTTTGCGTTTTATTTGCTTGTACTGAATTGCTTGAAACTTACGCAGCAAGACCCGCTTTCGCTTGTTCGATAAATCGCGCAAATGCAGGCTTATCCATTACGGCCAGGTCCGCCAGCACTTTGCGATCCACCTCAATGGATGCTTTCTTCAAGCCGTTCATGAATCTGGAGTACGTCATACCACCGGCACGTACCGCCGCATTGATACGGGCGATCCACAACGCACGGAAGACGCGCTTTTTGTTACGGCGATCACGATAAGCATACTGCCCCGCTTTCATCACCGCTTCTTTGGCGATCCGGAATACCGTACTGCGGCGACCGCGATAGCCTTTGGCTAGATCGAGTACTTTTTTGTGACGCGCTTTGGCGGTTACGCCACGCTTAACTCTTGGCATGGTCGTTCCCCTTACGCGTAAGGCAGCATGCGATGCACGCTGACCAGATTGGATGCATGGATCTCAGCCGTGCCACGCAATTGACGCTTGTTCTTGGTGGTTTTTTTGGTGAGGATGTGGCGCTTGAAGGCCATGGAGCGCTTGATCGAGCCGCTACCGCGCGGCTTGAACCGCTTGGCGGCGCCGCTTTTGGTTTTCATTTTTGGCATGTTTCTACCTTTGATTACATTGCCGCAGCAGGTGATGGAACCATTCCACACTTTGAACCTGAAGTCGACTTGTTTGCACAGTTATATTGCCGGAGCGGTGCGCTCCTTGAAATCAGTGTTTCTTTCTGGGACCAACCATCATCACCATCTGACGGCCTTCCATTTTCGGGAACTGTTCCACCTGCCCCAATTCCGTTAAATCCGCTTCCACCCGTTTCAACAGCGCCATGCCCAATTCCTGATGCGCCATTTCGCGTCCCCGAAACCGCAGGGTAATTTTGGTTTTGTCTCCTTCTTCCAAAAAGCGTTTCAGATTGCGCACCTTGATGTTGTAATCGCCATCATCGGTACCGGGACGGAATTTTACTTCCTTCACCTGAATCTGTTTTTGCTTCAGCTTGGCTTCGTGCGCTTTTTTGGCCTCGCGATATTTGAATTTGCCGAAATCCATGATCCGGCACACCGGTGGCTTCGCCGTCGGGGCGATTTCCACCAAATCCAATTGCGCTTCTTCCGCTTGCCTTTGGGCTTCCGCCAGGCTCACAATACCAATCGGCTCACTTTCAGGTCCAAGCAGCCGAACCTCTGTCACATTGGTGATTTCAGCATTGATTCGGACGTCTTTTTCAGTAGCGATACAACTCTCCCGGAAATTACTCTTAACCTTGGGTGTTGGTTCTCAACACCTCAAGCTCTCGGTGCAAATGCAAACAAAACTACGACGCGTGTTTGGTCGCAATTTCAGTCTTCACGTGCGAAATAAATTCGTCGAGACTCATGGGGGGAAGATTTTCGCCGCCACCTTTGCCATCTCGAACGCGCGCTGTTACGGTCTTCGCCTGCATTTCCTTATCGCCTAAAACCAGCAGAAAAGGAACTTTTTGCACGCTATGTTCCCGGATTTTATAGGAAATCTTCTCGTTGCGCAAATCTGGCTCCGTGCGAATGCCCGCCGCTTTGAGTCCGGCGACTACGCTCTGCACATAGGCTGCCTGATGTTCAGTCACATCCATCGCCACAACCTGGACGGGTGCCAGCCAAACCGGCATCGAACCGGCATGATTTTCGATCAAAATGCCGATAAACCGCTCGAAAGAGCCCACAATCGCCCGATGCAGCATCACCGGCGTCTGGCGGGCGCTGTGGTCGTCCACGTACGCGGCACCGAGTCGACCGGGCGTGGAAAAATCAACCTGCATGGTGCCGCATTGCCAGGAGCGTCCAATCGAATCTTTCATGTGATATTCGATCTTGGGACCATAGAACGCGCCTTCACCGGGCAACTCCACCCACGCAGCACCACATGCTTTTAACGCGTCCCGCAGCGCATTTTCGGCGCGATCCCAGGTGTCGTCTGAACCAATGCGTTTGTCCGGTCGCAGCGCGATCTTGATCGCAATATCCTTGAATCCGAAGTCGCCATAGACTGCAAGCGCCAGCCGGTTAAAGTCGACGCATTCGCTTTTGATCTGATCTTCGGTGCAGAAAATATGCCCATCGTCCTGTACAAAACCACGCACCCGCATGATGCCGTGCAGCGCGCCCGACGGCTCGTTGCGGTGACATGAACCAAATTCGCCGTAGCGCAACGGCAAATCGCGATACGAACGCAGGTCGGAATTGAACACCAAAATGTGTCCGGGACAATTCATCGGCTTGATCGCGTACTCATGTTTCTCCGACTCGGTCGTGAACATATTGTCTTTGTAGTTCTCCCAATGGCCGGATTTTTCCCAAAGCCCGCGCGCCAGAATTTGCGGGCAACGAATTTCCTGATACCCATTGTCCTGATACACACGCCGCATGTATTGCTCAACCTGCTGCCAAATCGTCCAGCCTTTGGGATGCCAAAAAACCATGCCCGGCGCTTCATCCTGCATGTGAAACAAATCGAGTTGCTTGCCGAGTTTGCGATGGTCACGCTTTTCCGCCTCTTCGATCATGTGCAAATATTGTTCCTGCTCCTCTTTTTTCGCCCAGGCAGTACCGTAAATGCGTTGCAACATTTCATTCTTGGCGTCGCCGCGCCAATAGGCGCCGGCAAGTTTCATCAGCTTGAAAACTTTCAGCTTGCCGGTCGACGGCACGTGCGGGCCGCGACATAAATCGGTGAAGCTTCCTTCCGAATAAAGCGACACGTCCTCACCGGCTGGAATCGAGGAAATAATTTCTGCCTTGTAGGCTTCGCCGATGCCTTTGAAATACGCCACGGCCTCGTCGCGCGGCAGCACTTTGCGCGTGACTTGTTCATCTTTTTTAGCGATCTCCGCCATCTTTTTTTCAATGGCAACCAAATCTTCCGGCGTGAACGGTCGCTTGTACGAAAAATCGTAATAGAAACCGTTTTCAATCACCGGACCAATGGTGACCTGTGCGTCGGGAAATAATTCTTTCACCGCGTGCGCCAGCAGATGTGCAGTCGAGTGGCGAATCACGTCGAGGCCATCGGCGTCCTTATCCGTGATGATGGCCAGATCCGCATCGTTATCGATGACGTAGCTGGTGTCGACCAGCCGACCATTTACCTTGCCTGCCAGCGCGGCCTTGGCCAAGCCTGCGCCGATGCTCAGGGCGACCTCGGCCACCGACACGGGCTGGTCGAATTGGCGAATGGATTTATCCGGTAATGTAATTGCAACCATGCAAAACTCCTGAAGCGGAAAATGAAAAAGCGCGGATCAACCGCGCTCTTAATAAAATATCTGGACGAAACAAGACCGCGCGGTCAGCGTAATGAACTTAACCTTGTAGTCAGCGGTGTCATAACCATTTTGTTATCCGCGAATCACGCGGCCCTTTCATTTAATTATTTAGCTGTGCAAACGCAATCCGCATCTGCGTGCCAATACCCCGATTATAGGGGATTTCACACGCGCCTTCAATCGACAACGCGATGCACGCAATGTATCCTGCTGTTCCCAAGTGTAATCAGTTTTCAGGACTTGAAAGCGGTGAATTTCGGTTGCGCGCCGGAACCGTTTTATGTAGTGGTGAGCAATTTTTTCGTGTCGATCAATCGAGGGAGAAAACCCGTGAACGTTGACCAGATTCTGCAACTGCCATCGATGCCGGCGGCGAGCCCAAGCTATCCGATGGGTCCCTATCGGTTTATTAACCGCGAGTTCATGGTCGTGACCTACGAAACAGATCGCAATTTGCTTCGTCAAGTGGTGCCGGAGCCGCTGGAGCCGAACCCTGACGGACAGGTGCTGTATGAATGGATCCGCATGCCGGACAGTTCCGGCTTTGGCGACTATACCGAAAGCGGTGTGGTGATTCCGTGCTTGTACAAAGGTGAGCCGGTCAATTTCACCGCGCAAATGTATCTCGATGACGAGCCGCCGATTTCGGCCGGTCGCGAAATTTGGGGCTTCCCGAAAAAATACGCGCTACCCAAATTGGAAGTTTGCTCTGATACCCTCACCGGCACCCTGCATTACGCCGGGCAATTGGTGGCGATGGGCACGATGGCTTTCAAGCACAAGGAAGCGCCGGGCGGGGTTGAAGCGCAAGCCAAGAGCATGACCAAGACCTCCTGCAACCTTAAAATCATCCCCGACGTGGACGGCACGCCGAAGATTTGTCAGCTCGTCGCTTACAACCTCACCGACATCACCGTGAAGGGCTGCTGGCTTTCCCCGGCGCGCCTGCATTTGATTCCTCACGTGAATGCGCCGGCCGCCGACCTGCCGATCAAGCGCATCATCGGCGGCAAGCACTTCATCAGCGACCTCACGCTGCCACATGGCCGCGTGATGTTTGACTATCTCAAAGACGCTTGAACGGATCGGGAGACAAGGACATGAATAAAAAAGATGTGATCGGTCTGGCGTCAATGCCTTTGCAAAGTCCGACTTACCCGCGCGGGCCGTACAAATTTTTCAACCGGCAGTATCTGGTGATCCGCTACCAGACCGATGCGGACGTGATCCGCGCGCACCTGCCCGAGCCACTCGAGCCTGCGGGCGACACCGTGTCCGTGCAGTGGCTTGATCTGCCAGATGGCGAAGGCTTCGGTGCCTATTCAGCGGCCGCGCAGATCATACCGTGTACGTACAAAGGTGAGGCATGCAATTTCGTTTGTCAGATGTATGTCGACAACACACCACCATTGGCGGGCGGTCGCGAGATCTGGGGCTACCCAATGAAGTACGGGAAGGCCGTGTTGAAAGTCGAAGGCGACACGCTCAAAGGCACGCTCCACTACGCAAACCAACACGTCGCGACCGGCACCATGGTCTACAAACATGACGCGTTTCGCAACGATTATTCCAAGGAGCACGAGTTGCTCACGCGTACGCAGGTGACGCTCAAATTGATTCCCGATATCGATGGCAAACCGGCTATTGCGCAACTGGTGGCAATCAACTTTACCGGCGTGGTCGTCAAGGGCGCATGGTCAGGTGCTGCGCGGCTCGAATTGGTGCCGGCAGTGAATTGTCCACTTGCCGATTTGCCCGTGCGGGCAATCATCGGCGGCCTGCAAATGGTGACGGACATGACGTTGCCCTATGGCCGCGTGCTGTACGATTATTTAGCCAAATAGCGGCGCGACAATAAAAACGCTGCGGCGAATGCCACATCCGGGAAAAAACTCGCGGGGAGCGCGCGAAATAAAAATTGAAGTTGGTAGGCACGATTGGACTCGAACCAACGACCCCCACCATGTCAAGGTGGTGCTCTAACCAGCTGAGCTACGTGCCTGCCGAACAACAGCGCGTATTTTAGCCGATTGAGGCGGGTTGCCGCAATGTCATCATGCGACTTCCCGGCCACCTGCGGCTGCGCGCATTCAGCCGCGCTGTAGTCGCGTTTCAGCCGCGGATTAAACGCCCATTCTCGATCCGCACACGATCACCCGAACGCACGTCCGGCTCGCGGTCGTATCGCACCGTTTGGAAGGTACCGTCTTCGAGACGAACGCGGACCTCATAACTGGTCGATGCGCCATTGGATTTTTCTATTTGGTTGCCGATGACCGCGCCACCCACTGCACCTGCCACGGTCGCCACATCTTTGCCGCGCCCCTTGCCGGCTTGATGGCCGAGTACGCCGCCGAGCAAGCCGCCCAGTACTGCACCCGCGCCGCTGCCCTCACCCGCGCGGGCAATGGGGATAACGCTATCGACCGTGCCGCAATTACGGCATATTGACGGCGCTGCACGGGCAATGACCTCAGGCGCACGCGGTGCTGCATCAGGCGCGATCACGGGGCTGCTGTTGGGGTTGTAAGTCGGCGCAATTTCGCGCGCGTAGGTCGGCGTCGGTGCCTGGGTTGATGTCGAATTGGTAGCCACTTTCGTTCGCGGTGCGGGCGATTTTTCAACGGGTGCACGGTTTTTTTCACCCGGCTGGCCGATGGTTTTATTCTCGATCAGTTTCAATGTCGTCGGCGGCGGTAGCGGCGCTTCCGGCAATGCCGCGTCCGACACCGTTCCCGCACCCGCACCCGCCATCGCCGCGCCCGCCGCTGCGGCGCTTGGCGGCGTCGATGCAATGACCACGTCCGATTTCGTTGCGCTACCTGAATGCGCGTTCGGAATAATTCCGGTCATCACGCCGATACCGACTGCACTTGCCAGCGTGACCGCACCGGCTGCAATGATCAGCATCGGGTGGAGTTTGCGCGGCGCTGTTCCGGCCTGACTCGCTGCGGCATGACTCAGTGCGGCATCGGCAACTTCACGTGGGGCATCATTCATGTTTGGCATTTCTTTCTCCTGAAGTTTATCGGACGAATCATAAACCCTAACAACGGTCTTTCGATGGTCAAGGTTGACGCGCGTGGTGGTCAATGGGCAATTTTTCGGAATGGCAAACACTAG
>JAYVXF010000228.1:0-13992 GCA_043793345.1 Betaproteobacteria bacterium | reverse complement strand
TGTCGGCCACCCTCTCCCGCTCGCGGGAGAGGGGCTGGGGGAGAGGGCGTGGTAACAACTGGCATCGGTGTCATGCGGTTAGGCAATTCTCAATAGTGTCGCGACACTGGAAGCGAGAAGGAGGTGTTCCATGCCCAAAATACTTACGCGGCACCAGATCGACCAATTTTGGCGCGACGGTTGCATATTCCCGATACGCGTGATGTCCGGAATGGACGCCGCAGAAATCCGTACCCGTCTGGAAGATTTTGAAAAAGATTCCGGCGGACCGCTCAAGGGCGACCTGCGCCACAAATCGCATCTGCTGTTTTCGTGGTTGGGTGACCTGGTGCGCAACACCAATATCGTTGACGCAATCGAAGATCTCTACGGTCCGAATCTGCTTTGCTGGACAACAAATTTTTTCATCAAGGAAGCGCACAGTCCCGCGTTCGTTTCATGGCATCAGGACTCAACCTATTGGGGCCTCGACAAACCGGACGTCGTCACCGCCTGGATTGCGCTCACGCCGAGTAACGTGTCGAACGGCGCGATGGGCTTCATTCCCGGCAGCCACACCATCGACCAGATCGAGCATCGCGACACGTTCGCCAAAAATAATCTGCTCACGCGTGGCCAGGAAATTGCCGTCGATGTTGACGACAAACAGGCAGTGACCATCGCGTTACAGCCCGGCGAAATGTCGCTGCATCACGTGCGTCTGGTGCATGGCTCGCCACCGAATCTTTCCAATGATCGCCGCATCGGCTTCGCGATTCGCTATCTGCCAACAACAGTTGCGCAAATTGCAGGTGAGGATAGCGCAACGCTGGTGCGTGGCGTCGATGCGCATCATCACTTCGCGCCCGAACCGCGCCCCGTGACCGACATGGATCCTGAATTCGTCGCGCTGCACAAAAAAATTACCGAGCGCAATGCGCAAATACTTTATCGCGGCACGTCCGTAAAAAGTTATAACGAACCGGGTGCGCTCGTTGACCGGGTGGCGAAATGAACAACGCCGATCAAATAGCCAAAGCAAAATTATTCCAGCAGTTCCATCTTGGGCCGCAAATTCTCGTCATCGCCAATGCCTGGGATGCCGCGAGCGCGCGGGTGTTTGAGCACGCGGGTATCCGCGCCGTCGGCACCGGCAGTGCGGGGATTGCCTTCAGCCACGGCTATGCCGACAACGAGCGGATTCCACGCGACGTGATCCTGGATGCCACGCGCGAAATAGTAAACGCGGTGAAGGTACCGGTGACGGCGGACATCCTTACCGGCTTGGGTCATACGATCAAAGAAGTGGTTGCGACGGTTAAAGAAATTATCGCGATGGGTGCGGTTGGCATCAACATTGAGGACGGCACCGACGACGGGCATCTCATCGACCTCACGCAGCAGGTTGAGAAAATCAGCGCGGTCTGCAGCGCGGTGAAAGCTGCGGGCGTACCTATCGTGGTGAACGCGCGCACCGACAGCTTTTGGTTAAAGCTGGGTGACGCAAAAGAAAATTTGCGCGCAAGTATTGAGCGCGCCAACCGCTATCGCGAGGCCGGCGCAGATTGCCTGTTCGTGCCGGCCGTCACTGACCGCGCGACCATCAAGACACTGGTTCAACAAATCGACGGCCCGATA
The DNA here is from genome assembly GCA_043793345.1 of Betaproteobacteria bacterium. Lineage (GTDB taxonomy): Bacteria > Pseudomonadota > Gammaproteobacteria > Burkholderiales > Usitatibacteraceae > UKL13-2. The sequence continues at coordinate 12,375 of JAYVXF010000228.1, read as the reverse complement.
AATATCCTCACCGTGCCCGGCTGTCCGCCCATTGCCGAACTACAACAGCTCGGCGTGCGACGCGTGAGTGAAGGTTCCGGCCCGATGCGCGCGACGATGATGCTCACGCGCCGGATCGCCGAAGAGTTGCAGCGTACGGGAACGTACACGCGCTTTCATGACGATGCGATTAGCTATGCGGAGGCGAATAAGCTTTTCGAATAGCCGATTGAGCGCTATGCCGCCGCCAGACTAAACACTAGCACTGGCGCGGCTCGCGGCGCACAAATGCCTGGAAAGCCGCACCAATGCTTGCTCTACATCGACAAATGGCGCGGACGTAACAGCATGCCATGCGACGCGCATTGCGATGTGTGGCATCGGTCGCGACGCGATTTCCCCGTTAGAATCATCGCTGACATTTCGCTGTCAATCGACGGCCAACGGGAAAAGCACCATGCAAAAATTTGTTCGCACGATATTTATAGCGGTCATCGCGTCGCTGTTTTCAATGACGTCGCAATCGGCGGGATTATCAGGATTACCGATAGGTGTCAGCAAAATTACCTCGGTCGAGGGCATCACCGAATACCGATTGCCGAACGGCCTTGAAGTGTTGATCGCGCCGGATCCCTCCAAGCCGCAAATCGTGGTGAACATCACCTACAAAGTCGGCTCGCGCCACGAAAATTACGGCGAGACCGGCATGGCGCATTTGCTCGAACACATGCTTTTCAAAGGCTCGAAAAAACATCCGAAGATCACCGACGAATTTACCCAGCGCGGCGCGCAGTGGAATGCATCGACCTGGAATGATCGCACCAACTACTATGAAGTTTTCACCGCCTCCGACGAGTATCTCGACTGGGCGCTGTCGGTGGAAGCGGATCGGATGGTCAATTCCTTCATTCGCAAGTCGGACTTGACGACCGAAATGCCGGTGGTGCGCAATGAATTTGAGATTGGCGAAAACGATCCGACCAGCATTCTCACCGAGCGCATCGTCTCGACCATGTACCTGTGGCACAACTATGGCAAATCCACCATTGGTGCGCGCTCGGATATTGAGAACGTGCCGATCCCGCGATTGCAGGCTTTCTACAAACAGCACTATCAACCGGATAACGCGGTGCTCACCGTCGCTGGCCGCGTTGACGAGGCCACAACACTCGCGATGATCGTTAAGCATTTCGCAGCGATCCCAAAACCTGCGCGGGTGTTGCAGACTTTATATACCGAAGAGCCGGTGCAGGATGGCGAACGCTCGGTGAAGCTCGAACGCGTCGGTGATGTGCAGGTGGTCGCCGCAGGCCATCACGTGCCACCGATGGCGCATGCCGATTATGCGTTCACCGTTTTGCTGTCGGACGTGTTGACGAATACGCCGTCGGGGCGCTTGCACAAGGCGCTGGTGGAAACTAAAAAAGCCACCAGCGTGGCGGGCGTGAATTTCGAAAACCGCGATCCGACTGTCACCTTGATGTGGGCTGAAATGCGCAAGGAGCAATCGCTCGATGACGCGCGAAAACTTTTTGTGAATACGCTGGATGGTTTCGCGGCGAGTCCCGTGACCAGCGCCGAACTGGAACGCGCCAAGTCAAAAATGTTGAAAGACATTGATCTCACCATCAACTCGTCGGTGAATCTCGCGCTGCGATTGTCAGAGGCGGTCGGTGCCGGTGACTGGCGTTTGTTTTTTCTGCAACGTGACCGCCTGCGCGCCGCGACCGTGGCGGACGTGCAGCGCGCGGCGCTGACCTACCTGAAACCGGCCAATCGCACGCTTGGCATTTTTGTGCCAACAGCGAAACCGGATCGCGTGGAAATACCGAAGGTCGCCGATGTCGGCGGCGTGTTGAAAAATTACCAGGGCGACGCGCCGATTGCGGTGGGAGAAGCGTTCGACGCAACGCCCGAAAATATCGAAAAGCGGGTGAAGCGCGGACAGTTGTCTGGCGGGATGAAAACGGCATTCCTCGCCAAAAAAACCCGTGGCGAAACAGTACACGCGCAAATCGTGCTGCACTTTGGCGATGAAGCAAATCTCAACGGCCAGCGCCTTGCAGCAGAAATGGTCGGCGGCATGCTGATGCGCGGCACCAAAAATAAAACCCGCGAACAATTGCGCGAAGAAATCGATAAGTTGAAAGCGAGCATTTCGGTTGGCAGCAGTGCAACCGGCGCGTACGTGGGTATTTCGGCAAAGCGTGGAACTTTATCGGCCGCACTCAGGCTTGCCACTGAGATGTTGCGCGAATCGACTTTGCCCGAAAAGGAATTTGAATTGCTGCGGGACGAGCAACTCGCCGGACTCGAGCGATCCCGGTCTGACCCCGCAGCGCGCGCGACCGAGGCGCTGGAGTTGCATTTCAATATTTATCCGCCCGGCGATGTGCGCCGCGCGATCAGTTTGAATGAGGCAATTGCTGAAACCAAAGTCGCCAAAATAGCCGATGCAAAGGCTTTTTATCGCGACTTTTTCGGTGCCAATAATGCGCAGATCGCCATCGTCGGTGATTTTGACGAAGCGGTGACAACCAGAGAACTCACGCAGTTATTTTCCGATTGGCAGTCGACGAAAACATTCAAGCGATTGGCCGGTGACTATCGAGCCGTTCCGCCGCTGGCCAAAACGATTGAAACCCCGGACAAAGAGAGCGCCACATTTCTCGCCCGCGTCAACGTCAATTTGAGCGAGAACGATGCGGACTATGCTGCGTTGAAAATTGCCAACTGGATGCTCGGTGGCGGAGCAGACTTTGGCGCGCGATTGGTGGCGCGCATTCGCGTGAAAGAAGGCTTGAGCTACACCGTCTATTCGAGCCTTGACACGAACGCGTTTGATCGCGCGGGCTCCTGGCTCGTCTACGCGCAATACGCGCCGCAGGGCAAAGCGCGCCTCGAAGCATCGTTTCGCGATGAAATGTCAACCATCATCAACGGTGGTTTTGTTGGCACCGAAGTGGCCAACGCAAAATCGGGCTACGCGCAGAGCCAGCAACTCAGCCGCGCCGACGACGCGGGGCTTGCGCAAACGCTGGCGCGGCACTTATATGATGGCCGTACCTTCGCGTGGGATGCGGCGCTGGATCGACAGGTTCAGGCGTTGAAAGCAACCGACATCCAGGCGGCGATCAAAAAATATTTTGACCTTGCCAATTTCACCATCGTCAACGCGGGTGACTTTGCGAAACCGGCGGCGAAGTAAATGTGCAACACCGATAAATTATCCGGAGATACCAATGATTGACCGCAGCAGTGCAATTTTGAATCGCCATTATTTCGCGCTGCTCGCGATCATCACGTCGATGATGTTGACGTTGCCGGTGTCGTTGCCAACGCTGGCGAAGGATATTGTCAAGCCCGCTGCGTCTGTTGCGCCCGCAGCACCAGAGCGCGTCACCAGCGTCGAAGGCATTACCGAATACAAGCTTGCCAACGGTCTGCGGGTACTACTATTCCCGGATCAAACAAAACCAACCCTCACCATTAACGTCACGTATCTGGTCGGCTCGCGCCACGAGAATTACGGCGAAACCGGCATGGCGCATTTGCTTGAGCACTTGATGTTCAAGGGCACCCCAAGCAATCCTGATCTCGACAAGCAGTTCAATAAGCGCGGTGCGCGCTCGAACGGCACTACCAATTTTGATCGCACCAATTATTTCGAACTGGTGCAGGCCTCTGACGATAATCTCAATTGGGCGATCAACATGGAAGCCGACCGGATGGTCAATTCCAACATTGCCAAGGTTGATCTCGATTCTGAAATGACGGTCGTGCGCAACGAATATGAGCGCGGCGAAAATAGTCCCGGCGGCGTGCTTTACAAGCGCATGCAAAGCGTCGCGTTCGATTGGCACAATTATCAAAATTCGCCGATCGGTAATCGCTCCGATATTGAGAACGTCAAAATCGAAAACCTGCAGGCGTTTTATCGCTTGTACTATCAGCCAGACAACGCGGTGTTGCTGATTGCGGGCAAGTTTGACGAGTCCACTGCGTTGAAATTGATCAATGATGCATTCGGCAAAATCCCGAAGCCGTCGCGCATCTTGCCCAAGCTCTGGACGGTCGAGCCGACACAGGATGGCGAGCGCAGCTTTACGGTGCGGCGCGCGGGCAATATTCAATATGTGATGTTGGGCTACAAAGTGCCGAGCATGCTCCATCCCGATAGCATCGCGCTGACGTACTTGATGGCGATACTCGGCAATTCTCCCAATGGTCGCCTGCACAAATTGTTGGTGGAAAGCGGCAAGGCGAGTGGCGTTGGTGCGGGTGGCGGCACGACGGTGGATCCCGGCCTGGAGACATTGATCGCGGTGGTGAAGGAGGGCGACGCAATTGACGAGGTGCAAAAAATATTGATCGATGCGGTCGAAAATTTTGCCGCGATGCCGCCGACCAGGGAAGAAATGGATCGCGTGCGTACGCAACTCGTCAATGGCTTTGAGCAGACACTAAGCTCACCCGAGGCGCTGGGTGTGGGCATGAGTGAAGTCATTGCAGCGGGCGACTGGCGCTTGTTTTTTTATTTTCGCGACCGGCTCGAAAAAGTAACCACCGATGACGTGGTGCGCGTGGCCAAGGCGTATTTCAAACGCGATAACCGCACGGTCGGTTTGTTCCAGCCAACCAAACAGCCACTGCGCGCGGAAATTCCCGTTGCGCCGACTGCTGCAACGTTGCTGAAAGATTTCACCGCGATCCAAACCATGAGCGCCGGCGAAACGTTCGATCCTGATCCCGCCAACATCGACGCGCGCACCAAGCGTTATGCGCTGGCGAATGGCACCAAGGTTGCGTTGTTGGCAAAAAAAACGCGCGGCGAATATGTCAACGTCTCAATGGTCACGCACAACGGCGATTTGCAATCACGTTTCGGTCGCAGCACCGCGACGCAGATTGCGTCGGCCATGATGAATCGCGGCACGACACGATTTACCCGCGCGCAGCTGGCCGACGAATATAGCAAGCTCGGTATTCAGGGCGGTGCAGGACTTGCGGGTGCGGGTTTACGGGTGAAACGCGAAAATCTGACCAAGGCGCTAGAGCTGATTGCGCACGTGATGAAAGAGCCGACTTTCCCGGAAAGCGAATTCGAGCAACTAAAGAAGCAGGCATTGACCGGCCTGGAAGCCAGCAAGGGCGAGCCTGGCGCGTTGGCGGGCGAGGCGATGGGGCTGCATTTCAACGGCTATCCGAAAGGTGATCCGCGCCATTTTGCAAGCCGCGTCGAAAGTATTGACGAGATCAACGCGGTCACGGTGGATCAACTTCGTCAGGCGCATCGCGACTTCAGCGGATTCTCCGTTGCAGAGATTGCAGTGGTCGGTGATTTTGATGAGGCAAGCGTCACGCCGGTGATCGGGAAATTGTTTGGCGACTGGAAGAGCCCGCTTGCCTACAAACGCATCGAGCAACCGTATCTCGACGTTGCCGCGATCAACAAATTGATCGAGACGCCGGATAAAGAAAGTGCTGTGTTCAGCGCGCAAATGCTGATCGAAATGCGCGAGGACGACCCACAATTTCCGGCGCTGTCGCTGGCCAACTATATGTTCGGCGGTGGCGCAGGATTAAACGCGCGTCTCGCCAGGCGCATTCGCAGTAAGGAAGGCCTTAGCTATGGCGTTGGCACATCACTGTCCGTTTCGGATCAAGACAAGCGCGGCGTATTTGCAGCTTCCGCCACTGCCGCGCCGACTAACATCGCCAAGCTGGAATCGATATTTATGGAGGAGCTGCAACTGGCGAGGAAAGACGGTTTTACGGCGGAAGAATTGGCCAATGCCAAATCAGGATTGCTGACCAGCCGCCAGCAGAGCAGGGCGCAGGACGGCAATCTGGCGAGCGCGTGGGTGGATCGCCTGCATCGCGACCGCACGTTCGCCGAGGCGGCTGAGTTCGACGCAAAATATCGCGCGGCAACACTTGCTGAAGTGAATGCGGCTTTCACCAAGTTCATTGATCCGGCCAAGATCACCATCATCAAGGCGGGTGATTTTTCGAAACTGGCCAAGACGGCGGCGAAGTAAACCGCCGGCAGGATACTTTACTGCGGCAGGTCGCCGTCTACGTCGTTGCAGTGATTGGCGAGATCGGTGTTTGCACCGCCAAAACATTGCCGCCGTATTGACATTGTTTTAATCGGCGGTCAAAGCAGCGCGAAACACCGCATCAAGCATAGGCGCGGCTTTCGGGGCATTTTGTGGCTGGGAGCCGCGTCAAATGGTGATCTACGCGGCGATATGCTGGATAAATTACCGGCCAAGAATTAATTTGTGTCTGACCCTCATGGCACTCGGTTAAGCCCCTGACGCCCCGGAAATAGGTGGGCTGAACACTTCTTCAGATGGTAGGCTTTTGTTGCGAAACGAAAGTCAACCAACGCAGGAGGTCAGCCCAAATGAAGGATAACAAACTTGAACGAATCAGACAGCAGGCAATGATGTTCGGAAGGCAGTTTCTTCAAGGCGATGCCGGCGTTTTTGATCAAGCGCTGGGTGCCGATACCATGGCGGCAGCGATAAGCACGCAGGCCGCAGGCTGTCGCGAGCGTATCTACTCCCCGCTGGATACGTTACGCCTGTTCGTCGGCCAGGTTCTGTCGGCTGATCGTGCCTGCCAGGACGTGGTGGGTCGACGGCTATCGGAGCGCATTGCACAAGGCCAATCGGCAAGCGCCCTCACGACCGGCTCCTACTGCGATGCCCGGCAGCGATTGCCGCTCGCCATGCCGGTCACGCTGGGCAGCGCACTGGGCGCACAACTGGAAGCGTTGGCGCCGGCGCATTGGCGCTGGCAAGGACGAAGCGTCAAATTGTTCGACGGCACCATCGTATCGATGCCCGATACGGCGAGCAATCAGACGGCCTATCCGCAAAGCCATGAGCAGAAACCGGGATTAGGGTTTCCCATTGCCCGTATTGGCGCGCTCATCGGTTTGGCCAGCGGCGCGATGCTTGGCTATCAGGTCGTGGCCTGCGAAGGCAAGGGCACGGGCGAGCAAACCCTGTTGGGAAACTTGCTCGACCATCTCCATGCTGGCGATGTCGTGCTGGCCGATGCGCTGTTGGCGACCTGGTGGATCATCGAGGGTGCGATTCGTCGTGGTGCCGATGTGGTGATGGCGCAGCATGGTAAACGCATAACCGACTTCACGCGCGGCCAGCGGCTCGGCAAGAACGACCACATCGTGCAATGGCCGCGACCGCCCAAGCCGAAAGCGATGAGCGCAGACGAATACGCCCGCTATCCGGAATTCATCACGATGCGCGAGGTAGAAGTCAATGGACGCATTCTGGTCACGACGCTGCTTGATCCGAAGATCGTCGCGGCCGGCGCGCTTGCCTCGCTCTACAAGATGCGGTGGAGCATCGAGGTGGATTTCCGCACCGTCAAGGCCACGCTGGAAATGGACGTGCTGCGTTGCAAATCGCAGCCGATGATAGAGAAGGAGATTGCGGTTTATTTCCTGGCCTACAATCTGGTGCGCTGGGCGATGGCGAAGGCGGCATTGCTCGCCGATGTCATGCCACGAGTGCTGAGCTTTACCGGAGCCAAGCGTCTGCTGAGTGCATTTGCCGATCAGCTACGTCGAACGTCGGGCGATGAAATGCGCACCCTGATCGCGACCGTGACGGCTCGCATCGCCAGCCTGCGACTGCCGCATCGACCCGACCGGATCGAGCCGCGCGCGAAGAAGCGACGGCCCAAAAATCTGCCGCGGTTAACCGTGCCGCGTCAGGTGGCGCGTGACCTGATTCTTGCACAGAGAAACCTTAACCGAGTGCCATGAGTGTCTGACCCTAATTAACACATCGCGCCGTGAATCATGCAGGTTAGAATGCGATTGTGCAAATGAACCTTCCCAATCTCCTCACGTGGCTGCGCATTGCCGCCATACCACTGTTCGTCGCGGTGCTGTACGTCGACGACACCTGGCTCACGCAACATCAGGCGAATATCATCGCAACGACGATTTTTGTGGCGGCGGCGATTACCGATTGGTTCGATGGTTATCTGGCGCGGAAGTGGCATCAAACCTCGGCGTTTGGTGCGTTTCTTGATCCGGTGGCTGACAAGCTGATGGTGGCCGCGGCGTTGATTGTGCTGGTCGAGCTGGGGCGGACGGACGCGATTGTCGCGCTGATTATCATTGGCCGTGAGATCACCATTTCGGCGTTGCGGGAATGGATGGCACAGCTCGGGCAATCGAAGAATGTTGCGGTGTCGATGCTGGGCAAAATCAAGACGGTCTCGCAGCTGGTGGCGATTCCATTTTTGCTTTACGACGGGATGCTGTTTGGCGCGATTGATTGTCGATTGACCGGCCGCATTTTGATCTGGGTGGCGGCGGTGCTGACGGTCTGGTCGATGTTTTATTATCTTAAGGCGGCGTTTTCATCCGGGGTTGCGGATAAAAATAGTTAGTGTCGCGCAGAATTTTTGGGCGACCTGAGTTGGCAGGCTGCGGGCTAATCCGCGACGTTTTGCAGCGCGTGCGCGTCATGATGCCGCTGCAGCATCGCATCAAATTCTGCAATCGGCAGCGCCGGGCTGAAGAGATAGCCTTGGTAAGCGTCACAACCCTGTGCCTGAAGCAAGACCCGCTGCGCGTCAGTTTCGACGCCCTCGGCAATGACTTCCAGGTTCAGCGCGCGTGCGATTGCGACTACGGCTGAGACGATGGCGGCGTCGCCGCGATCCTGAAGAATATCGGCGACGAAGGTCTTGTCGATTTTTAGCGTGTCGATCGGGAAGCGCTTCAGGTGCGAGAGGCTCGAGTAGCCGGTGCCAAAGTCGTCAATCGCGACGCGCAAGCCCAATTCGCGCAGCGCCCGCAACACGGTACCCACGCCATCCGGGTCGCGCAGCATGCTGGTTTCGGTGATCTCGATTTCGATGCATGCAGGACTGCATTTTTCGCGTTCAAGACGATCCCTGATACGTTCAAGCAAGTGTGGCGCGCGAAATTGGCCGGCGGCGACATTCACCGCCAGACGCATATTGCCGTAACCTTTTTCCCGCCATCGGCGTAGCTGCGCAAAGGCGACGTCGAGTACCCAGTTGCCGATCTCCTGCATGAGACCCGCGTCCTCGGCGAGCGGCACGAATTCGCCGGGCGACACCAGACCGCGTGTCGGATGATGCCAGCGCAGCAGCGCCTCGGCGCCGACAATGCGACCGCTCTGCATGTCTATTTTTGGCTGGTAATAAAGCTCGAATTCGTTTCTGACCAGCGCCGAGCGCAGTGAGTTTTCGAGTAGCCGCATCGCGTTTCCCTGCTCGGCCAGCTCGACGGAGAAAAACTGGAACGCGTTCTTGCCCAGCTCTTTGGCGCGGTACATCGCCATGTCTGAATTTTTCAGCAGCGACTCAACGTCGTTCGCGTCGTCTGGAAAAAGGCTGATGCCAATCGAGGCGGACACATGAATCTCATGTCCCTCAATGCGAGTCGGCTGGCGAATTTCATCGAGTATTTTGCCGGCAACCAAACGCGGTGGCTCAAGGTCTGCGAGCTGCTCCAGCACCACCATGAATTCGTCGCCAGAGAGCCGCACCAGAAAATCACTGTCCCGCAGCGTGCGTTTCAAACGCTCCGCGATTTCGCGCAACAACTCATCGCCGATGCGGTGACCAAGCGTATCGTTCACCTCCTTGAAGCGGTCCAGATCGATGAACAGCGCCGCCACCCGCACGCCGCTGCGGCGCGCGCGCGCGATTGCCTGCTGCATGCGATCCTGCAGCATTGCGCGGTTCGGCAGGCTGGTGAGGCCGTCGTGGGTGGCCTGATAGACGAGGCGCTCCTCGGCTAACACGCGCGTGGTCACATCTTGCGTGAGCGAGAGAATTGAGACGATCTTGCCGGATTCGTCGCGCAGGCTGGAGTTGTACCATTCGCACCAGATGATGCGACCATCGTTACGGTAGTTGCGATTCAGGCTGGTGGTGCGCGGATGATTCGCGTCGAGGAGACGCATGTTGACGGCGCTAAATTGCGGGTCATCGTCCTCAACCACGAAGCGCCATTCACTAAAATGTTTGCCGAGCACCTGACTCGCCGGGAAGCCGAAAATTTTCTCGGCCTGCGGTGACCAGCGCCTGACATGAAATTGCTCATCCCACTCGATCACCGCGAGCGGCGAATTTTCGAAGTGCGAGGTGAGCATCCAGTTGGCACGGCGCAGCTCGAGCTCGGCGCGTTTCAATTCGTCGATGTCGGTGGCGGCGGAATAGATGCCCATGACGGTGCCGTCGCCAGCAAAGCGCGGCGTGTAGCGCAGCGTCATCCAGCGCTCTTCACCCGTGTCGCTGACGATCAGCCGCTCGGTCGAGATCGTTTCGCCATGCAGCACCCGATCCCATATTGGTTTTATTTCGTCATAGCGCTTTTGACTGAATATCGTCAGCAGATCCTTGCCGATGAGCTCGTCACGCCGTTTCCCGACCAGCGTTTCGAGCCGTTGATTAACCAGCCGATAGCGGTACGACTTATCGACGTACGCCATGGGGTAGGGCAGGCTGTCCATCGCGCTGCGCAGCTCAGCCTCGCTATTCTCAAGCTCCACGTGCGCAGTCTTGATGTCATGGATGTCGGTGCCGACCACGTAAAGTCCCTGTGTTTTGCCGTTGGACCCAAGATCCGGGACGATACGAATGCGCTGCCAGCGCGGCGCGCCTCCGGCACTCGCCACCAGCCGCTCATAGACCACCGTTTCACCATTCAGGGCACGTTTTACACATGGTGCGGCGAACGCTGCCGCTTCACGTCCGAGCACTTCTTCAGTCGTCTTGCCGATGACTTCATGGCGTGGCTTGCCACGCTGCGCCAGAAAAGCGTTGTTGACAAATTTGTAGCGCTGCTCGGTATCGACATAGCTAATCGACTCGGGAATATTGTCTGTGAATAGCCGTAGCTGGCTTTCGCTGTCGATGATTTGTTGTTTAAGCAAATGATCGCGCTCGATGTCCGCATGCACGGCGTAAACGCCGCAGACGTCGCCTGCGGAATTGCGATCCGGAAACATGCTGACGCGGATACGCCCCGGCGGATGGCCGGGAAAATATGCGTGACGCTCGTACGAGACGGTCTCGCCATCGAGCGCGCGCAAGGCGTAACGCTCGATCTCGGCGAACTGTTTTTCGCCGATCACGTCGCGCCAGTGTTTACCGATGACGTCCTCCACGCGGCGGTTGAACCATTCACAGGCGACGCGGTTAACGAGGAGATAGCGGAGATCGCGATCCGACTTTGAGAGCGGCAAATCGACGCTGTCCATCATTGAGCGCATCTCGCGCTCTTTCGCGATCAGACTTTGGCGCAACTGGTAGTCGTCCTCGATGTCGTCGCCGACGATATAGACGCCGGTAATGCGACCGTCGGGCTGCGTGTCGGGCAAAAATTCCATGCGAACGTGCCGCTGCTGCCCGGGGAGTGCCAACGACAGCGTTTCCACCTTGTGCGTTTCGCCAAGCAAGGCCCGTTGCACGAACGGGACGTAGAAATCGACGGCGATTTTCGGCAGAAAAGTCGCGACATGTTTTCCCAGCAGATTCGGGTCAACGTTGCCGATCCAGCGCTGAAATGTTTTGTTCATGAAGCGCAGCCGCAAATCACGGTCGACGTACAGAATGGGGCGGGAGGTGTGGTCGGTGATTTGGCGCAGCATGCGTTCCTGCTCGATGAACGCGTTGTTCAGGCTCTGCACATCCTGGACGTACACGGTCTGCGCGAGGACGGCGAGCAACATCCCGTTTGCGCCAAAAACCGGCGCGTAAACGACGCTAATCCACTTATGTTCGCCGCTTGCGTTTTTCCGAAGACGGGTAAAACTGGCCGGGATGCCGTGTACCAGCACCTGATCGAGATGCGGTTTCAATAATTCATATGCCGCCGCAGAGACGAGATCACGAATGCGTTTGCCAACGGTCTCGGCGGCGTGCCGCCCGGTCAGGTCGAGGTAAGCTTGATTGACAACGAGCACGCGCTCGTCGATTGAAAAAAGGCTGGCGGGCGTGCCGAGCGCCAGAATACCGGGTATCAGCGCCGTGATTTCCGGCGTGAGCGATTCGCGTGTGTCGATCATGTCGATGGTGATTTGGCCGTTGCGCATCGGTTGAAGGTCGCCAGCTGGTGTGGTGTTGCACGCCACGGTCGGGCGCAATCCCATGTCAGATAATAATATGAATACAGGTTTTCGCGCCAGAAGTTAAGCGTGTCATTGATGACTCAATTGGACACCCGGCGAGCGTTGACGGGTCGGGGTTTTCGGCTATAATGTGAAACATGCGGGAGTAGCTCAGTTGGTAGAGCGCAACCTTGCCAAGGTTGAGGTCGAGAGTTCGAGACTCTTCTCCCGCTCCAAAATACTTCGGGGAAGGTCTATA
>JAYVXF010000227.1:0-4500 GCA_043793345.1 Betaproteobacteria bacterium | reverse complement strand
CTTTGTTCAAGCGACGGTGCGCCCGAATGGAAACGCAGGCATCGCCTACGTGTTGGCGAGCGCGTATTGGGGTCGCGGCCTTGCGCGTGACGCAGTTGAAGCGATGATGACCGTGCTTGTCGAAAGCTATCGTGTGGGTACTTTTTCTGCTGTTCTCAAGCGTGAGAATTTCCGCTCGGTGAAATTGCTGAAGCGCTCGGGTTTCTCGCTCGCAACAGTTGCGGAGCATGTCGAATATCAAGTCGAGCTGGATGAGTTGTTGATGCTGCGACGTTCCGGCTCAATGTCGTAGAGCCGTAAGTTGACGCCGATTCAAAATTGGCTCCGTCATTCCTGCGCCATTGGCAATGGTGGTGTTTAAGTAGTGACGGGATTTTGAATCACTAGCGCTGGCGCGCCTTTCGAGGCATAAAGACGTGCAAAGCCGCACCAACGCTGAAGGCCGTGCAGAAATTTATGAACGCATTTTTCACCTTGCGCCTTTTAGCAGTTAAGGTATTTCCAGTTCCTCACTTTGCCCTCGGCCATCCACGCCACAGCTTGCGCGAGTCGTTTGTCACGCGTCGCGTCAGTTTTTGCCTCGGTAATCCATTCCACGTATTCGCTTTGCCTGGGCACACTAAAACCATCAAAAGCTGCGAGTGCTTGCTGGTTTTTTTTCACCGCCGCCATGAAATAGTCCGGCATCAACGGTTTTTTTATCCCGGCAGGTTTCGAGCGTGACGGAGACTTCGCGCCCTCGTCGCGCAGCTTCATCGCGGCCTTGACGATCCGCGCAAACTCTTTATCACCGGGCAGCTCGACAAGCGCAGTGATGCGGCCGAACTGGCCCATCGCTTTATCCAGTTTGGAATCGATCTTCAGCAGCGCACCGTGCCAAAAACCAAATGCACAGTGCGCCTTGAACGCCGCCATGTTGCAAAACAGGCCACCCTTGTATTCGAAGAATGGCATGCCCCATTTGATTGTTTCTGCCGCGTCCGGACAAATGGTGTGCACCTGTTTGCGGATATGCGTGAGGATCGGTTTGGCGAAGGCGGCTGACTTGGCAATATAGGCATCGACGCGCGAATCTTTGGTTCCCATCGAGATCTCCTGTTACGTTTCAAAAAAACAGGCTTTAGTGTATTGTCGCAAAAAACAAATTACCGTGAGCGCGTTGATGCCAACATTTTTTTCCACTGCGGCGGCCTTTCGCATCTGGCTTAAAACGTCTGCAGCCCAGGCGAGCGAGCTGTTCGTCGGCTTCCACAAGATCGGTTGCGGCACACCCAGCATGACATGGCAGGAAGCGGTCGATGAGGCGCTGTGTGTCGGCTGGATAGACGGGGTGCGAAAGCGCATCGACGACACCGCGTATCAAATCCGCTTCACGCCGCGCAAGTCCACCTCGACGTGGAGTGCGATCAACATCGCGCGTGTCGCCGACCTCATCAATCAAGGTCGCATGCAGCCCGCGGGCATGGCAGCATTCGCACATCGGCGCGAAAGCAGGTCGCGCACCTATGCGTACGAGCAAGCGTCCGTTGCTGCACTATTGCCTGCGGACGAAGCGCGCTTTCGGAAGCACAAAAAAGCCTGGGCTTTTTTCGACGCGCAGCCGCCGGGTTATCGCAAGCTTACGATCTGGCGCATCGTCAGCGCCAAGCAGGAGGCCACGCGGCAGAAGCGGCTGCTGCAGCTGATTGAGGCTTCGCAGAATGGGCGGCGGTTGTGAAGTGTGATCATCCAATCCAGTTCGTGTCGAGGTCGACGATACTTGTCAAACCCATTTCGCGAAAATAATTGGCGTCGACCACCATTTCATCAACCTTAAAAAAATCCACTGTCATTTCGAACGTAGAGAGAAATCTGCTTCTTCTTTTACGTCGTCGTGAAGCAGATTTCTCACCCGATGAAACCGGGTTCGAAATGACAAACCAGAGGTGTTATCACCATTACGACCGTCGTAATCCAACGCTCGAAACCCGTGCGGCTTTGCTCTTAAGGTGGCGCCATTGACGCGAGCCTTTCATGTTTTTTATCACTTTCTTTCTACTTGGCAGTGTCGCGCAATTTGACAGCCATATTTATTGTAGCTACAATAATGCGAATCGAATTCGATCTTGCCAAGGATGCGCTGAACCAAGAGAAGCACGGCGTTTCCTAGGGCCTTGGCAGGCGAGCTCGATTGGGAAGCTGCGTTGGTATGGTTCGATCATCGTTTCGAGTATGGCGAATTGCGCATGATCGCACTCGCACCGAAAACAGAGATTCTCTACTACACAGCATTTGTGGAACGCGGCGAGGTACGAAGGATTATCAGCCTGCGCCGCGCCAATCGTCGTGAGGTGAAGCACTATGTCCAAAATAGTTAAACGGCCTGCCATCGTGATGCCTACTTTGCAACAAAACAAGGCCATCAACGTTGCAGCGAAAGCCGATCCAGATGCAAAGCCGCTGACGCCAAAGCAGCTCAAGTCGATGGTGCCAATGAAAGCACTGCGCGGCCGTCCAAAATCTGCCATCACCAAGCAGCTCGTGTCGGTGCGCTATAGCGCAGAGGTACTGGCGTTCTTCAAGTCCACAGGCGACGGCTGGCAATCGCGCATGGATGGTGTACTGCGTGAATACGTTTCGCGGCACTCGCGGAGAGCGTGAAAATACACGCTCGGTAGCTAAATCGAGGTGACACGTCATTCCGATGTGCTAACTTCGGGTGTCGCTGAGTCGAACCGTCAAACCCTCTCCAACAACGCCACCGTCCCCAACCCACCATCGGCACAAATACTCACGATGGCTTTCTTCCCGGCTCCCAGCGCGGATAATTCTTTCGTCGCCTGACTCAAAATCCGCGCGCCCGTCGCGCCAAACGGGTGACCGATGGCGACGCTGCCGCCATTGGGATTCAAACGCTCCCACGGAAATTTTCCCAGCGGATTATTCACGCCGACTTTTTCGCGCAGGAAATTTTCGCTTTCGAGCGCAGCGACATTGCACAGCAACTGCGCGGCGAAGGCTTCGTGGATTTCCCAAAGATCAATATCATTGAGCGTCAAACCATTGCGTGCGAGCAGGCGCGGGATCGCGTAGGCGGGCGCCATAAGCAGGCCTTCGTGAAAAATATCCACCCCGGCGATTTCATAATCAATCAATTTCACGCGCGGCAGATGCCCCGGAAGCCGCCCCAGTGCTTGTTCTTGAGCCACCCATATCGCGGCCGCACCGTCTGTCAGCGGTGAAGCATTGCCCGCCGTAATGGTGCCAGCACTACTGCGATCAAACGCGGGCTTCAAGGTCGCCAATTTTTCGAGCGTGCTATCGGCGCGCGGTATGCCGTCTTTCGCGGTGCCGTTCACATTGATAACGAGATCATCGAAAAATCCATTTGCCATCGCTTTCACTGCGCGGGCGTGGCTCTCATAGGCAATTTTGTCCTGCGCGGCACGCGGAATTTTCCACGTCTTGGCCATTTCCTCGCAATGCTCGCCCATGCTTTTTCCGGTGGCGCGATTTTTGACGCTGGGAATATCGAGCTTGATGTCGGCAAATTTAATCCCGGCAATCGCATCGAGCCGCGCACCGACACTGCGTGCCTGCATCACGCTGCGCAGCCAGTTGGATAATCCCTGCGCCAATCCAATCTGCACCTGACTCATCGCTTCCACCCCGCCGACCATCGCCAGCGGCGCGTGTTCGGACAACATGCCGGCCGCTTCAAACACGCCGACCATCGAGGTCGAGCACGCCATCACTGTTGCGAATGCCGGCGTGGCCGCATCGAGCTTGGCATCGATCTGCACTTCGCGCGCGATGTTGCTATAGCCCAAAGCAGGAATCACGGTACCCCAGATCAAGAGATCGGGCTTGGCGATTTTCGCCATTGCCTGCGCAACCGGGACTGACATTTGAATCGCGTTGAAATTCTTGAGCGGGCCGTCGACTTTGCAGAATGGGCTGCGCAGGCCGGGGACGAGGTAGGTTGCGGTGTTGGACATGAGCTGACTTTCGCGTGGAGGTGAAATGATTTTACGCCCGCTACCGCAGGTGGAAATTCAATAGCATCAAGCGATGTAGATTGCCATTTGACGGGCGTTTTCAGACTATTTCGCGCCAGCAGCCGCGCCGGTGCTTGGGTTTGGTTTACAGCTAGGTCCGCAACGCGTAGTCAAACATCAGCCCGCAAAACACCGCAAAGCCCAGCCAGTTGTTGTGCAAGAACGCCTTGAAGCATTGCTCACGATCACGTTTGGCGATGAGCGTGTAGTGAAACAGCGCAATGCCGCATGCGGCAGTGAGAGCTAAAAAATACGGCCAGCCGAGGCCGATCATTTTGCCGATGGCAGTGAGAATGGCGAGCATGACGAGAT
Organism: Betaproteobacteria bacterium; assembly: GCA_043793345.1. GTDB lineage: Bacteria > Pseudomonadota > Gammaproteobacteria > Burkholderiales > Usitatibacteraceae > UKL13-2. The sequence goes on along the minus strand of JAYVXF010000227.1, from coordinate 151 downwards.
AGCAAAACATCACCATCGCCACATCGTATTTGCCGAACAACAACGCGGTGGTCTTGATGCCGATCTTCACGTCGTCGTCGCGATCCACCATCGCGTACTCGGTGTCATACGCAATCGTCCAGAAAATATTTGCCGTCAACAGCCACCACGC
>JAYVXF010000226.1:0-14057 GCA_043793345.1 Betaproteobacteria bacterium | reverse complement strand
GTTCCCACCGCGACGTTGCTACCCGGCGCAATCGGGCCGGTGATTTGCGGGAACGGCGTGCCACTGGCGATCTGGTAAATGCTGCCGGTGAAGTGCCTGGAATTGTTGCTGTCCTGAACGCCCTGCAGTGTGAGCCAGGTCGCTTTGCCCGCCGGGCTGTAGCTATACCAGCCGGCAAAAACCTGATTGCCCTGATGTGAAATCTGCACCCCCCAGCCTGATGCGTTGCTGCCGCCCCACCAATGGTCGGTGTAGTTGGTCAAGCCTGCGCGGAAGTTGCTGCCGGTCGGGCTCTGCAGCGAACAGAACGGTACCTGATCGGCCGCGGCAAAATTCTGCGGCTCAAGATCGGCTTTGGTTTGTTGCACATTGCCGATGCTGTAACTTAAAGAAAGCCGGTTGGCGCTGGTGAGCACGATGACGCCGGTGCCGACCTTGGTGGCGGTCGTATTCGCGCCAGCCGTGATCTGCGCCAGCGGCGTGCCGGTGTAGGTGGCAATGTCACCTGCGCAGGTGGCACCATTGAACGTGCAATCGAGCGAATAAAAAGTAGTGGCACCCTGCAGGTCGTAGGTAAACCAGATCGCGAAAGTGCGCGTGCCTTGCTGTTGAATGCTTAAGCCCCAGCCGGATTCGGCCGGTTTGTACCAGAAGCCGACCGAATTTTGCGTGGCGGTGGATTGTGCGCTGGCAGACATGCTTGCCAACCCCACAAATAAAAACGCGACGCAGGTGAAGGCGACACGTTTCATGCGTTCAATGATGCAGGCGTCGATGCCGGCGTAAAACGGCGCGATGGATTTTGCCGTGTTTGATTTTGTCATGATGACCCTTTGATTGTCTGGCGACCGTAGCTACATTACGCTAAGCAAACACAAACGGTTGACGGGAAACTGTAACGAAGTGCGACTGGCGCTAACGCGGCATGGCGATTGTGAGGCGATGTGCAGCCCGCATAAAAACGAGAAACACCAGCATTGGCGGGCGTGTTGGCGGCATTATGCTTGGTGAGGCGCGCCAGTGCTAGAGTCGGTATTGAGGCAACTTCTATTTACCTCCGTTCGTCGTGAGCCTGTCGAACCACCGGTGCGCTAAGCCATTGATTCAACTTCACTCACCCAACCTTTCGACAGGCTCAGGGCGAACGGTAGGAGGTTTCGAGAAGTTGCCTTGAAATGAAACGACCGCCGCAACCTTCGCCAGATTCAGTCGGCCCCAAGTTGAAACGGATATACCGATCCCAGCGCAAGGATCTGCGACAGTTCATCCAGTGCGGCGCGGCTTTCCATCAGCAAAGCAGGATCAGCCAGGTCGGGCTCGCTCAACTGATCGCGATAATGTTTTTCCACCCACGCCGTCAAACGCGCGTACAAATTATCGTTCATCAGCGTTGCCGGATTGACTGCCGCCAATTCGTGCTCGTTCAATTCAACCCGCAGACGCAGACACGCAGGACCGCCGCCGTTCTTCATGCTTTCGCGAAGGTCCATAACCAGCACCTCACGAATCGGCGTGTTTGCGCCGAGCAATTTTTGCAGGTACGTCCAGACTCGCGCGATGTTGCGGCATTCTTCGGGCACCACTAGCAGCATGCCGCCGTCGGCACGGGTCAACAATTGGCTGTTGAATAAATACGATTTCACAGCTTCATCGACCGTGACATCCTCATTCGCAACTTCGACTACGACGAAATCGTTTCCGAATTTTTTTGAAATTTCCGCGATCACCGCACGCTGATCGAGAAACGCCAGCTCATGGCAGAACAACACATTGCCGTTACCGACGGCGATGACATCATTGTGAAATACACCGGCGTCAATTACCTCGGGTTTTTGCTGCGCGAACACGACTTTATTTGCATCGAGACCGTGCAGGCGCGCAATCGCTTGTGACGCTTCGAGCGTCTGGCGCGCCGGGAATTTTTTTGGTGCAGGTGCCGCCATGTTGAATCCGCTCGCGCCATAAACAAAAAACTCCACTCCGCGCTCACCGTACTGCCGACAAAGGCGCGTGTGATTGGCCGCACCTTCATCACCGAATTGCGGACACCCGGGCAGCGCATCGTGGTGCACAAAAAATTGCTGGTCGGGGAATACCGCCTTGAGTACGCGCGAAGTGGTTGGATACTCAATCGAGCGGTGAAATTTATTGTTGAGGTTCGCCGGCGTGAAATGGACGCGACCATCATTCGTGTTGGCGCTCGGGCTCACCGTGGCCGCGTTCGCGCTCCACATGCTGGAGGCGGATTGCGCGCCGGATAAAACCATCGGCGCCAATTTCGCTGCGGCTCGGATCACCTCGGCGTCGCCGCCGCTGAAGCCGAGCCTGCGCAGCGATTCGATACTGGGCCGCTCCTGCGGTGGCAGCACGCCCTGCTTAAAGCCCAAGTCGGCCAATGCCTTCATTTTGGCCAGGCCTTGCAGCGCCGCGAGTTTTGGATTTGCCGTTGTGCCGAAATTATTTTTTGACGCAATGTTGCCAAACGACAGCCCGCTGTAATTGTGCGTGAGCCCAACGAGGCCGTCGAAGTTGGCCTCAAATGCACGTGTGCTGGTCACAATATTATTCCGGGGCTTAATTTTTCGGGTAGTGTCAACGTGGCGGATTCAAGCGAGGCCTGCGGATAAGCGCAATAGTCTGCCGCGTAGTAAGCGCTGGCGCGATGATTGCCGCTGGCACCGACACCGCCGAATGGTGCCGCACTCGACGCGCCGGTCAGCGGGCGATTCCAGTTGACGATACCGGCGCGGATGTGTCGCAAAAAAATCGCGTATTCATCCGCGTTTTCAGATAGCAATCCGGCAGCCAAACCGAAGCGCGTGTTGTTGGCTGTTGCGAGCGCGTCGTCGAGATGTTGATAGCGCATGACCTGCAAAAGTGGGCCGAAGTGTTCTTCGTCGGGCAAGTTGACGACATTGCTTACGTCGAGCATGCCGGCCGAAAGCAAGGCCGTGCCGGATCGCAGCGATTTCATTTCGAGCAATGTTTTTGCACCGCGCTGCAACAGTTTTTGCTGCGCCTCCAATAATTTTGCAGCGGCTGCGATTGAAATCACCGCGCCCATGAACGGCGCGTCTGCGTCATCAAAAGCGCCGACTTTCAAACGCGACGATACCTCGGAAAGCCGCGCCAATAGGCGATCTCCAGCCGGGCTATCAGGCACCAGCAGCCGTCGCGCACAGGTGCAGCGCTGTCCCGCCGAAATGAACGCCGACTGAATGATGTGATGCACCGTGGCATCGAGGTTTCGATATTCACCGACGATGAGGGCATTGTTGCCGCCCATTTCCAGCGCGAGAATTTTTTGCGGCTGCGATGCAAATTGCTGGTGCAGATGCGCGCCGGTAATTGAACTGCCGGTGAAAAATAATCCATCGAGACCCGCATGAGCGCTAAGTGCCACGCCGGTATCGCGCCCACCTTGCAAGAGATTGAGTACACCCGGCGGTAATCCCGTCAGGCTCCAAATTTTTATCGTCGCCTCGGCACTGGCCGGTGTCAGCTCGCTCGGCTTGAATATCACGCAATTACCCGCAAGCAGCGCAGGCACGATATGCCCATTCGGCAAATGGCCGGGAAAATTGTACGGGCCAAACACCGCGACCACGCCATGCGGGCGATGACGCAGCACTGCCGTGTGGTCGCTCTGCTGCGTGCTGCGCGTGCTGGTGCGCTCGGCGTGCGCGCGAATGGAAATATCGATTTTGCCGATCATGGTGGCGACTTCAGTAGCCGCTTCCCATAGCGGCTTGCCGGTCTCAAAGCCGATGGTGTGGGCGAGCGAAATTTTGTGTTCACCGAGCACGCGGGCGAATTCCTTCAAGTGTGCAATGCGCGCCTCCAGACTCGTCTCGGCCCATCCTGGGAACGCGGCGCGCGCGGCGTTGACGGCGGCGTCAACGGTTGCAGGCGTCGCGGCATGACCTTGCCACACCGTTTCCTGTGTGACCGGATTGACCGAAGAAAATTGCGCGCCATCGCTCGCGACCCAGTGACCGGCGATCCAATGTTGGTTCATCACACTAATGCCGATCGCTTACCGACAGCGGCACCGCGCGAATTTCATCGCCTGCGTTGATGCTCAGTGCGGCAGCGGCCTCGAAATTTAATGCGAATTTGTCATCCGTCGGTGTCGCAGCAACGAGGACTGCGCAGTAGTTTTCCAGGCCGGTGTTGGAAACCAGATATATGATCGCATCGTCGGCGGGCGACTGCGTGTTGACCACCGCGATGTAAGTGCGGCTATGCGCGACCGCGCTCACGTCGTCGAGATCACACTCCACGGTGGGCCCCGCGTCAAAAATATCCACGTAGCCTTCGTAGCGAAATCCTTCGCCTTCGAGCATGCGCCGCGCCGGCACGGTATGCGGATGCGTCTGGCCAATCGCCGCCTGTGCTTCAGGCGTGAGGAACGAGGTGTAGAGCGGATGTTTGGGCATCAATTCGGCGACGAAAGATTTCTTGCCGATGCCGGTCAGGTAGTCGGCTTGTGAAAACTCCATCGAGAAAAATCGCCTGCCGAGACTCTCCCAGAATGGCGAGTGGCCGCTTTCGTCGGAGACACCGCGCAGTTCGGCGATGATTTTTTTCGAAAAACGCGCGCGATGCTGAGCCAGGAACAGCAGCCGCGATTTCGACAGCAGATTACCATTGCGGTCACGGCGATAATCCGGATCGAGAAACAGCGAGCAGAGTTCGCTCTGGCCGGTGTGGTCGTTACTCAGGAACAATGTTTGCGTCTGCGTGAACACCCCCAGCTCCTGCGAGGCATGCACAGCGAGCCCCACCCGGTACGAATACCATGCCTCGCGCAGGCCCACGGCCGTCGCGAGCCCGCAAGTGCCGACCACCCGCCGCGTTTCGGTGTCTTCGAGCACGAACAGGAATAATTCATCCGCCTTTTGCGCCTTGCCGGCAAATGATGCGTTGGAGGCCTCAATGCGCAGAGACAACGCAGCGCCATTCGCGGGCAAGGTGGTGAGCCCGACGCCAGCCGATTTGATGAGCAGTAGCAGCGCCGGCAGATCAGCACTGGTAATGGGACGGATGATCATCATCTGCGTTGCTCGACAGGCGTCATTGCTGCAGCATCTCACTAATCACCGCGTCGAAGCGCTGCAAACCAAGCGCCACGTCGGCGGACGTGATGAGCAGCGAAGGTGCCAGGCGAATCACGTTGGTGCCCGCGACTAAAATCATCAGGCCATGTTTTTCAGCCATCTTCACAAATTCTTTCGCGCGGCCATGCCATTTGGGAATCAGCTCGCAGCCAAACCACAAACCACTGCCGCGAATATCGGTAAACAGGCTGTGCTTTTTATTGAGTGCATGCAGACCCGTAAATATTTGTGCGGTACGCGCCGTGATATTGGCGCGGGTCTCGGGTGCCGTGATGATCTCGAGCACCGCTTCGGCTACCGCGCAGCCGAGCGGATTGCCGCCATAGGTACTACCGTGTGCGCCAACATTAAAACTCTTGGCAATTTTTGTCGTGGTGAGCATCACGCCGATCGGAAAACCGCCGCCGATTCCCTTGGCGGAGGTGAGTATGTCGGGCGTGACGCCGCAGTCCATGTAAGCGTATAGCGGACCGGTACGTGCCGCGCCAGATTGTACTTCGTCAAATATAAGCAGCGCATGGTGCGCATCGCACAAGTCGCGGAGACCTTTCAGAAATTCACGGCTCGCCGACAGCACGCCGCTCTCACCTTGCACCGGCTCGACGATGATGGCGCAGGTATTTGCCGAAATATGTTTGCGTACCGCGTCGAGGTCATTGAACGGCAAATGCGTAATGCCCTGCGGCAACGGCGCGAACCCCTGCGTGTATTTGGGCTGGCCGCCGACGGTGACGGTGAACAGCGTACGACCGTGGAACGAATCGGTAAAAGAAATGATTTCGTTCTTGTCGCTGGCAAGCGTGCCCTCTGGTGTGCCGGGTTTTGGAAAGTGGTCGCAGGCATATTTGCGGGCAAGTTTTAATGCCGCTTCATTCGCTTCCGCACCGGAGTTGGCAAAAAATACCCGTTCGCCAAAAGTGAGTTCACATAATTTTTTCGCGAGCCGCATGGCGGGCTCGTTGGTGAGCACGTTGGCCACGTGCCAAAGTTTTTCGGCTTGCGCGGTTAGCGCGCGTATCGTTGCGGGGTGTGCATGACCGACCGAGCTCACCGCGATGCCGCCGGCAAGGTCAATGTATTCTTTGCCCGCCTGATCCCAGACGCGCGCGTTCAGCCCACGCACCGGCACAAAGCCGCCCGGCGCGTAATTGGGTACCATCACCTCGTCGAAGGTGGCGCGGGTGACGGACGCGTGATTGTTTGGCTCTGTCATTACTCTCTCCATTTGCCGGCAGCAGTGTTTGCGGCCAACCGGATTGACCACCGGCACGGCGGTTAATTTCTTTAGTGCATCGCCAATATTGGAAACATCAATAATGCCGCGCCAGGATCACTTCCCGCCGTAAATGTCAAAGCTGAAATATTTATCATTGATTGTCTTGTAGATGCCATTGGCCCGAATCGTCTTGATCGCGTCGTTGAATTCGTTGCGTAGTCCGGTATCGGCTTTGCGCAAACCAATACCGACGCCGTAACCGAAATATTTTGGCTCTGTGTAGACGGGGCCGAAAAAAGCAAAATCCTTGGCTGCTGGCGACGGCAAGAAGCCCTGCGAGGCGGCGACCTGATCGACCAGCACCGCATCGACGCGACCGGACGTAAGATCCAGAAACACATCATCCTGCTTGGTGTGACGGACGATTTCTGATTCTTTGAAAGTATCGGTGGCGAAGCGGTCATAGATGGTGGTGCGCTGCACGCCAATGCGCTTGCCCTTCATTCCTGTCGCGGTCGCGCTAAGCGCCGCGCTCTTCCTGGCCACAAAGCGCGCTGGTGTGTGGTAGTACTTGTCGGAAAATTCAACGACTTTTTTTCGCTCATCGGTTATCGACATCGACGCGATAATTGCGTCGATTTTCTTCGCCTGCAATGACGCAATCATGCCGTCGAATTCCTGCTGCACAAGCGTGCACTGCGCTTTCATTTGTGCGCAGAGCGCATTGGCGATATCGATGTCGAAACCCTTGATTTTTCCATCAGTACCCAATTCGCTGAACGGCGGATACGCGCCCTCTACGCCGATTTTTATTTTTTTGCCGTCTTGCGCCGAGACCACAAATGCCGATGTCAACAGGGCGAGCAAGGTGAAGGTAAGCAATTTTTTCATGAGGTCACTTTCCTGGTTGATCAAATGCAGGGTCGAAGGTCACTAGTTTGCCTGAGAACGCAAGCTCAGGCGCCTAAGGGTATGTGGCCTGACTACCGATTCAGTTAGACTTTGGCGAAATGAAACAATTCTCCCTACCGTAATCCGGCGGGGATTTTTTGGAAATTGGGTTGGCGCATGTTTTAATAAAAGCAAAACACAAGCGCTAGAGCGGTTCGCAGGCCGAAAATGGCTGAAACGCCGCACCAGTGCTAGAGTTTGACGTTATTATGCTAGGTCAATCGCGTTTGATTTGGCGTATCGATCAAGGCTATCGCGCACCCCTGCAAGCGCACTGTGTTTTTGTTTAAGCATATCCATCCGTGCCTGCAATTCAGCAATGCGCTCGGCCAAATCCAGTTCAGCGACCTTGATTTGTTCAATGCCGGCCACGCGTTGTTGCGTTTGGTCGCGCACCACCAGCAATGGTTTTTCCAGTGCGGTGGTGAGGCCGCGCATCCACGTCGCGCTCTCGCGATCGGCGATCTGAAATAAATGGATGACGCGGCTCACGACCACTTCTTCAAACTGGTCGGCAAGCTGCCCACCGCGCTTGACCATGAGATTGCCGGCGCTGGTAAATTCGGCGTCGGATGCGGCGCGCGCCTTTTGCAGCTCGGTCTGAAAACGCTGCGTGGGAAACGGATGCACTTCGTATTTTCCCAGCGCAATTTCACTGCGCAGCTTGTTGCCGACGGACTTGAACAGCTCGCGGATCTCCTCAATTTTTGTCTCAATCGCTGCGACCTTCTCGCCGACCGAGGCAAAATATTGTTTGACTGCTTCAATCGTGTTGGCCGACATCCGGCTGCGACCGATGCTGGTTTTCACGCGATCCGCCGCAATGCGGGCGGCGCTTACATCGACGATGCGCGCCAGTTCCTCGCCCAGGCGCGCGTGAATATTTTTTGTTCGGCGCAATTCTTTCAACGCGGCATCCATTCGGTCATGGCGCGCGTCGGCTTGGGACACAACCGACTGCATCAACATTTCGTTTTTTTCACGCAGCGCCGTCAAGCGACTAAGTCCATCAAGCGTATCAAATCGCCGGCTATCCAGTTGCGCCTGTGCGCTCTCCAGCGCGTTCGATAGCGTTGCAATGACTTCTGCAGTCAATGCCGCCTGGCGATGTTTCGGCAGATTGATGCCAAGCTCCCGCTCGAGTTGATATAGGCGGCTCTTGATGATTTGGTCGTTGTTCCGGCCAAGCTTGCCCAACAGACCCTGGCGCGCGGACACCGCGACCACACGCATCGGGTCGATGCGCAGCAATTCGGCAGCATCGCGCACGCGCCGGTCAATGGCGCGCAGAAGCTCGCGATGGGTCTCCTGCAGGTCTGCGTGTTGTGTGACTTCCAGCGCGTCAATTTTATTTAGGACCACCAGTCGAATTTGCTTTGATTCGTCGCCTGCTTTCTCTTGGTGTTGCGCACGTTCACGAAAATTTCGCACGATGCCGGGATGATCCTGCCACGCCGACAAATCCGATTTGGCCACGCCCTGGGTGATGTCGAGCACCATGATGAGTGCGTCGGCGTCGGGCATGCGTTGGCGCGCAAATTCGGGCTCCAATGACAGCGCCGCAAGACCGGGCGTGTCGATGATGACCAGCCCGGCATCAAGCAGGGGATGCGGAAAATTGACGACTGCATAGCGCCAGCGCGGCACATCGACCATTGCGGCCTCGCCACTATCGGCCACCGCGACGCCCTCGCCATGCAAGCCCCAGGCGACCGCGTCGGTCAGCGAAATGCGTTTGGTTTCGGCAAGGGCGGCGAGTGCGCGCGCCACAGAATCAAGACTATCGGCGTCAAAAAAAATCGCCCGCCACTGGCTTTCATCGGTGAGTAATTCCGTCAGGCGTTTGGAGCTCTCGCGGGTCTCGATCGGCAACAATGTAAGACCGGTTTTGACGTTGCGATTAAAACGCAATTCGGTGACACAGCGCGTCGATTTGCCAGGGCCGGTTGGCAGCAGCCTGCGACCCAGCTCGGGAAAAAACAAACCATTGATGAGTTCCGATTTGCCGCGCAATGTCTCGCCGACAAACGTGATGGTCACACGTTCGTTGGCGACTCGCTTACTGGCGTCGTCGAGGCCGGCGGCCAGTGCAGGGGTGAGAAATTCGTGAAGGTGCAGGAAATCACGAACTTCCAACATCAGGCCGTCGAGGGCGTGTCGCCACGATTGAAGGACGGCAAGCCGTTCGGTGATGGCGGCTTTGCTCATGCGCGGGTCTGGATCATTATTTTCTTATTCTACTTCTGACATTGGGGACAAAAATACGTAGAACGCTGACCCTGCCGCATCACGCGGATCGGCGACGTGCAAACGCGGCACGCCTTGCCCTCACGATCATAGACGAAGGCATTCACCTGAAAATAGCCCGGCTCACCATTGGCCTGCACATAGTCCCGCAATGACGAGCCGCCCGCGCGGATTGCGGCGTCAAGTGTGGTTTTGATGGCCTCTGCAAGTCGCTTCATGCGCGTGAGCGACACCTTGCCCGCCGCACGATTGGGATGAATGCCCGCGCGGAACATGGATTCAGATGCGTAGATGTTGCCGACGCCGACGACGACCTGCCCGTTCATGATGAATTCCTTGATGCTCACCGTGCGTCCGTTCGCGGCTGCCTGCAAATGCGCGCCGTCAAACGCTGCCGACAAGGGCTCAGGCCCCAACTTGTCGAGCAACGCGTGCCGAGGTATTGCCCCCGCGATCCAGAGCATCGCGCCGAAACGCCTTGGGTCGGTGTAGCGAATGGTGACGCCGTTGTCAAAACCAATATCGAGGTGATCGTGTTTTTGCGGTGCAGAGCCTTTATCGGCGGCATTGATGACGCGCAACGATCCTGACATGCCGAGATGACTCAAGAGGTAGCCACGACGCTTGTCAAGTCGGCAATCCCACAGCAGGTATTTGCCGCGCCGGGTAATGTCGGCGACCGTGTTGCCGGATAACTGCGTGGCGAGATTTTTAGGGATGAGCCAACGCAATCGCCGGTCGCGCACCGTCACGGTTGTGATGCGGCTGCCCTGCACCTGCGGCAGTAGCCCCAGGCGCGTGGTTTCGACTTCGGGCAATTCGGGCATGGGAACTCACTGATGTAACGACAGTCTGTATTGTAGCGACTAAGATGCCAACGCAAGAAACGTCTATGATATGTGGACGAATTTTCATGTTGTTCCCGCCAATTTTCCCTCCTCCCGTCACTCATGAACCTGCTCCGAAAAAAAATCCTCGTCGTCGCGCTATCTCTATCTCTCGGTGTTTTTCCCGTATTGCATAGTCATGCGGCGACACCATCGTTGGCCGTTGCCGACGCTGTTGATATTGCCAAAGTCAAAGACAGCGGGCTCACCGATCAAATGCTTTACCAGTATTTGATTTCCGAAATCGCCGGCCAGCGCGGGCGCACCAGTCTGGCGTTGCGCGGGATGGTCGACCTGGCGCAGCGTACGCGCGATCCACGTGTGGCGCGGCGCGCGGTCGAGATCGCGTTTCAGGCGCGACAAATGGATGCGGCACTTGAGGCCACCAGCTTATGGCTGGAGCTTGAGCCTGATTCGTCCGTTGCGCGTCAGGCGCTCGCAGCGATTGCGGGCAATCAGGGGACGCTTGCCGCAACCAAACTGAATTTGGCCAGCCTGCTTGCCCAACCGAGGCGGGCTGCAGGTGTCCTGATGCAGCTATCGGCACTGCTGTCGCGTTTCCCCGATAAGCCCGCCGTGGCGGTCGCGGTGAACGAACTGGCGAAGCCGCATCTTGCCTTGCCAGAGGCGCATTTTGCGATTGCGCAGGCAAATTTTGTCGCGAAAGATAACAAGGCTGCACTTCTCGCCATCAATGACGCCGACAAGCGTCGCCCCGGATGGGCGCAAGCGGCGATATTGAAGTCACAAATTTTGCGCGAAACGTCCGAAGACAGCGCTGCAAATTTCCTCAAACAGTTTTTGGCAGCCTACCCGAAAACAGACGATGTGCGGATCGTCTACGCCCGATTGCTGGCTGCGCAAAAAGGCTATTTACAGGCGCGGGAAGAATTCCGGATCGCACAAAAAAGCAAACCGGACGACGCTGAAATCCCTTACGCGATTGGGCTGATTTCGCAGCAGCTTGAAGACTTTGCTGACGCCGATGTGCAATTCAAGCGCGTCATCGAATTAAAACCGGGCGAGCCGAGCCCGGTATTTTTTAATCTCGGTACCGTGGCCGAGGCGCGCAAGTTGCCCGCCGAAGCGATTGATTGGTACGGCAAGGTCAGGAGCGGCGATTATTTCGTGAACGCACAATTAAAAATTGCTGCCATCATCGCCAAACGCGACGGCATGCCAGCCGGGCGGCAATTTTTGGCCGACGCGCAGGCGGCACAAACCGACGCGCCCGAGACGCGCATTCAGCTCATGCTTGCCGAAGCGCAATTACTGCGCGACGCAAAGGCATTTAACGAGGCCTTTGACGCATTGTCTGACGCGATCAACAAAAATCCCGGCACGGCCGACTTGCTTTATGACCGTGCGATGGTGGCCGAGAAAATCGGCAAGCTCGAGCTGATGGAGGCGGATTTGCGCAAAGTGATTGAGCTAAAGCCAGATCAGGCGCAAGCCTACAATGCGCTCGGCTACACGTTCGCGGAGCGCAACACGCGGCTCGATGAGGCCTACACGCTGGTACAAAAGGCGGTAAGTATTTCACCGGACGATGCGTTTATCCAGGACAGTCTGGGCTGGGTGCAATTTCGCCGCGGCCGCGTCGATGAAGCGCTCGCCACGCTAAAAAAAGCCTACGAAACGCGGCGCGATCCGGAGATTGCGGCGCACCTGGGCGAGGTGCTGTGGGTGAAGGGCGAGCGGGCGGAGGCGTCGAAATTGTGGCAGGCGGCGCAGCTTGAAAATCCGGAAAACGATTCGTTGAAAACGGTGATCGCCAAGTTCAAGCCGTGAATATTTTTTTTCTGAACATGGGCCAGCAGCGTCAAGCGAATGTGCGGCGCTGTTTTTTTTTCTGCGCCGCACTTGTTGCGGCGTCGTCAATGGGTGCGTGTACGACCTTGCAGACAACACCGAGCGCGCAATCTGCAACACCGGCTGACGAAAAAATTCTCGCGCAAACTTTTTCGCTCAATGGCCGCATCAGCGTGCGGGTCGGTGACAAACTTGATAGCGGGCAGATTCAATGGCGCCGCACGCTGGATTGGGAGCGCATCGGGCTTTACTCACCGTTAGGCTCGCAAGTTGCGGAGCTCCTCGTCGACAAGCGCGCAAACATCGTCACCTTGCGCCAGGGCACCGAGACCTCAACAGCGGCCTCGATCAGCGAATTGACGCAGTCCATGCTGGGCGCACCAATCGATCTCGATCTGCTTAATGCGTGGGTGCAGGGCGTCGGGCTCATCGAAAATCAGGCGACCGATGTCACACTGGCCAATGGCGACAAATGGCGCGTCACGGCTGAGCGTTTTAACGTCGCCGGTGCAGGCGGAAATTATCGCTTCGCCTCGCGCGTGACCGCCACTCGCGGCGACGTGATGGTGCGCTTGGTCATTGATGAATGGACGCCGCAATGAGCGATACCGCCCCGAGCCTCACCGTGCTTGCGCCGGCCAAGCTTAATTTGTTTTTGCATGTCCTCGGTCGCCGCGCCGACGGTTACCACTTATTGCAATCGGCGTTTGTGTTGCTCAATTTTGGCGACACGATCCATTTTTCGACACGACATGATGGCGTCGTGCGGCGGCTATCCGCGCTGGCTAGCGTGAGCGAGGAAAATGATTTGGTGGTGCGCGCGGCGCGGTTGCTGCAACGTGCGTCGGCAACGATGGCCGGAAATGCAGCGCTCGGTGTCGATATTCGTGTCGAGAAGAAAATCCCGATGGGCGGCGGCTTGGGCGGCGGTAGTTCGGATGCGGCCACCACGTTGCTGGCACTGAATCGGTTATGGAATTTGGATTTCTCGCGTGAAAAATTGCAGGAGATTGGCTTGGCGCTGGGCGCTGACGTGCCGTTTTTTATATTTGGCCGCGACGCGTTTGCCGAAGGCGTCGGTGAGGTGCTGCACGCGATCGAGATTCCGCAGTGGTGGTATCTGGTCGTCACCCCGCCAGTGCATGTGCCCACGCCCGCCGTTTTCGCGCATCCAGAATTGACAAGAAACACGTTTCCCCTCAAAATATCGGACTTTTCGGCAAATGGGCTTGCAGATTTACGCAATGACCTACAAACAGTTGTTTTGAAAGAATTTCCGGCGGTATTTCGCAGTTTTGAGGCCTTGCAGGCGGTCAGCCAAACATCCGTTTTTGGTGTCCGCATGACCGGTTCCGGCGCGTGTGTGTTTGCCGTGTTTGAAACCGAACAGGATGCACGCGCCGCATTGCAATTGTTGCAACCGGAACACAAGGGTTTTATTGCTCAAGGGTCGTGCAGGAAATCCTTGAGTTAAAGTTTTGGGGAGTCGCCAAGTGGTAAGGCACCGGATTTTGATTCCGGCATTCGTAGGTTCGATCCCTACCTCCCCAGCCAGCTAGCCGGGTCAGTTTGTATGTGCAGACTGGTCTATTTTTGTGACGTGTGAATAATGCCCGCAGCGCCGCGAAAGAATTACTAGCATGGCACTCGATAACATCAGTATTTTTACCGGCAGTGCGAATCCGCGGCTCGCGAAAGAGGTCGCGAAGCAGTTGGGCACGCAGCTGGGTCGCGCCAAGGTGGCGAAATTCAGCGATGGCGAGGTGATGGTTGAGATCATGGAAAACGTCCGCGGCAAGGACGTTTTTATTTTGCAATCGACCT
>JAYVXF010000225.1:0-14246 GCA_043793345.1 Betaproteobacteria bacterium | reverse complement strand
CGGACATTTCTCTTGAGTGGCCCGCAGACAAAATTGGTCGGGGTGATAGGATTCGAACCTACGACATCTTGGTCCCAAATCAGGCGCGCTACCGGGCTGCGCCATTGACAACGGGCTGCAAAATCACAATTTCCACGGATTGATGACGGGTACACCGACCGCATCATAAGGCGCGCTGTCACGTGACGCCACGATGAAACCGCGCGAAGCCGCAATCGCGGCGATGTAGCCATCAGGCGTTGGGAATCCTCGGCCGCGGGTCTTTGCCATCACGGCCAGATCCGCATAACGCCGAGCCGCATCGATGTCGAATGGCAACACCCGATCCCTGAACAACCCCATCAGGCCGTCAAGGGCTTTTGCCAGCATGTCTTTACGCTTACCTGCCGGGAGCGCTGCGATGCCAAATAGCAATTCGGCCAACGTCACGCTGGACAGGTACAGTGTTTCGGCGGCTTGATGATTCAGCCAGGCACGCACAGACGGGTGAGGCTCTGGCTTCATCGCTTCGGAAACGACATTTGTATCGAGGACGATCATTCAAACCTCGGCGGTTTCGCGGCCTTCTTGTCTCTCACTTTGTCGAAGACCTCGAAATCCTTGTTTGTCAAACCGATCTTGCGGCCCAATGCGGCAAGGGCGTCGCCCACTCGAACACGCGTTTCTGGCTTGACCGCGTTCGCCAGAATCTCCCGAACCTCGGCCTCGGTACTGTGCCCATGTTGAGCGGCCTGCACCCGCAACGCGCGATGCACGTCGTCGGGCAGATTTCGTACTGTAAGCATTGCCATGGCATCACCTCATAAAAATGCATATTTCGCATTCATTATGCTGCTTTGAATGCATTTCTGCACGGAATTCTACGGGGCAGCGCCGAATGGTGCTTACAAAAGCTGTCTCCCCGGCGCAGGCCGGGGCCCAAGTTTCTTGCACGACGCTGCGAAATTCAAATTAGGCCCCGGCCTGCGCCGGGGAGACACTCTTTGTTGTTGCGAGTTGACGCACAAATTTGCTTTGCCGGTCATCCAAAATTCTTAAGCAAGCGCCATTCAGGGTAGCGTCGAATAAAATTGCGCAAACCGCCATTCGGCGCGCTTCCAGCCAACAAGTGCCCTCAAAGCCGCACCAGTGCTGGCGAACGGCGAGACATGGCCCTGCCGCAACTGTCGAAGTTCGGAAGGTGAGGACGCTACCGACTCCATGGATTGATCAAGGCAACACCGCTCGCCTCCATATCCCGAACATTGCGCGTAACGACGGTGAGTCGATAGTGAAGAGCCGTTGCAGCGATTAGACCGTCGATGGCGGGTAGAGGCTTGCCGTGTTTTTCGACTTCTGCCTGCATTTCACCCCAACGAAGAAATACATCCAGATTCATTGGCAGAATTCTCTCGCCAAACCGTTTGACTACGCTCTCAAGCAGCCAGTTTTGCAAAAAGTGTTTGCGCTTTCCGTAAGAAAGCCGCTCAACGCCTCGCTTGAGCTCACCCACAGAGATTGCTGCCAGAAAAAGTGTCAACTCGTCTTGTTTCGCAAACCACGCCATGACGGCGGGATGCGGCTCAGGCTTGGCAAACTCGGAAATAGCGCATGTATCGAGCAAAAATTTCACAAATCAATCTCTCGCGGTATCTCTTTGCTGCGGGTGGTTTCGAGCTCGACTGCGTATTTGGCGGGCACTTGCAAACATGCCAGAAGACCACCTTTTGGCTGCTTCATCCGGCGGTATTCTTCAATTGCAAGAATCACCACGACTTCGCGCCCGTGGCGGGTCACAATCTGTGGCCCGTGCGTCAACGCGTCGTCCACAACTTCGCTGAAACGGTTTTTTGCTTCCTGCAATTGCCACTGCGTATTCATGGTCCACCTCTTCTTTGTCCACTCTGTCTAGTCTGGCTAGAATAAACCGGGGCAGTAAAATTTGCAAGCGGCTACTTGATTGACCCACGACTTCTACTTCACCGGGTAAAAATGCGCCGAAACCCTTGCCAGTAAAAGAGCTTGGCGTCATGACCGACTGTGATGCGCGCCGCACATCAGACCAACATGCAGAACCCGTCCAGTACAATGGCGCATGCACACTACACATCGGTATTGAATCGGTCTCTCATCAGCCAGCGCTGGCTAGCCCCGAGTCAGCTCGCATAAATTATGCGGTCGCCAAATCATCATTGCCTTTCAATCCATGTCCACGCCGCACCTGATCCGCTTCGCATCCCTCGCCGCTGGCATTGCGATTTTCGTGGCGCCCTTTCGCGCCAGCGCGGGTCTGCGCGGGACGATGCTGGTGCTCGCCGGGTTGGCGATATTTTTTGCTTACCAACGCGCAGGTCAACTTAAAGATTTGTTGCCGCCGACTAAATTTCTCGGTGTCGCCGTTGGCGCGTGGCTGCTGACGGCGTCGCTCTTCTCGCTGCTAAGCCCTTCGCCGCTGGAGAGCCTGTCGGTGGTGAAACGCGACATCCTCACACCGGTGCTCGCGTGTCTGGTTTTTTATGCGCTGACGCGCACCCGTGCTGACGTGATGCGATGGCTCTCAGTGTTGACAGCGGGTCTGGTGGTGTTGACGATCATGATTATTCGCGAGCCGTTCGACCCGCGCGTGGCCATGCAGGAGTCTGATTACATCACCGTCGGCATGCTGACGACGTGGATTGTGACGCTCGCGCCGCTGCTGGCGGTATTGCTTTTTGCCAACATGGCATGGCGGCGACGCGCAAATATTTTATTGGCGATCACCTTGCCCTGTGTGCTGATCTCGGCATGGCTGTCGGGCAACCGTACTGTGTGGGTGTGCTTTGCCGCCATGCTGGTGGTGGCGATGTTGCTTGGCCTGCGCGGACACCTCGCCACACGCACGCATCAACGCTCGTTCGTGGGGACGCTGGGATTGTTGGCGGTAATGGTGTCGCTCCTGATCGCCGCAATGCAGTTCCGCGCGCAAACGCAGGCACCTGCTGGCGTGGGGCCCGTGACTTTTTTGCTGCAAGACAATCGCGCGCCAATTTTGCGTGTGGCGTTTGACATGATTGGTGAAAATCCATGGCGCGGGTTGGGCTATGCCAATCCCGACATTGCGACAACTTTTGCGGCGCGCTTCGAGGCAGAGTGGCTAAAAAATTACGTACAACATGCACACAACGTCGTGCTCGATCACATGCTGCAAATGGGTGTGACCGGTGGCGTCGTGATTGTTGTTTTATTCGCCGCGCTGGCGTGGACATTTTTCAGGCGAATACCGGTGGGTGGCTTGGCGCGGCTTGCGGGGTTGTGTGGCGTAGCGCTGGTCACGGGCGTGTTCCTGCGCAACATGACGGACGATTTTTTCTCGCGGCATTCGGTGCAGTTTTTTGGCGCGGCGGTCGGCATGTTGCTGGGATTGGCGACCCATCGTTCACCGTTAAAATCACGCAGAAATACTTAGCATAAATTGACGTACAACAAGCACTGGCGCGGCGTTTACGGCATAAACGCGGTTTCAACAGCAAATGGCGACGATCTAAGGGCTGTGTAGTTGGGGGGTAAGGTCATAGACAGCGGTACCCTTTCGTTTCTGACGACCAAAGGAGACTGCCATGAAGCGTCCTGACCTTACCCTTGACGAACGATACCTTATTCACAATGCCGTGTTGGGCGGCCTGGCGGCGAGCGAGATTGGGCGGATGCTGCGCCGGCACCGTTCTTGCATCGATACCGAGCTCAAACGCGGGAAGATTCGCGGTCACTACTGCCCGCACGTGGCGCAACGGCGCTGTGACAAGGCGCGGCTTCGCTGCGGTCGAAATGCGCTTGGCAAGGATGCGGGGCTATGGCAGAGCGTCAAGGCCGGCTTGAAGATGGGTATGACCCCGGATGAAATTGCCGGGCGCATGGCGTTTGAGCAAAAAGCGTCGCAGATCAGCTTCCAAGCGGTCTACCAAGGCATCAAGCGTTACCAGTGGCAACGGTGGCTGAAGTCGGTCAAGCGGCGCAAACACCTGAAACGCCCGGCCCGGCGTCCCTATACCGGCCGCGCCAAGCCGATTCGCGAGCGGTCCGAGGATGCGGACTTGCGAATCGAGTTTGGTCACGTTGAGGCGGACAGCATGCATGGCAAGAAAAGTGATGACAAACAGGTCATCGTGATTGTCGAGCGCCAGAGTTTGTTCACCACGCTACTGCTGGTGACCCGGCGCAATGCCGAGCGGATTGCCCGACAAATCAAGATGCGCATGCAAACTTGGGGGCTTCCATTCCTGAGCGTCACCACGGATCGGGGCTGGGAATTCAGCGCACTGGGTGATGTCCTCGAAGGTCAAGCCTATGTCTGTGACCCGTACCAACCCAATCAGCGCGGCACCAACGAGAACCAGATCGGGCGCTTGCGCATCGAGTTGCCAAAGGGCATCAGCATGAACAACGTCACCCCCGTCAAACTCAAGAAAATAGAAAGCATACATAACCACACACCGCGAAAGGCACTCGGCTACCGCACTCCATATGAGGTAGCATTCCAGTGCCCACCGCATGTCGCCATTTGATGTTGAATTCTCGTAAATAGCTGAAACTCCGCGCCAGTGCTAGTGGTTTAATTATTTTTTGCGGCATTGGCAGTTGGCAGCTGCCAACCATGCTTCCCATAAAACCGCAACGCAGAGCGCACGAACCACCACACGTGCCGCCCGCTCTTCGCGGCAGCGCCGCCACCGGCATGCACGATGCGCACATCGGCCACGCGCGCGATGTCGGCAAATTTATGGATGCGAACGCTTAAATCAAAATCCTCAAAGTAGAGAAAAAACGCCGGATCAAATCCACCGACCCTCGCCAGTGCCTCGTGGCGTATCAGCATGAAACAGCCGCTGATAATTTCTGCGTCGCTTAAACCCGCATCGAAGGAAATTTCCCTGCGTTCATATGCGTCCAGCCGCGCGCGAGATCGCTGCTTGATTGACAGAGGCGCGAAACCACGCAACAGTAGCGTGAATATTTCGGGAAAGCGTTTGACCAGATAAAGCGCTTGCCCGTCGGGCGCGGTGGCGACCGGCGACACCATCGCGCAGTCAATATTTTTTTGCAAAAAGTGCAGCGCGTTGGTGATCGCGTCCGCATTGACGCTCACATCGGGATTGAGCACCAGATGAAAATCAGCATCGGTGCAGCGCGCGATGGCAAGATTGTTGGCGCGACCGTAGCCGATGTTGCCGTGGCCTGCGATGCTGATCGTCTCCAGCCAGCCGAATTCTTTGCACATGTTTTCAAGTTGCGCGCTGAACGGTGAGACAGCATTCAGCGTCTCATTGTCAACCAGGCAAATTGTTGCGCGTCGCATTGCGCCTGCGTGGCGCGCATGCGACAGTGCTGCCACCAGCGTTTCCAGCGTCGTCGTCAGCCACGCTGCATCGGGAAAATAAACTACGATGGAAACGGATATCGATGGTGATAGCGACAGGCCGGGTGCGTCAGACATTTTCAAATTGCAAACGATGCAGGCTGGCGTAAACACCACCACGCGCGGTGAGCTCTGCGTGCGAGCCGATCTCCAGTATTTTGCCGTGACCCATCACCACGATACGGTCAGCATTTTCAATCGTCGACAGCCGGTGTGCAACGACAATGGTGGTACGCCCGCGCATCAGCGTTTGCAAGGCGGCTTGCACCTGGCGTTCGGATTCGCTGTCGAGCGCCGAGGTCGCTTCATCAAGAAGTAGAATCGGCGCGTTTTTGATCAGTGCGCGCGCAATCGCCAGCCGCTGCCGCTGTCCGCCGGAAAGCAGCGCGCCATTCTCGCCGATGACGGTCTCGAAGCCCTGCGGCAAGGCGCGAATAAAGTCGAGGCAGTGTGCGGCACTCGCCGCGTCCTCAATTTCCTTCTGCGAGGCGGTGCCCTGCTTGCCATAGGCGATATTTGCCGACACCGTGTCGTTAAACAAAACAACATCCTGACTCACCAGCGCGATCTGGCGGCGTAAATTGGTGAGCTTGATATCGTCGAGCGCGTGGCCATCGAGCGTGATGCGACCGGCGCTGGGCAGAAAAAAACGCGGCACCAGATTAACGAGGCTGGTCTTGCCGCCGCCGGATGCGCCGACCAGCGCAATCGTCTCACCCGGTTTAATGTCGAGTGACACGTCGTCCAGCGCCGGTGTCGATTGATTCGCGTATTGGAGATGCACGTGCTCAAAAGATAAACGTCCTTCGGCACGTTCCATTTCAATGCGGCCATGATCGATCTCAATCGGCGCGTCGATCAAGCCGAATACACTTTCAGCGGCCGCCATGCCGCGCTGAATCTGCTCACTCACACCCGAGAGCCCTTTGATTTGCGGCACGAGACCGGCAGCCGAGATGATGTAGGCGACAAACGACGAGACCTCCATACCGGTGCCGTACTGCGGGCTGGCCGCGAGGTAAACGATGAGCGCAATCGCGATCGACACGATCAAATGGGTAAACGGTGTTGATGCCGCAGCGGCGACCGCGTGGCGCATGGCGTTGCGGCGGATGCGGTTGGCCACCGCGTCAAAGCGTTTGGTTTCATACGCGGCACCTTCAAAAATCTTGATCACTTTCTGGCTGCGAATCGATTCCTCGAGCACATCGTTGATCGCGCCCCACGAAGCGAGACCGTCACGGCTGATCGCGCGGATGCGTTTGCCGAAAGTGTTGATGATGAGACCCAAAATCGGCACGGTCGCGAAAATAATCAGCGTGAGTTTCCAGTTGATGATAAACATCGTCACCAGTAGCACCACCAGCGTCACGCCACCGCGCACCATGCTGTTGAGCGCAGTCGTTGCGGCCAACTGAACGCCATAGACATCGTTGGCGATTTTCGACATCAGGGTGCCGGTGGTTGATTGATGAAAGAACGGAACCGGCAAACGGATCAGGCGCTGGAACATTTGATTGCGGAAATCGAGCACGACTTTATTGCCGACCCACTGCATGCCGTAGCCCGACACGAAGTGCGACATGCCGCTGACAAAAAATATCAGGACGATGCCGAACGCGGCCCAGATCGCGTACTGCCCGTTGCCATCGACAAACAGCGTACTCAACATGTTTTTGAGAAACCACGCGAACGATCCCTCGGCCAGACCGCCAACGGCCATCGCCAATACACTGCCGGCAAATGCCCAGCGATACGGTTTGACGTAGCCGAGCAGGCGCGCGTAGAGGCGTTCGGTATCAGCGGACATGTTGGGGAATCAGCGGGAAGAACAAGCGGTTAAATTGACAGCGTGCGGCGAAAATAATCGATGGTCGATTTCAGTCCATCTTCCAGCGATACCGTCGGCTGCCATTTCAACGCACTCTTGGCGAACGTTATATCGGGCTGGCGCTGCTTCGGGTCATCCTGCGGCAGGGGCTTGTAGCAAAGTTTGGACTTCGAATGCGTGAGGGTGATGATGCGCTCGGCCAGTTCCAGCATCGTCACCTCAACCGGATTGCCGATATTCACCGGCCCCGTGATGGTGGCAGGTGTCTGCATCATCCGCAACATCGCCTCGATCAAATCATCGACATAACAAAAGCTGCGCGTCTGCTCGCCACTGCCGTAGACCGTGATGTCCTCGTTGCGCAATGCCTGCACGATGAAATTGCTCACCACCCGGCCATCGTTCGGATGCATGCGCGGGCCGTAGGTATTGAAAATGCGCACCACCTTGATTTGCAGTTGATGTTGCCGGTGGTAGTCGAAGAACAAAGTTTCGGCGCAGCGCTTGCCCTCATCGTAACAACTGCGCGGGCCAATCGGATTTACTTTCCCCCAGTAATCCTCGGTTTGCGGATGCACTTCGGGATCGCCATAGACCTCGGAGGTGGAGGCTTGCAGAATCGTTGCGCGCGTGCGCTTGGCGAGGCCCAGCATGTTGATCGCGCCGTGTACGCTGGTCTTGGTGGTCTGTACCGGATCGTGCTGATAATGGATCGGGCTGGCTGGACAGGCGAGGTTGAAAATTTGATTCACTTCGACATACAGTGGAAAGGTGATGTCGTGCCGCAGCACTTCAAAGTACGGACTGGTTTGCAGATGGGCGATGTTGGCTTTGCTGCCGGTGAAAAAATTATCCACGCAAAGCACGTCAGCGCCGCTCGCGATCAGGCGCTCACACAAATGCGAGCCGAGGAATCCCGCGCCACCTGTTACCAATACTTTTTCCATGGTTCGCTTCCGAAAATTTAAGTACGTTATGTAAGGAAATAAAGGCCATCGCGGGCTGTACTAAGCTTCGCGTATTTTACCGTTTACCCCAGCAAGCGCCGATAAAGCGCCGCGTATTGCGCACCCGTCGCAGCCGTCGTATGCGGTAGCACCTTCGCACGCGCGCGCATGCCCATCGCCGGATCGGCAAGTGCGGCCGCAATGGATTGGGTAATCGCGACCGTATCCAGCGCATCCACCACGAAGCTGTCGACGCCGTGCAGGATCCAGTCGGCCGCTCCCGATTGCCGGCTGGCAACGACCGGCAAACCGCACGCCATCGCCTCAGCAAACACCAAGCCGAACGGCTCGTAAAGCGTCGGCATCACGAATACATCGCTCGCCGCATAGTAGGGCCTGACATCGCTGATGCCGCCGGTGAAGGTGACGCGATCCATCAATCCGAGCGAATACGCAAACGCCTGATATTTCGCCATGTGCTTGTCACGGCCAACCACGATCGCGTGTAGATCCGGCACGCCAGCCACCGCGATGAGAAATCCGGTCACGCCTTTTCGCTCAAACCCCGAGCCCACATAGATCGCGACCGGCGCGTCCGCTGGAATGTGTAGTTGCGCGCGTATCGCCTGCCGGTACTCATCACGCAGGCGTGGATGGAAAAATTCCGTATCAACGCCGCCGTAAATCACCTGTAGCTTGTCGGCTGCGATGTCGTAGTGCCGCAGCACGTCAAGCTTTACCATCTCCGAGATGCAAATCACTGCGCGCAGTTGCGATGAATGGTACATCGCTCTCTCCGCCTCAAGCACGTAACGGTGATGCGGATTGATGCGCACGCCGAATTTTTTGAGCGGGCTCTGCACGCGTTGGCGCTGCGCCAGGCATTCGGCGTGTACACCGTCGACCGCGTGAAAAACATCGCAACAACTGATGCGTTCGTAGGATTGCACCAGGTCAAACTTTTCTGTTTGCAGCAGTTCACACGTGGCGCGCGCAAAGCCGCGGGCACGTCCCGCTGGCGTGAGGTAGTGCGGATCGACGATTCTGTGGGCGATGGCGTTGGCACTTTGCGGCCATGCGCGCGTGATGATGGTTGGCGAAAACCCTTCTGCAACCATCGCCTCTGCCGCACTGTTCAAGAATCGCTCGGCACCGCCGAACGGGTCGTAGCTGGCGCGGATGAGGGCTGGCTTCATGCGAGTGGCGCGGTGTTTAGGTGTGCGGACGTCATTCATCGAAGATAGCAGATTTAGCGTAACGCAAGCGGCTGGCCATGCGTCAGCACAGGCGTAACACCGGCGTAATTAAGCAAAACACCAGAATGGGCGCGGCTTACCGACACAAAAAGCCTGAAACACCGCGCCAAATGGCGTTCTGCGCGACCAGACTAAATTGTTTTTGCTTTTTTATCAGCGCGCGCGCCCGCCACCAATCAGATCGACAGCCGTGAATTTTTTAATCAGGACGCTACAATCCCATTGTCACTTTAATCCGCACCTAACCGTCCCGCATGCATTCACCCACTGTCAGCGTCGTCATCCGCACCACCCATCGCGCGACGTTAACGGCCGCCATCGCATCGGTGGAGCGGCAGACGCATCGTCCGCTGGAGCTGGTGTTGGTCGATGCGCGGGGCAGCGGCTTTGTTTCGCCGCCCAATGTCGCGGGTGACATCGCGCTCGTGACGGTAAGCCACGGCCAATCGCTCGGCTACAGCGAGGCCGCGAATGCGGGGCTTGACGCGGCGCGTGGCCAATATATTGTGTATCTGGATGACGATGATTTCTTTGATCGTGAACACATCGCCTGCCGCCTTGAGGCGCTGGATCGCGCCGAGACTGTCGATGGCCAGCGACCGCTGCTGGCGTACGGCCCGACCCGGCGCGTCGACGAGCACGGTGCTGAACAGGGCGTGATGGACGAAGAGCACAGCCCGATCCGGCTGCATCATCACAACTATATTCAGATCGGTGCGGCGCTTTTTTCGCGGCAGCTCATCGACAAAGGTTGCCGCTTCGACCCGCCGCTGGGCGGCATCGACGATTGGGATTTTTGGTTGCAGGCTTCTGTGTACACGCCGTTCGCCTATACGCCGCTGGTCACCAACAATTGGTGTGCAACTGGCGGCGGCTCAGGCTCTGGTGTCAGCCAGAATTTCGACACAACGAGATTCCATCGTCTGCACCGCCTGTTGATGGCCAAATGGCAAACGCGCCACGAAATGTTATTGACCGATTTCGAGCGGCATTCCAACATCGCCTTTGACGCGCTCCAGCGTGGCGACCTGATGGCGGCCGAGGCCAGCTATCGCGAGGCAATGCGCCTGGACGCAAGCGACGCGTCGGTGCTCGGCAACATGGCGTTCATCCGCATGCAGCAAGGCGATGTTCCCGCCGCAATGCTGCTGTTAGCGCGCGCGATAAAACACAATCCGCAAGTGATTGATGCGCGCATCAATCTGGCCATGCTGCACGCGCAGACGGGTAACGCTGGCGAATCATTGAGCGTCGTCGACGCGTTGCTGGCGATAGATGCGCGCAACGAGCGCGCGCTGGCGTTGCGTGCCAAGCTAACCGCAACAGCCAATGCGCCCCGTGCTGCGTAAGCTGTGAAGCCACTCAACATTCTGCACACCGAATCTTCCCTGGGCTGGGGCGGCCAGGAAATTCGCATCCTGACCGAGGCACGCGGCATGCTTGATCGCGGTCATCGCGTGACCTTGCTCACACCTGCCTCGGCAGAAATATTGCCGGCTGCCAAAAAGTCAGGCGTGCCGGTTGAAGCGCTTGATATCGCGACCAAGCGCATCAAACCATTGCTGGCGCTACGCCGCTGGTTAGGTCAACACGGAAAAAAATACGACATCATCAACACCCACAGCTCGACCGATAGCTGGCTGTCCGCAGTCGCCGGTGCGAGCTTGCATGGCATGCCTGCGCTGGTGCGTACGCGCCACGTCTCGACCCCCATCAACAATCATTTTTCCACCCGCTGGCTTTATGAAAAAGCCACCGCGCACATCGTCACCACGGGCGAAGCGCTGCGCCAGCAATTGCATCGCGACAACGGTTACGCGCTCACGCACATGACCTCGGTGCGCACCGGTATCGCGCTTGATTACTACCGACCGCTGGACAAGTTTGCGATGCGCGCCAGGCTCGGTCTGGAAAATTGTCCCACCATCGGTATCGTCGCGACCCTGCGCGATTGGAAGGGCCATGAGGATTTATTGGACGCGATGGTGTTGCTGCGCGCGCAAGTTGCCGCATGTTCAGATTGGCGGCTGGTGATTGTGGGCGGCGGGCCTGAGCACGCGAGACTGGAAAATAAAATCAAGGCGAGACAACTCGACAGCGTCGTCAAGCTCGTCGGCAATCAGGACAACGTGCCGGAATGGCTTTCCGCGTTTGATATTTTTACGCTGCCCTCCTACGGTAACGAGGGCGTGCCGCAGGGAATCATGCAGGCGATGGCGTGCGGCTTGGCCGTCGTGTGTACGTCGGTGGGCGCGATCAGCGAAGCGGTGCATGATGGGCGCACCGGGATCATGGTCGCCAAGAGAAATCCGCAGTCACTTGCCGATGGCCTGGCGCGGTTGATGAATGACGAATTGCTGCGCAGCCAAATGGGTCGCGAAGGTCACGCATTTGCGCGCGAACATTTCGGCGTTGACGTGATGCTGGACCAGATGGAAGCGATATTTCGACGACACGCGCGAACATGATCACGATCACCGGGCAGCAGCGACAAAATGCAAAGCGCGTGTTGATCATCAATGTCACGCGCATTGGCGACACCCTGCTCGCCACTCCCGCGATCCGCGCCGTCGCAAAATTTTTCCCAAACGCGAAGCTTACCGTGCTGGGGCATCCGAAGCGCGTCGAGGTGCTGGAAAACATTCCCTACATTCACCGCGTCGGCGGCATCGACAAACGCGGTGCGTTATTGCGCGGCTGGCGCGACGCGCTGTTCGGCGCGGAATACGATTTCGCTTTCGTCTGGCGCAATGACGAAGCGCTGGTGCGTTATGCGCTGCGCAAGGCGCGGCACGTGGTCGCGCATCGGCAAAGCGACGAGCGAATCAACGCAAAACTTTTCGCAGCCGTCGAGCGCATCGCGGACAACCAAATTCATGCAGTTGCGTGGACGCTATCGCTGCCACAAGCCGTCGGCATTCCCGCCGATGGTTACGGCTTGGATTACTGCGTAACTGATGTCGAGGCAAACGCCGCCCGGCAACGCTTGCACGCTGATTTTCCTGATGTGGCGGGGCCATTCATCGGCATGCAAGTGGCAAGCTTCGCCACCAAAAGCTATCGCGATTGGCCAATCGACAATTTCATCGCGGTAGCCAAACGCATCGTCATTGAAAATAATAATGCGCGCCTGCTTTTATATGGTGCCGCAAGTGATCGCGAACGCATCGCCAAATTGACCACCGCGCTCGGCGGCAAAGCAAAAAGCTACGCGGGTGAATTCACCCTGCGTGAAACGGTGGCGATGATGAGTTGCACCAACCTCTATATCGGGGTCGACACCGGGCCCACGCATTTATTCGGCGCGCTGCAAAAGCCGATGGTGGTGATGTATCACCCGTCGCTGCCGAGCGCGCTCTACAAGCCGTTGGCAGCACCTGCGCTCTATGCAATTGATCATCCCAAAGCGGGGCCTGACGCAACCAGCGATATGGCGATGGCGGACATCAGCGTGGAGTCGGTGTGGCAGGCGGTGAGTGCGGCGTTGCGTGGTGAGGTGTCTACATTGCCGGGAATGCCAGCGACTGGAATTGATCGCAGCTGAATCGCCATTCAAACCGGTGTCGAGCGCGCCCGTTCAACCACTATTGTCATGTCGAACCCGGTTTTATTGGGTGAGAAATCTGCTTTTTGGCCTAAAGAAAAAGCAGATTTCTCACTTCGTTCGAAATGACAGGGAAACTTTTCTGGCGTCGCATTGCCGGTTATTAGTGCCCGCAAATGCTCAAGACATCGCCAGCAATTCATTCAACGCCGCCGTCACTCTTGCGACCGGCAGTTGCGTCAAACACTCGCTCACCTTCGATCCGCCACAGCCATCGTTGCCGCAAGGGCGACAACTGTGGCGCGCTTCGGTGGACGCGACGATGCGATGAATTACGCCCCACGGTCCCCAATGCGCCTCGCCTGACGGTCCGAACAACGCCACCGTCGGCGTCTGCATGGCTGCGGCCATGTGCATCGGCGCGGAATCCACACCGACAAATGCGCGGGCGTGCGCGGTGAGTGCGGCGAGTTCTTTCAACGACAGCGAGCCGGTCAAATCGATAACCGGGGCTTTCAGCAAACTTTTTATTTCCGCGATCATGTTGCGCTCGTCCGGCGTCGGCGCAGCGGTGAGCACGACCCGTTCACCGTTCGCGCCCAATTCAAGAATGAGCTGCGCGAAATTTTTAGCCGGCCAGGTTTTGAAAAACCAGCGCGAAGTTGGATGAATATGGATGAAGCGCTTGTGCTCGATGCCGTGCAGTTCCATCAAGGACTGCACTTTTTTTTCCGCCGCTTCACCCGGAATCAGCACCAGTTTTTTTTCTGGTTCATCCGGATAAATGCCGAGCCGGCGCAAGGCATCGAGATTGCTTTCCACCGTGTGGCGAAAGGTCGCGCGCGGCGATGGAAAAGTGTGCGTGAAACTTTTTTTCCATAAATAGGAATCGCGTCCGTCGTTGATTCCCTGCGCACGCTGCGCGACCGAATAGCGCGGGCGCAACAGCCGTGTAAGCCAGGCGCCGCGCGGATGTTCGGTGAGATGGATGACGAGGTCATAGTGTCGCACGCGCAACGCGCGCAGCAATTTCAATTCTGCCGCGCCTTGCCGAAAAATTCCTTGCCGCTTCCACTCGCGGTCAATACAAAATACTTCGCTCAAACCCGGATGTCCGCTCAACATCTCACGCGTGTCTGCATACACGAGCGCGTCGACGTCGACGTGGGGCGCGTGATTTTTCAGCACCTGAATAACGGGTGAAGTGAGCAGCACATCGCCGTGGTGGCGCAGCTTCACCACCAGCGCGCGCCGAACTTGTGTCAAATCGATTGCGTCTGGAACCATGTGGGCAAGA
>JAYVXF010000224.1:0-4664 GCA_043793345.1 Betaproteobacteria bacterium | reverse complement strand
ACGTGTGAGACGAGATAGATCTGCCGCGCGAGATCATCAAACAGGTCATCGAGCGAAATGCTGCCAATATCGTTGATGTAATTTTCCGCGCTCGACCGCGTGGCGATGTCACCAAAAAATATCAAACTTGCGTTCTCCTTCGACGCTGCCGGACTTTTTCGCGGGAACAGTGTCGATAGCGCAAAAAAATAAAATACCCCGCTGACCAGAATGAACACCGCGAGCAGCCCATATTGCAGCGGGCCGATCTTGCCGATTTTTTCGATGTTGGCGGCCACGTAGGAAACCAGCAAGGTGGACATGACAATCAGCAAATAAATTTTCTGGTCAGCCGAGCGAATTAAATCCTGATTCAGGTTGAGAATGCGCCAGGTCTGGTCGAGCCGCACATTCAGGTCGCTGGCCGGATGGCGTGGCTGGGGTGCACGTTCCAACTCTTTGTTGGTAAATGTCCCGGTCATCAGCGGGTCAGTTGTCATTGGTGCCGGTCTCCGACGATTGCATGGATGCGTGTCATCACGTCCGGCGTTAATTGCGCGGCGATCGCGAGCGCCTTCATGTTTTCAGCGACCTGCTCGACCCGCGAGGCACCGGTGATGACGGTGGAGACATGCGGATTTTTCAGGCACCACGCAATCGCCAGTTGCGCCGTGGTGCAGCCGAGCTCCTGCGCGAGGACGCCGAGTTTTGCGACGATCGCGTTCTTGTCGGGATCAAGCAGGCTTTCCTGCATCCACGCCATATTTTTCAGGCTGCCGCGACTGTCGGCGGGCACGCCTTTGGCGTATTTGCCGGTCAGCAAACCCGACGCGAGCGGGCTCCAGGTGGTGGTACCCAGGCCGATTTCAGCGTAGAGCCTTGCGTATTCGTGCTCGACTTTCTGGCGATGAAATAAATTATATTCAGGCTGCTCGACGATGGGCTTGTGCAGATGGTGTTTGTCGGCAATTTGCCAGGCACCCATGATGTCGGCAGCACTCCACTCCGACGTGCCCCAGTAGCTCGCCTTGCCGCGACTGATCATGTCGTGCATCGCGAATACCGTTTCTTCGAGCGGCGTATTCGGATCGGGCCGGTGGCAATAGGCGATATCGACGTAGTCAAGTTGCAGGCGCTGCAGGGAGGCATCAATCGCGTTGAGCAGATACTTGCGATTCAAGGTGTTTTTTTCGTTCACGCCATCGCCGAATTTTGTAGGCAGCCCCCAGAAAAATTTGGTCGTCACCACGTACGACAATCGATCCCAGCCGAGTTTTTTTAACGCCAGTCCCATCAGTGTTTCCGACTTGCCGTTGGCGTAAACCTCGGCGTTGTCAAAAAAATTCACGCCGTTATCACGCGCAGCGGCCATCAGATTAAGCGCGGCCGATTCATCGAGCTGCGTGCCGTAAGTGACCCAGCTACCAAAAGAGAGAGCGGAGACGCGCAATCCAGCGCGGCCTAAACGTCGATATTCCATGTTCATTTTTCCTTTTCAGCGTCGATATCAGAGTATGGGTTGACAATAATCACCCGTGTTCGCTTGGGACCGGAGGCGAATCGCTCAAGCTTCACCAGCACCGGATACAATTCTTCCAGCTTGGCGCGTGCCTGGTTCTCGTCCTGAAATACCAGCAGCGTGCCCGCAGCCGATTTCACATCGTGCCAAAGCGTGGCGTTGGCGTCGTCTTCTTGCACCTGGAGTTTGTAGGTCGGCATGTCACTTCTTTAAGTTGAAGAATTATATTAACGATAACACGCGAAATCACATCACACCAGCGGACGTTCAGCGAGATCGGGCATGACTAAATTTTATTTCACGAGGCATTATTAGTGTCGTGACACTAGCTGCGATATTCCGCAACTTCTTCCTTGAGCGCGATCCACCAGACTTTGCCTTTTTCAGAATGTTTGCCGCACGGGGTCACGGTCGAAAAACCGGGATATTTTTTGCCGAGATTGTTGGGATCCTCGCGACGCGTGCGTGGCGGCGCGACCAGTCCTTTTTCATCCGACACCAGCGGGAACAACCAGCAGCCCATGGGCTTGTATTTCCATTTGTGAACGCCCTGCTTTACGGCCAGCGTTTGCAACGAGCATTTGCCGTCGGCCTCGGTGAATACGCAGCGGGTATTTTTGAAATGTTCTGGCTTATCGCGATAGACATGTTTCCTGGTATTGGTCTGCGGCCCGGTCTCGCCCGCCCATTCGCCGTCAATGATGTAATTTTTTGGCAGCAACGCGAAATGTTCGGGATATTTCTTGACCACGCGATGGATTAACCGCACTTCTTCATCGAGTAAAAATGCGCCGTCGGAGCAGCAAATTCCCTCGCATATATTTACGTCGCAATAATGGAGCTTGGTATGTTTTTTCGGTTTTGCCTTTGTCGCAACTGCTGAAGTCATTGTGTCAATTCCCTGATGTCAAAATTACCGCCGTTAGTGAGTTTGTTAGCCGCGATCAATGCGACGATTTCGCGCGCCACGTCGTGCGCGTCACGCAACGCGTTGTCAGCCTTTAGTGCGCGAAACCTTTCCACATCGGGAAAATCTTTTTCGCTAATGCCGCGAATCAAGCCCTGCATGTCGGTGTCAACAACACCCGGCGCAAGCGAGCAGATTGACAGCGTCGCGTCGTTCGTCGCCGCCTCCAGCGCCGCCACGCGCGTGGCCATTTCCAGAGCGGCCTTGGCGGCGCAATACGCAGACCAGCCCGCGATTGCGCGCCTGGCGGCACCGGACGAAATATTGACGATCAATCGGCGCGCGGCAATTGACTTCGTCGCACGCGCGAAAAGCCGCGACAGCACCATCGGTGCCGCCACATTCACCATGAGATTTTTACCTGTTTCGACTGCGTCAATTTTATCGAACGCGCCGACCGGTGACACCACGCCAGCGTTGTTGATCAACATCGCGCGATCAAAATGCTGGCCGCTGATGCGATCCGTCACGGCGGCGAAGGCGGATTCGATCACGCTCAAGTCAGCCACATCGAGATAAACGTTGAACGGCGCGGTTGTCGTCGCGGGTGCGCGCGATAGTGTGATGACGACATTGTTTTTGTCTGCGCTGAGCACGTCGCGTAGTGCTGCGCCGAGACCCTTGGTGGTGCCGGTGACAATAGCCAGATTCATCATTGGTTTGTGTTGCTTTCTCAATCACCCAGCAAAGCGCCAAGCGCCGCGCCGATGCCCAGATCGACGAGATCGACGAGGCTACCGTCGGTCGGCATGTCGCCCAGCCAATCCAGCGAGCCGACTGGTTTGCGCTGCATGCGCTGCATCTGACGGATACGTTGTGCGTTGACCTCTGTCGACAATATCGCGTCACCCAACGCGTTCGGATCAAACGTGGTGCGTTGAATCTCTTTGGCCTGCAATGCCACTAGCGCTTTTTCAACCGCAGCTTCATCGAGCACCGAGATGGCGGCACCGCAATGCGTGCATGCGTTATCGTTTTCAAGACTGATCGGCCCGCCGCAACTGGAGCAGCGAATCTGCTTTACTTTCACCGACAGCGCAGAAATTTCATGCGCTTGCAAACTGCGGATGAAATTTTTCTCGCGCAAAAATTGCACGAAGCTGATCAGCCGTCCATGGCCATTCTCACAGCGCGAATAGGAAAAACGTCCGCCCTTGACGATGTCCGATGTGCTCTTGAGAGGCGCTTCGCAACGCGGACAATCGACTTGAATCTTGACCAGGTTTCTGCTGTCATCGCGTGCGTTGTGGATGCGCTTGAACAATTCGATCACCGAACCGGGCGACAGTGAGGCGCTTTCCAGATCGTCGAACCAGATCACGTGACAAGGCGAACAGACATCAATCTCAACCGGCAAGCCAATATGGGAGGTGAGCGTCACACTCTCCATCGCGCCACTGCAACTGGGGCAACGCATTTTCTAGCTAAGGACAGCGTTGATGCCAGCCTCGGCGATCTGCGCGTCATCGGAGGACTTCACGCCCGACACACCGACCGCGCCAATGGTTTCACCGTCAACAACAATCGGCACACCGCCTTCGAGGAACGTGACACCCGGCATCGACAGCGCCGAAACGCGGCCGTTGTTGACCATGTCTTCATCGCTCTTGGTTGGGCGGCGGCGCAAGGCGGCACTGCGCGCCTTGCCCTGCGCGATCGCCACGCTGGACGGCGCACACGCGTCGAGCCGCAAAAATCCCAGCAAATGTCCGCCATCATCAACCACCGCAATACAAACCGCCCAGCTATTTTTTTTCGCCTCGGCTTCTGCGGCGGCGAGGATTTTTTGGGTGTCCTGGAGAGTGAGATATTGTTTGGTTTTCATGTGCGTGGGTCTCGTGGGATGGCGGGAAACTGCCACGCATTATTGCATGAGTGTGAAGTACTTTATTGCCTGCAATCGAAGATAAACCCAAGCATTGGCGCGCTTGTCAGGAACAAAAGGGTCGGAAAAGCCCGTGGATAGGCGATCTACAACTTGACCTCACCGTGCTGTTGCGAGCACGCCTGATGGTTTTCTAAATTAACCCGCGCAAATACCCCTGCCGTTTCGGCTCGCTAAACCGCTCAATCGCATAGCGCAACATGGTGCGCGGCATTTGCCGGTAGTGGCGTTTCAGGAACGACTCTTCCTTTTCTTCGCTCACCCGTTTGCCCACCTCACGCAGCATCCAGCCGACGGCTTTGTGAATCAGGTCT
>JAYVXF010000223.1:0-14706 GCA_043793345.1 Betaproteobacteria bacterium | reverse complement strand
GATTGTTGTTGTTAACGCCGATCATGACGACGTGGATCGAGAACGCGAGTCTTCAATACCAGGTCGTGGAAAACCGTAACTGGCTCGAAGCGTTCGGCCTTCTGTTTACACTGGTCGCCACTACGGTGTGGGCCTACGCCATTAGCCCTGACCGGATGGGGCTGACACCGCCGTACTTTTATCTGGTGGTACCGTTACTGCTTTGGGCCGCAGTGCGCTTCGGCTCGCGCGGGGCAGGTATCGCCGCGCTGATTTATTCGCTGATCGCGATCTATCTGACGAGCAGAGGCAGCGGGCCATTTCTGAACGGCAATGCGCCGATCACCATTGGCCTGTTGCGACTGCAGGAGTTTCTGGTGGTGCTGGGCTGCACCATCATGTTTACGGCCGCGATTTTAGAGGAGCGCAGCGCATTATTTTTGATCAAGGCCGACGCCGAGCGCCGCTTCAGCGAGACGATGCGGCTCAGTCGCAATCTTATTTTTGACATCAACTACGATTCGCGGGTGATCCACTGGACGGGCGACACCGTGGATGTGCTGGGCATCGTTGCGCAAAATATTTCATTAACCACCGCATGGACCGCCCGGGTGCATCCGGATGATCGCGGTTATTTGATCGCGCAGCGAACCCAGCTCGTTTCCGGCGAAATTGAAACGGCCGAGTTGGAGTATCGCGTTAAATCTGACGCGGGCGACTACCTCACCATCGGCGTCAACGCGTTCGTGCAACATATCCGCGACGCTGGTGGGGTCCGCAGCCAACGACGTGTAATCGGCTTCGTCAAAGACATTACTGCGCGAAAGCTTGCCGAAGCGGAGAAGAACCGGCTGGAGGCCGAGCTGCGCCAAGCGCAAAAAATGGAGGCAGTCGGTCAACTGGCCGGTGGTATCGCGCACGATTTCAATAATATTCTGGCTTCCATTGTTGGCTATGGCGAGATGGCGCAACAGCGGTTGCGTAAATTGGCCGAGCCGCCCGCCATGATCGATGCGGCGCTGACGCGTTATCTCGATACCATCGCCAAAGCAGCCGGGCGCGGTCGGGTGCTGGTGTCGCAGATCCTCACCTTCAGCCGCAAAAATCCGCAAGAGCGTCTGAACGTCGATATCGCCGATCTGCTCGATGAGGTCGTTACGCTGGTGCGCGGCTCCAGTCCGCACGAAGTGCGCGTTGCAATCACCGCTGCGCCCGGCATCGCCGTGAATGGCAATCCCACCGAGCTGCATCAGTTGTTCATGAATCTGCTGACCAACGGGCTGCAGGCAATGCCCGACAGCGGCATTCTCGATGTTGGGTTGGAGCACGCCAGGCTCGCCGAGCCACGGGTGGTGATGCTGGGCCGGTTACCGCCGGGCGAATACGTGCTGGTGCGCATCCGCGATCACGGCGTGGGGATCGACGCTGAAACGCGACGTCGCATGTTTGAGCCGTTCTTCACCACCAAGTCCGCAGGTCGCGGCACCGGTCTGGGATTGTCATTGGCGATCTCGATCGCCAAGGCGCACGGCGGCGGAATTGATGTCGACAGCGTCGTGGATGCGGGCGCGACCTTCAGCGTTTATCTGCCGGTCGCCAGTGGCCTCGCCATTGCTGCCGCGACCGGGGATGCCGCTCTGCCGCGCGGTGGCGGCGAGCGAATACTGATTGTCGATGATGACAAAGCATTGCTAGACTTGGCTGAAGAGATCGTCAACGGGCTCGGCTATGTCACCCGGTGTTACGACAGCAGCGTTGACGCGCTCGCGGCGTTTGAAAATAATCCCGATCAATTTGACGCGGTACTGTCCGACGAAATCATGCCCGGCCTCACCGGCACGCAAATGACCAGCCGCATGCATGCGATGAGGCCCGACTTGCCGGTGCTGATTATTACCGCTTGCGGTGGGGCGGGATTCGAGCTGCGCGCGCAGCAGGCGGGTGCGACGCAGGTGCTGAAAAAGCCGTACCAGCGAATTGAACTGGCGCGTGCATTGCACGGTGCACTGGGAGGAATTAGCTAGCGCGTCACAATCGTTTGCATTTGACGTTCACGCCGCATTCAGCCAGAAACCGTGAGCACTCGCTATCAACATAAGCTATGGCAATAGGCGCACGAACGGCGTATCCAAAAATAGATGGCGCGTGTGATTTGACGCACAAGGCGCGTTCATTGCGAAGCATATTACAAGCGTAATCCGCCGGCGCCAAAAGGTAATTGACAGGTAACGCCCAAGTCCGACAATGCGCCCATCAACTAAAACATGGGATCGCAAATGCACGCCGCCGCTTGCAAAACAATTCTCGAGTCGCGCCCCGGCGCGCCCGCCGTACTGCACGCCGCCATCGACAGCATTCGCGCCGGCATTCCAGAGGGCAATGGGTGGGCAAGCTATGACTTCAACACCATGACGCTCGGTTCGCGTTTCCAGCCGATCTTTAGCGTTGCCGAGCAGCGCTGCGTGGCCTACGAGGGACTATTGAGCGCGGCGAATTTATCGGGACAGCCACTCAATCCTGAAGCCGTATTCGCCATGTCGGCAAACCAGCAGGAAGAATTATTTCTGGACTGGCTCTGTCGCGCCCTGCATTTGCGCAATTTCAAAAATCTCACCGACCCGGACAAAATGATTTTCCTCAACGCCTATCCGGAAGCGGCGATCGAAGACCCGCATCATCCGGAAGTATTTGCGCAGATGATCGAGAGTTACAGCATGCATCCACAAAACACCGTGATCGAAATTTTAGAGACTGGCGTGTCCGACGAAGCCAAGCTGACCGACGCGGTCAATCTGTATCGCAAGCTCGGCTGCAAAAATGCCATCGACGATTTCGGCATTGGCTTTTCCAATTTTGATCGGCTGTGGCGCCTGCGTCCGGATTTCGTGAAGATTGATCGAAGCGTTATCGCGTCCTCCGTGCGCGAGCAGCACGCTCGTCTGGTGCTGGCCAATATGGTCAAGCTGATTCACGATTGCGGCGCGAAGGCCATCATCGAAGGAGTCGAAACCCGCGATGAGGCGCTGGTCGCCATCGACGTCGGCGCTGATTTTTTGCAGGGCTATTATTTTGCGCGACCGGGTCTCATCGCCGCCACCCAGCCATTGTCTGACCGCATGTTTGAAAGCCTGAAAGGCGAAGCACCGACGCTGATCGGCGCGCCTTTCATGAGCAACGAAAATTTGGCGCTGTACTCGCGCGCCTTGAATCTGGCGATACTGGATTTGCAGCGCGGCGCAACGTTTGCGCACGCCACTGAGGCTTTCCGTGCGCTGCCCCGCGTGCTGCGTGTTTACCTGGCGACTACCGATTCCGACCGTACGGCCGATGATGATCAGTCGCGACTGGTGCTCGACATCATCAGTCACGCTGCGACCGCGCGCATGAAATTGCCGCCCGGCACCGCGCTCGATCAACTGCAACAGGTCATGCAGCAGGCGCTGGCGACACCGCTAAAAATGCATGTCATCGCGCCCGATGAATGCGCGCCGACGACCAACGGCCATGTGACGCTATCGTGCGCGTTCGAGCATGATGCGCGGATGGTGGTGCTGTGCGGCGACCTGCTGGATCGTCGCTCCGGCGACCGGGTGTGGTCGGCGACAAGTGATGCGCAGATGATGTCCGGCATTGACCGTGCTGACACAGACGGCGTGGAAGCTGAAACCCATACCACGCATTCGCATCCATGATTGTCCAGCCGACTTTTACGTTGCGATTACGCCGCCTGCGTTGCGCGGGTTTACGTCGGGCGAAATCGACGCTGATTTGCCGCCGAGCGTTGGCGCAAAAAATGATTTATCCAAAATGAGGTCGCCGTGGATTTCATTGAGGCCACCAAGCGCCACCTCGGCGCGCAACCATTTCATGGTGATTTCATTTCGTTTAGTACGTCGATCGTTGTTGCCACCAACCATGCAAATTCATCCTCTTCGATGGTGTAGGGCGGCATGAAATAAACGGTGTTGCCGATTGGACGCAGCAGCACACCACGCTTTAAGGACACCGCAAAAAATTCGCGTGCGAACGCTGGCTTGGCGGCTTTCACGTCGAACGCCCAGATCATGCCGAGGTGACGGAAATTCTCCACTGACGGGTGCTGGCGAATTGCTTCGGCGTGCGCTGAAAATCGCTGTGCCTTCACGCGATTATTTTCAATCACATTGTCGGACGCAAAAATGTCCAGTGTCGCCAGCGCCGCGCGGCAGGCGAGCGCGCTCCCTGAGTAGGAATGCGAATGCAGAAATCCGCGCGTGACATCGTCGTGATAGAACGCGTCGTAAATCGCGTCGCGCGTCAGCACGCAAGACAGTGGCAGATAACCGCCGGTCAAACCTTTGGACAGACAAACGAAATCGGGCAGGATCGACGCCTGTTCATACGCGAACATGGTGCCGGTGCGCCCGAAGCCGGTCATGATTTCATCCACGATCAAATGCACGCCGTATTGATCGCACAACGCACGTGCGCGCTTCAAGTAATCCGCGTGATAAATGCGCATGCCGGCGGCACCCTGCACCAGCGGCTCCACAATCAACGCGGCAATTTCGTGATGCTGCGCTGCCAGCAATTTTTCGAGTGAAACACTAGCACTGGTGCGGTTCTCCGAGCTATTTGTCGCCATGATGCCCGTAGATGCTTGCTCTACGTTGCGATTCGCCGGGAACGGCACGCGCAGATTGTTACTCAGCAACGGCCCGTACGCATCGCGAAATATCGCCACATCCGTCACCGACAGCGCACCAATGGTCTCGCCGTGATAACTGCCTTCGAGACTCACGAATTTTTTTTTGTCGTGCTTGCCCGCATTGCGCCAATAGTGAAAACTCATCTTCAACGCGATCTCGACCGCACTCGCGCCATCGCTGCCGTAGAAGGCGTGGCCCAGGCCGGTAAGTTTGGCGAGACGTTCGGAAAGCTCGACCACTGGCGCGTGCGTGAAGCCGGCGAGCATCACGTGCTCGAGCTTATCGAGCTGGTCTTTCAATGCGGCGTTGATGCGCGGATTGGCGTGACCAAAAAGATTTACCCACCACGACGACACCGCATCCAGATAGCGCTTGCCCTCGAAATCGATCAGCCACGCACCTTCGCCACGCGCAATGGGCACCAGCGGAAATTGCTCGTGGTGTTTCATCTGCGTGCAGGGATGCCACACGCTGGCTAGCGAACGCGTGACGATATTTTGATTGGATATTTTTTCTGGCATGGCGCTGCGAATGTATCACAACACCTTTCGCCGGCAATGTTCAGCGTTTTGGCATCCAACCCTCGCGTTTGCTAGCAACACGTAGCGATGAAGATGTGTCGAAATACCATTGCATGTGACTTCACGACTTGATTTTCCATCTCGCGCACCTTGAACATGGAGACCAACATGAATTTACTCAAGCTCATCGAAACCCAAATGATTTCCAATCGCCTGCCGCTGGTGGCAGTCACCCTGGCCGCCGTTCCGCATACCAACACCCCCACCGTGCTCACGCTGCACTGGCATGGCCTCATTGAGGTGCGCCTCACCGACGACTCCGATATCGTCGCCTACCAATCGGTGCCGAGTTCGGCCTTGCAAGTGAATGAGCGCTGGGACCATTTCGACGATCTCGATCACGAGGCGCTCGAAACGGCGTGGGAGCTGGGCGCGTGGAATCTCGAGCGCGTTGAAGCGCAGCCGTTCGCGCGACCCGGTGCCGACGCACACGAGACCGTGATGGGCATGCACGCCTTCGGCGCATCGCCAATTTATATCGACGGCGATTCGCCAATTGTCGCGGACGTGCCCGACAGCGAAGACCTGATTCACGAAGCCTCGCGCGGCGGTTATGTGCAGTGGCTGTTTCGACCGGTGCGCGGTGGGCTGTGGTCGGAAAACGCCGACGACGTGACCCTCGAAGCTGGCGGCTATCGCAATCCGACTTGTCCATTGCTGAGTCAGCCGGTGGCAACGGCCGCGTTTCGTGCGAAATTGAGGAAGGTTATTTATCCGTTTGGGAGGAGTCGGCGGGGGTTGCACTAGGCATGAGCCAGACCGGGAAGCGGTTGAACAAACCAAGTAGTTCTTTTATAGTATGACCATGCCATCGAAAACGCTAATTCAGCAATACGCCCACTTGCGCAATGCGCAGAACTATCAACGTGCGCTGCGCGCCAACGTGCTTTCCTCGACCGCCATTGAAGGCGTGAAAAAAGCCGCTGAACGCGCGCTCGCGACCGCTCCCGGCAATCCGCCAGCAAAAAAACGCTAATTGCTGGCATCGACCACCTACCTGAAGAAGCCCGCCATTGCTAGGGTTTTACCAATTTATGTTGAGAATTCGACCTTCGAATCAGCGTTCCTACCTAGCAACAAATTGATCTGTTCGCTCAAACTCGCCCCGCTATCGCCCTTCTTGAACACAAATTCAAAGCGACACTTGCCAACCGATTTACGCGCCCAAAGCAGCCCAATCGCGCGTTTCTCGATTTCGTAGGGGTCGGAGCGTAAATGCTGCCCTTTGTATTCGATGACGGCGACTGTGCCGTCAACCAACTCAACAATAAAGTCCGGATAAAACTTTCCACGAGAGGTCGGCAGTGAAAAACCCGGCGCAAAATCAAGATTGCGGATCCACGATTTCACGCGCGGGTGTTTGTCAATCTCGACCAGACAGTCAAATTCCTCTCCCTCGCCACGCAGATCGGCAATCGTCGCGCCGTAATAGTTCTTCTTGAATCTTTGCCGTCCGTTGTAGCGGCTCCCTGCAGGCGCAGGGTAGCTTTTCAATTCGAATGGCGTTCGCCAGTCCACGTCCATCGCCCAGCCTTCATCCAGCACGGCTTGCTTGAACAGGCTCTTGCACGCCTCATTGCGCAGGTCTTCAATCTTGCTCAGCAAGCGACGCGCTAATACGTATCGCGCTTCGGCAAGCTGGCCAATCGAATAGTGGTGCGTGTTCGCCAGCCGCTCAACTACAGCGGCGAAATACGCCTGCCGCTGTTCCTTCGTGAGGTACGGCGTTTTTTGGTAAAGCATTTGATCCAGCCAACGCGCAATATCACTGGCCGTCAAATGCGTCGCGCCATAGTTCAGCGGAATCTGTGCCGCATCGGCACGGTGATAGACGATGCGCCCGTCTTTTCCATCCGCCGAAATTTCAAACGTATCCGATTCGGAAGCGAGGTCGAATCGCCCCAAGTCGATTGCGCCGACGGTGAGCAGGTCCAGCTCAATATCCTCCATCACTACTTCGCGTTCCAGCAATTGCAGTTCGCCCTGCGCGTGATCGCGGAACGCAAGCCGCGGCAATTTCGCGAACGCCAACCCCAGACTGTGGGGGCAGGACGATGCCACCGTCACCGCGTTATGCCGAACAATGTCGTCGCGTGCAATCTCCTTGGCTTTCTTTCCGTTGGTTGCTGCAACGATTATTTCCGCTGCGGTGTCGTCAACATATCCACGCAGCACCGTCACCGATTTGCCGGATGCATCCGTCTGCATCTCGACGCACTTGGGCAATGCATCGCTTGCTGGAAGTGCCACAGTCAGCGGCGTAATCACGGCCTGCTCGCGCGCCGTCGCCTGTGCCGACCAGTCGCTGTCATCAAACGACAATTGCGGCGAATCATTCACACTCACCAGCATCGCCGCCACGTCCAGTGGATCAAAGCCCATCGAATCGACCAGGCGATCCGCCAGCGCCTTGGCGGCGTGGCCTGTGTTCACTTCGCATACATGCGCGTACGCACGATTGAGCGCAGGCTCGCCGCGCGCGGTCGCATACGGCATGCGCAACACGCGCCCGAGCAATTGCTCGACAGCGGTCGCACTTGAAAGGTTTTGCAGCGAGCACAACACGTACGCAAACGGGCAGTCCCAGCCTTCTTTTAGCGCCTGAACGGTGATGATGTAGCAGATGCGGCAACCGGGTGAGGAAAGATCGATGTCCTCCAGCTCGCGCGTGGTTCCTGTCGCTACTGCAATTTCTTCCGGGTCAATCTTGAGCTCATTCTGCAAATGCTCGCGCAGTTTTTCCGGCGGCACTTCACGGCCCTCGTTCATGGCCTGGAACAGCACAATCGGCCGGATGTACCCGCGACCCGCAGCCTGCTCTTTCAGCGCCGCGTTGGCTAACGCGCCACGCGTATGCACTGCCGCCAGCACCGCTTTTTCCCAGCCCTCCTTGTGTTCAGCGAGCATGATCGGCATCTTGATCATGCTCTCCGCCT
The DNA here is from genome assembly GCA_043793345.1 of Betaproteobacteria bacterium. Lineage (GTDB taxonomy): Bacteria > Pseudomonadota > Gammaproteobacteria > Burkholderiales > Usitatibacteraceae > UKL13-2. The sequence continues at coordinate 6,522 of JAYVXF010000223.1, read as the reverse complement.
GCAACTGCAAAGCGCTCACGTGGTAGAGCACGTTGATCTTGCCGGCAATCGGTGTCGCGGTTAGCTCAAGTGCTGCCGCAGGATTCAGCCGCGTCAGCGTGACAAAACTTTTCTCCGTCTTGGCGTTATGTGCCTCGTCAACAATCAGGATGGGCGACTGAAGCGCCAGCCAGTTCGCCAGCGATTGCTTCGGCTTGCCAATGTACGGTGTCAGTAACTCGCGCCGTGCAGGATCATCGATCAGATCCGCCGCGGTAACGATTGCACCATCGATCCCGTTCAACACCTGTAATTGAAATTCCGTCTTCGATTTGAAATGCGCTTCGAACGATTCGCTGAACGAATAGACCCGCCGTTTATCGGTCTTCTCGACATTGAAACTTTGCATCGTCGCCACGATCACAATCGCGCGTTGCCCCCAGTCAGGCGCGGGGATGGTTGCGACTTCGTCCAATGCACACACAAGCAATCGCGACCCATACTGTTTTGCCAATTGCTCGCGATACGGGTGTCCATCGGTCATCAACGCCGTCAATGTCTGCGTGAGGATCGCATCACTGGGCACCAGCCAAATCACCACGGGTGCATCCGCACCGCCGTACCACTCGGCAATGACCGGCACCGCACGCGCACCGAGCACCGTCTTGCCGCCGCCTGTGGGAATGCGCAGGCACACGCATGGCACGTGGTCGCCAAACGGTTCCGCGATGTAGGGTATGCCGGTTTCGCTGCGGAATGCCTGCGGTACGCCGACCTTGCGTGAGGCTTCAAGGTAACGAGACAGCGTGGCAAGCGCCTGCTCCTGAAATTCCTTGCGCTGCAAGCGCATCGGTGCCGGGGACGTAACGGCGGAAATTACGGCAGTCATCATCAACGTGCCTCCACATCATGCGGGATGGAGCGGAACTGCACGGCCTCAACGGCAAGCCGTTCCGGCCCCACTCGCACCGATTCACCATAAATCACTCTCGGGCCTATATGCGGAAATTTTTCATTCAGCCAATCGAGCACCGCGCGCGTCAGCACATTGCCACCTTGCGGACGACGGTCGCCGAGGATGCCGTTGAACAACAGGTAGTAAGCCACACCATCATGCGCGCCCAGAAAAGGACTCGAACCTTTTTTCTTGTGCCAGGGTGTGCGCGTCTCCTGCATCCAGACAAACGCCGCCAACGTGGCAAACCGCACCTGTGGATGAATCGCACCCGTTTCATCGAATATCCGTGCGCCGAGCTTCATAAAGCGAAAGCTGCCGCCACCCTGCCAGTTCACGGCCTTGCTGATGCCGCCCTGTTCGCCGTCGATAACCTTTTGCAAGCGCGGCAGGCAATGCGTGTTGGCGTGCTCGCCCATCTCGATACCGATCCAGCGCCGACCCATCTTTTGGGCGACGGCGGTTGTGGTGCCGGAGCCGAGGAAGATGTCCAGGATGAGGTCGTTGGGCTCAGTGGCAGCTTGAAAAATTCGTTCAATCACTCCCTCTGGTTTAGGAAACGCAAATTTTTCCTGTAACCCAAATAGCGCAATGCTTTCGTAGGTGCCGTGCTGCGTAAATTGACCGTCAATAATCGACTTTGGTTTTGCGCGACGCTCCTCGCCTGCTTCGTCCTTCAAATATTGTTTGTAGTTAACCGAATAACCGCGCGCTGTCTTTGTGAAAACAAGTTCGGCGTTCGCGATCGCTTCCAAGGCGCGTTCCTTTGACCACTGCCATTGTTTTGCGGGCCATATTTCAGAGCCGTCTGGTGCCGGTAAGGCATAGCGAAGATTGGGACGTTCATCATTGCTTGTTGTAGCCAGCGGTTGCAGGCGGTAAGGACCACGCGAGGGAAACTTTGAATCTTGCTGGCGGTAGTATTTGAGAACGCCTTCGTCCGGTGGCCAAAAGAAATCTGGTAGTTGTTCAATATTCTTGGCGTAGCAGTGAATGTACTCGTGCAATCCAACAAAGTGCCGCGCCTTCGCGCCACCGCCGTAGCTCTTCTGCCAAATAAAGGTCGTGAGAAAATTTCCCCGCCCAAACACCTCATCCATCAACACCTTGAGATAGTGCCCTTCGTTGTCATCGATGGTGACCCAGATGGAGCCGTCCTCGCGCAGCAGCTCGCGCAACAGTTGCAAGCGCGGCAGCATCATCGACAGCCACTGCGCATGTTCCAGGTTGTCGTCGTAATGCTCGAACGCGCTTTTGGTGTTGTACGGTGGGTCGATGACGATACACTTGACCTGCCCGCGATAGAACGGCAACAGCGCCTTCAATCCTTCGAGGTTGTCGCCCTGAATGAGCAAATTGTCGTGGGTGCCCGCAAGCGTTTGCGACGTTGTTGTCGCGTCGAGGTCAAGCGTGCCTTGCAGCTCGTGCGTCACGTCGGTTGCTTGCGCGGACACGTCGTCGTGCATGGTTGCCGCGCGGTGCTCCGACACCAGCTCCAGCAGCCGGTATGGCACGTCTTTGACAATCTTGAATGCAGCGGCGCGGTTGAGCCAGTCTAGTGTGGGCATTTATGGATTTTGCGAGACAGCGTCTGGCTTTACAGGAATCGAATTTGAATTAAAGAGTGTATGACGAACCATGATTTGAAACTGTCGCCATTATTTCTGACTGCTGTGAAAAGTACCGTGCCCGATGACTTTCCGTCAACCTGCAAGCGCCATAGCCGGCAGCGGAGCGAACTTGAGTTTACGTTTGGCAAAGGTTGCTTTTTCAGTGCTCAAGTCATAGTTTGCCTGCAAGCGCATCCAGTAAGCCGCCTCGATATTGGTAATGGCTTCCAGACGCAAAGCAATATTGGCCGTGATGTTGGCTTTGCCATTGAGCAAATCGGATGCACTGCGCCGTGAAATATGCAGGCGTTGCGCAAACTCCGTGACGGTGATGTCGGAAGCCTTGACGACATTCTCGTAGATGCTCAGACCCGGATGAACGGGGGCGAGGCCACGCGACCCGGCAGCATAGCGTGGTGCGCCTTTCGGGTATCCCGTTTTTTCAAGTTCGCGAATTGTTTTTGATGCCATGGCAAAGCTCCTAGTGATAGTCCAAATAATTTACGTCGAGGGCGTTGCCCTTGTCATCAAACCTGAAAGTCACCCTGACGTTGCCAGTGACTTTCACGGCCCAATGACCTGCAAGTTTTCCGCTCAAAGGATGTAATCCGTACCCTGGCATACCCATATGATGAGGCTGCGTTGCAGCATCCAAATCCTGTAACAGAACGGCAAGACGTGTCGCATGGGCCGTGGTGATACCGCTCTTGCGGCCAGTTTGCCAGTACTCACGCAGACCCTTGTGAAGGAAATTTGCAATCATGCGTTTATTTTAACCTGTAACCTAATGCATTACAGATTTTCGCAATCCCAATCAACTCTGGAATTGGTGACGATGACTCATGTCAATCAGTTAAACAAAGAGCACCGTCATCCCAAGCGAATGTGATTCCAAGACGCAAAGCCGTCTGATTTCTTTCAGAAGGGTGGGGCAATCAAATATTCTCCGCGTCTGGATTTGCTCGGCGTTGGGAAGGCAAGGGCTTCGAGCATATAGGTCGCGAACACTTCATCCATCGCATCGGCTGCTTGCGCCAGCGCATCGGCTTTGTCCTCGCCTTGGGTAATCAACGCAGGCAAATCGCGGCAGGTCACGATATATCCGCCTTCTTTGGCAACTTTCAGCAATATAGGGTAATCAAAACGTTCCATCGCGTGCCTCACAAATCATTTGGTTTAATACCGTTGCTCGTGAATATGTTCAGTCTGTTTTTTTGCATTCCATCAGCAAATGATCAATGCTCTCGGGCACCTCCCCGCGCGCGAGCATACGGCGGAAAGTTTCATACACATCGGTCTTGGAGCCGACCTTGCGCAACGTATCTTCGTCATTGAACCATACATAAACAATCAGCTTGACTGGCTGTGACGCGAAGCGAAAAAACATGCGATAGCGCTCAGGCAGCCCGTGCTTTACACGCCGCCAGTTGCCGTATTCCCTGCCTAGCGTTTTACCCAGCCGAAAATCCGGGTTATCCGGTCTTGCCGGAACGCGCTCAGTGATGGCGATGTAAACCGAAGCGAGCAAGCGCGTTTTGGGATGGGCTTTGTAGCCGCGCGGATCGCTTGCGGCCAACGCAGTTACGAAGGCTTCCAGTTCGTCCAGCGCGGCAGCGAAAGTCCGGAAGTAGTAGATCTGCCAGCCATTGATTTTCACGACAAGTCTGTCAGCGCGTCTTGTCGCTATTCGGTTTGACACCCTTTACGAGCTTGCCGATGCGCGCCAGCTGGGCGGGATCGGCGGCGGTGATCAGCGAAGGATGCGCGGTCATCTGTGCTTCCAGAAAGGCGAGAAAACCAAGCAGAACGGGATCGTGTTTTTCGTCCGCTTTTGCTTTCGTTCCTGATGACCGCGCAGAGAGCAAGACTTGGCCATCGGCAAGGACGGTTGCGCGGACTTCGCCTTCAAATTCAGGGTGCGCCTTGAAAAAAGCCGCGTCCAGGCGTATGCCTTTGGAGTTTCCTACCGGCGTGACCTTGCCTGAATATTTTTCGACGACGCTGGACATGAGTTTCTCCTGTGTGCTTACGCGTGTAACCACATTCTAACAGCATGCTTGTGTACGCCGCACTTCTCGCCAGCACCGGCGTACCGGGCAGCAAAATCACTTTTCCGTCTGCGAAAGACGTGGCATTTATTTTCTGGATTTTTAAGGGAACTTCTAAAAACCCCGTTAGCAAACACTAGCGCAGGCGCGCCTCCTGGCGGCATTTGCGCCCGTGAGCCGCGCCAGTCTTAGAGTTTCCCCCTAAAATCCCACCACCGCCCCATCACTGCGCGGATCAAATCCACCCGTCAATCCGCCGTCCTTCGCCCGAATCAGCGCGCCCGCGTGCCCCACGCTCTCATCGAATTCGCCAAGCGATTCCACCTCATGCCCGCGCGCGCGTAAACCTTCAAACACGGACGCATCGAACCGCGATTCCAGCTTCAAGGTATCCGATGGATTGCCCCACGTGCGTCCCAGCAGCCAGCGCGGTGCAGCAATCGCGTCCTGCGGGCTCATGCCGAAGTTGGCGATGCGGGTGAATACCGCGCATTGCGTCTGCGGCTGGCCATCGCCGCCCATGGTGCCGTAGGGCATCACGCGGCCATCGTTGAACAAGGCGAGTGCGGGGTTCAGCGTGTGGAATGGTTTCTTGCCGGGCTTGATGGCGAGCAATGCTTTGGGGTCGAGCGAAAAACTGGCGCCGCGATTTTGCCAGTTGATGCCGGATTCTTTGAGCACAATGCCAGTGCCGAATTCGTGATAAATCGACTGGATGAACGACACCGCGCGGCCCTCTTTGTCGATGACGCCCATCCATACGGTGTCGCCCGGCCTGGCATTTTTTCCCCATGGTGCAGCGCGGTCGCGCTTCACTTTTGCGGCCAGTGTGGCAACGATGTCGTCGTCGAGCAACGATTGCGCATGCACCGACATGTCGGCGGGGTCGGTCACGTATTTGTCGCGTATCGCGAAGGCCTGCTTGGTGGCCTCCACGCAGAGGTGCACGTATTCGGCACCCAGCGGTTCGAGGCCTTTCAGACCGATTTTGTCGAGGATGGCGAGAATCAATAACGACACCACGCCCTGTGTCGGCGGCGTCATGTTGTAGAGCGCGCCGAGCGAGTGTTTCACGGTCAGTGGCTCGCGATACAGCGCTTGATGTTTGACTAAATCGTCACGCGAAACGGGACTACCGACGCTGGCGAGGTCTTTGGCGATGCTCTGCGAAATATCGCCACGATAAAAATCCTGCAGCCCGGCTTTGGCGAGATAGTCGAGTGTGTTTGCCAAACGCGGCATCGCGAAATGTGAACCAGCAGCGGGTGCCAGATTGTTGACAAGAAAACTTTCTGCGAAGCCCGGCTGCGGACTTAGCTCCGTCTGCTTGGCCGAGGTGCTGGCGTATTGGCTGTTGGTGACGATGATGCCTTCGCGCGCGCGCTTCACCGCATCGCTAAGCAACATCGACAGCGGCATTTTGCCGCGCCAGCTTTTCGAAACTTCCAGCGCCGCATCCCAACCCGAAATGGTGCCCGCGACCGTATTGGCGGCGAGCGGGCCGCGAATGGGAATGGATTCAACACGCTGCTCACGATAAAAATCCAGCGTCGCCGTTTCGGCCGCGGCGCCGCAGGCATCAATCGCGATGGGCGCTTTTCCCGGCTGGTGAATCAGCCAGAATGCGTCGCCACCGATCGCGGTCATGTGCGGGTAGACCACCGCAATCGTCGCAGCAGCCGCAACCATTGCCTCGATGGCGTTGCCGCCTTCGCGCAGTATGTGGACGGCGGCTTCGGCGGCGGCGGCGTGTGGGGCGACGGCTATGGCGTTTTGAAAGACAGCGTTTTGATAGGTGTGGGTCATGGCTTTTCCAAGATGCGAAGCAAATTGATTTGGTGTTTGTCTCCTCCCTTTTCAAAGGGAGGCCGGGAGGGATTGACGGTGGAGGAAAATCAAACAAAGTTACCGCATGCAACGATCCACAATC
>JAYVXF010000222.1:0-14715 GCA_043793345.1 Betaproteobacteria bacterium | reverse complement strand
TGGTTTTGCCTATGTCGTTACGTTAAAATCAACGATATTGTATTTCACCGAACCCGCCCGGCGCTACGTTGGCGCGGGTTTTGTGCAATTTGAGCAGTACGCTGGATAAAAACAGGGAAACGAGTGCGTCTTACCCAAATAAAACTTGCCGGTTTCAAATCGTTCGTCGATCCCACCTCGATCCTCGTGCCCGGCCAACTGGTCGGTGTGGTCGGGCCCAATGGCTGCGGCAAATCCAACGTGATCGACGCGGTGCGCTGGGTGCTCGGTGAATCTTCCGCCAGGCATTTGCGTGGCGAAAAAATGGAAGACGTGATCTTCAACGGTACCGGCACCCGTAAGCCCGGTGGCCGCGCGGCTGTGGAATTGGTGTTCGACAATTCGCTGGGCCGGGTCGGTGGCCAATGGGGGCAATACAGCGAAATTTCCGTCAAGCGGGTGCTCACGCGTGACGGCAATTCGGACTATTACATCAACGGCCAGCACGTGCGCCGTCGCGACATCACCGATATTTTCTTAGGCACAGGCCTGGGGCCGCGCGCCTACGCGATCATCGAGCAGGGCATGATCTCGCGCGTGATCACCTCGAAGCCGGAAGAGCTGCGGGTGTTTCTGGAAGAAGTGGCGGGTGTATCGAAGTACCGCGAACGCCGCCGTGAAACCCAATCGCGTCTGGAGGATTCAAAAGAAAATTTGAATCGCGTCAGCGACATTCTTTCCGAGCTCGATAAGCAAGTGACGAAGCTCACCGATCAGGCCGCAGTGGCGGCGCAGTACAACGAGTTCAACACCGAATTAAAGCTCAACGAAAATCTGTGGGCCTACACCAAGCAGCGCGAGGTGAAAGCCGCGAAGGAGCGCTACGCCAACGAGATCATTAAAACCGAATCCGGATTCGAAGGCGAAACCGCCAAGCTGCGTGAAGTCGAAGCCGAGCTCGATAAATTGCGTCAGGATCACTACACCGAAACCGATCAGCTCTCACACGCCCAAGCCGCGATGTTTGAAGCCAACACCAAGGTGGTCCAGCTTGAGCAGGAGATTAATTATCTTGGCGACAACCGGCGTCGATTGACTGCGCAAATTGCCGCCTTCGTGATGCAAATTTCCGAAGTCGAAACGAATCGCGAATCGACCGCGAACGAGCTTGATCGCTGGCATCGCGAATTGGCCAGCGGTATTGATCGCGTCGGCGAAGCACGCGAACGCGCCGAGGTGGTGCGCAACGATGTGCCGGCGTTCGAAGAAAAATTGCGCGATGCAGTCAATGTTGTCCGCACCAGCGAAAACGAAGTTCGTAGCGCCGAGCAGGGACAGGCGATTGAGGAGGCACGCGAATCGAACGCGCTGAAAATTCTCTCGCAATTGGAGCAGCGCAAAAATCGCCTCACCACCGAAAACATGAATCTGGTGATACCCGAGCCGGATGCGTTGAACCACGTCGAGGCCGGGCGCGCAGAAGCGCAGGAAGTATTGTTGCAATGTGAAGAAAAACTTGAGCATGCTGAAAAACGGCTGAACGAGCTGGAAGCACAGCGCAAAATTTCCGTTGATGTGATCGGCAACGCGACGCGTGAATTGGCGCGCATCGAGGCCGCACTGTTGGCGCTGCAAAGCCAGCAGGCAAGACTCGACAACAACAATCGTCTCGCGATGTGGCTGTCCAAATATCAATTGGATAACGCGCCGCGTTTGTGGCAATCGATCAAGATCAAACACGGTTGGGAAGACGCGCTTGAATCTGCACTTGGCTTGAAACTGAACGCGATCAAGGTTAAAGACGCCTCGGTCATCGACCGCGCAGCGGGCGACCCGCCACCCGGCAGCGTCGCGCTATTCATCGAAAACGGCAGCACACATTCAAGTAACAGCGCGGGTTTGACTGCGCTCGCCGATTGGGTCACAGCGGACAACGCTGCGGTGTTGCCTTTTGTGCGCGAGTGTCTGGCCAATATCTTCGTGCTGGAAAATGAAGCCGATGCGCGTAGCCAGATGAAATCGCTGCCGTTCGGTGCGCTGCTGGTGACGGCGAACGGTCATTTGTATAGCCAGCACGGCTTGGTGCTGCACGGCCCGCAATCGGAATTGCACGGCGTATTGCAACGTCAGCGCGAAATTGAATCATTGAAAATTGAGTTGCCCGGCAAGATCGACGTGCGTCACGCGCTTGAATTACAGCAGCAGAAAAGTGAAACGCATCTTGCGGAAACACAGGACATGTTGCGTAATCTGCGCAGCCAGATTCAGGAAACCAAGAACCGCGAACACGCGCTGCAAATGGAGGCACTGAAACTTTCCCAAGCCGCCTCGCAAGCCGAATCGCGTCGCACCGCGATTCGTGAAGAGCTCGGTATTATCGATGCCGACATCGAGAAAGAGCGCGCCGAGATGGTCGAGGCGCAAGCGCGGCTGGAAGAGGGCGGTAACAAAATCGGCGACCTGACCGATGCACTGATGGCCTTGGAAGCCAGTCAGCAGGCGGCTGAGCGGGCAATCGCCGACGCGCGTGAACGGGTGAACGCGGCTGATCGCGCTGCGCAGGAAGCGAATTATTTTGAGCGCTCCTGCCACGACAAAATCAAATCGTTGACCGAGATGGTCGCGCAATTGGCGCAGCGAGCCGAGGCGGTGTTGCTGAGTAAAGCCGCGCTGGGACTAGAGCTTGATAATTTGCAGGAAGGTAATATCCACCAGCGGTTGCAGCAGGCCTTGAGCACAAAAGTGGCGACCGAAAAAGCGCTCGCGGATGCCCGCGATGCGATGGAGTCGGCGACCGGCGTATTGAAAGAGCTGGAAGAGAAAAAAAGCACCATCGAACATAGCCTGCAACCACTGCGCGACAAGATTACCGAGCTGCGCATGAAGGAGCAGGAAGCGCGCATCAACGAAGAAAATTATGCGCAGCAGCTTGCCGACGCTGGTGCCAGTCTTGAAGAACTCGCCGAGACGGTGGAAAAAAAATCCCGCTCGACTGCGTACCAGGCAGAAATCAATCGCCTCAATGCCGCGATTACCGAATTGGGCGCGGTCAATCTGGCGGCACTTGCAGAGCTTGAGCAGGCGAGCGAACGTAAAGCATTCCTCGATGCGCAGTCGCTCGATCTGAACGAAGCCATCGCCACACTCGAGTCGGCAATCAAACGAATCGACCGCGAAACACGCGATCTGCTGCAGACCACGTTTGATATCGTCAACAAAAATTTCACCGAACTGTTTCCGATGCTCTTCGGTGGCGGCAACGCGTACCTGCGACTGACGGGTGACGAAATTCTCGACGCTGGTTTGCAGGTGTTTGCGCAACCTCCGGGCAAAAAAGTGCAGTCGATTCAATTATTGTCGGGTGGCGAAAAAGCGCTGACCGCGTTGTCGCTGGTGTTTTCATTATTCCGCCTGAATCCCGCGCCGTTCTGCCTGCTCGATGAGGTCGATGCGCCGCTGGATGATTCCAACACCGACCGCTTTTGCGAGCTGGTCAAGAAGATGTCGGTCTCCACGCAATTCCTGTTCATCACGCACAACAAAGTGACGATGGAAATGGCTGAGCAACTGGTCGGCGTGACCATGAACGAGCCGGGTGTTTCGCGCATCGTCGAAGTCGATATCCATGCGGCGAAGAAATTTGCGACGGCGCCGATGCCGGTGGCAGCTTAGGTTTACCATGGGTTCTATGAGAGCGAAACAATGATCAGCGACTTCCAATGGGTGCTCGTCGGTATTGCGGTGTTGATTATCGTTTTGGTGATTGTCTACAACCGTTGGCAGGAAGCGAAATACAAGAAGCTTGCCGAGCATGCGTTCTCGTCGAACCATCGCGATGTGTTGCTGCACGAGCAGGGTAGCCGCGTGGATCGGGTCGAGCCGCAACTCGGCGCGATGCCGCCGGTGCGCACCGGTGATGATGACGTCATGGGTTTTGATTCGCCGACGGTCGACGCGCCGATCATGCCGAAAAGTGCGAGCGACGCCAGATTGCCGGGCATTAACGCTGAAATCGATACGGTCGCACTGCTGCTGGCGGACGCACCGATACTGCCCGATCAATTTTGGCCCACGGTGCAGCAATCGCAGCGCGTGTCCAAACGCATCATCTGGGAGGGTCTCGTTGGTGGCTTATGGCAGCCGATTGACGCGCATAACGCCGATGAGCGTGAAGGCTTTCGCGAGCTGCGCGCGGGGCTGCAATTGGCGTCGCGCAACGGTATGGTGGATGCCAATACTTTGCACGCGTTCAACGAAATGATGATCGCGTTTGCGCAGAGCATCGGCGCGGTTTCGCAGCGCGAAGGCGTTGATCTGGCGACCGCGCGCGCACAGGCGGTGGATACTTTTTGCGCAGACACGGACATTGAGATCGCGATTAACGTCATCGGTAAAAACGGTGCGACCTTTGCGACCACGAAAGTGCGCGGCCTTGCCGAATCGAAAGGGCTGATGGCACTCGACTCGGGTGAATACGAGATGCGCGATGAACGCGGCCATGCCTTATTCACGTTGCGCAACATGAACGCCGACGAGCCGCCCGGCATCAGGCAGGTAGGCGCATATCTCACCGGCCTCACCTTCGCAATCGATGTGCCGCGCGCGCCGCTTCCCGGTAACGCGTTCGAGCGCATGATGACCCTGGCACTGCGATTCGCCGATACCCTGCAAGGCGATGTGGTCGATGACAACCGTAAACTCCTCACCGCGAACGGCCGCAAAGTAATCGCGGAGACTATCGCGAGCATTGCCGGTGAAATGGACGCCAAGGGTGTGGCGCCGGGAAGCGCTGCGGCGCTGCGGCTGTACTCGTAACGCTGCAATCGTCACCTTCCCATGCCGGTCGATGCATCGATCACTGCGAAAGTCGCGCAATTAAAGCGCGCGCTTGACGAGCACAATCACAATTATTATGTTCTCGATCAGCCGACCATCAGCGACCATGATTGGGACAAACTGTTTCACGAACTGGTTGCGCTCGAAAGCCAACACCCGGAACTATTGACTGAGGATTCGCCAACGCAACGCGTCGGCGGCAAACCGCTGGACATGTTTGTCGAAGTGACGCACCGTGTGCCGATGCTGTCATTGGGCAATGCGTTCACCGATGCAGACATCGACAACTTTGACCGCCGCTGCCGCGAAGGTTTAGGGCTGGCAGACGCGGAAATCGAATATGCGTGCGAGCCGAAATTTGACGGACTCGCGATTACCCTCACCTATGTCGACGGTGTGTTTGTGCAAGGTGCCACGCGCGGCGATGGTGCGGTCGGCGAAGGCGTCACCGAAAATCTTAAAACGATTCGTACCATTCCGCTCATTCTTCCGGGTCATCAAAAACCCGCGTTGCCTTCATTGCTTGAAGTGCGCGGAGAAGTGGTGATGCTGCGCAAGGATTTCGACAAGCTCAACAGAAGGCAGGCGGCCAAAGGCGAAAAGTTATTTGTCAATCCACGCAACGCGGCCGCGGGCGCGCTTCGCCAGTTGGACTCAAAGCTTACCGCCACGCGGCCACTGACATTTTTCGCCTACGGTATCGGTGGCGTTGAAGGTGTTGCGATCCCGGTGACGCATTCGGCGCTGATGGATTGGCTGGAAACGCTGCGCTTTCCGGTCGCAATGCAACGCCAGGTGGTGCAAGGTGCTGCTGGATTGCGCGCGTTTTACCAGCGTATCGGTGCGGCACGCGCGTCGCTGCCGTATGACATCGACGGTGTCGTTTATAAAGTGAACCGCATCGATCAGCAGCAGACGCTCGGATTTGTTTCGCGCGCGCCGCGCTTCGCGATTGCCCACAAGTATCCAGCCGAAGAGGCGACCACGATGCTGCTCGGCATTGATGTGCAGGTCGGTCGCACCGGTGCGATCACACCGGTGGCGCGCCTGCAGCCGGTGTTTGTCGGTGGCACCACGGTGTCGAACGCGACGCTGCACAACGAAGAAGAAATCCGCCGCAAAGATTTACGTATTGGTGACACCGTGGTGGTGCGCCGTGCCGGTGATGTGATTCCGGAAGTTGCGGCGGTCGTGATGGAGAAACGTCCGGCGACTGCCGCCGAATTCGTGATGCCAACGCGCTGCCCGGAGTGCGATTCGGCGATTGTCAAACTGGAAGGAGAAGTCATCGCCCGCTGTAGCGGCGGCCTGATTTGTCCTGCGCAACGCAAACAGGCCTTACTGCATTTTGCCCAGCGCCGCGCCGTCGATATCGAGGGACTGGGCGATAAGCTGGTCGATCAGCTGGTCGAAGCCGATGTGGTGCATACGCCGGCCGATCTCTACCGGCTGGGCCTGGCTGCATTGGCGAATCTGGAACGGATGGCAGATAAATCGGCGGGCAATTTACTCGCCGCAATTGAAAAAAGTAAACGCACCACGCTGCCGAAATTTTTGTTTGGTCTCGGCATTCGCCACGTCGGTGAAACCACGTCGAAAGACCTCGCTAAATATTTCGGTAATCTGAACGCCATCATGCAATCGAGCGTCGAACAACTATTGGCAGTAGACGACGTGGGTCCGGTCGTCGCGCAAAGTATTCGACAGTTTTTTGATGAGCCGCACAACCGCGAAGTGGTCGAGCAGTTGCGCGCCGGTGGGGTGAGTTGGCCGGAAATGGAGATTGAGCATGGGGACGGCCTGCAGGCCGAAAAGCGGCCAAACGCCGCATCTGGAGCCGATCTTACTCACTTCGCCGACAAGACGGTGGTATTGACCGGAACACTGAGCTCGATGTCGCGGGACGAAGCAAAGGACAAACTTGAAACACTGGGGGCGAAGGTGTCGGGCAGTGTGTCGAAAAAAACAGATTATGTAATTGCAGGCGCCGACGCCGGCAGTAAACTCGACAAGGCGCGGGAGCTCGGCGTGGCCGTGCTGGACGAGGCCGAATTTTTATCTTTCCTAAAAAAATAACCAACGCGAATTCAAAATGAAAAAAAATCCCAAAATCACCAAAGCCGTTTTCCCCGTCGCAGGTCTCGGCACGCGTTTTCTGCCGGCCACCAAAGCGAGCCCGAAAGAAATGCTGCCGGTGGTCGACAAGCCGCTGATCCAGTACGCCGTCGAAGAAGCCGCTGCCGCCGGCATTACGCAAATGATTTTTGTCACCGGCCGCGGCAAGCGCACGATAGAAGATCATTTCGACAAGGCCTACGAGCTTGAGGCGGAGCTTTCGGTGAAGGGGAAACATACGCAATTGGCGGAAGTGCGTGCCATGCTGCCCGCGGGCTTACAGTATGTGTATGTGCGCCAGTCCGAAGCGCTGGGTCTCGGCCACGCGGTGCTGTGCGCAAAACATCTGGTGGGTGACGAGCCGTTTGCGGTCATTTTGGCGGACGACCTGATCGATGCCGGTGAGGGCGTGGCGCCAGTGATGCAGCAGATGGTGGAGCAATTTGCCAAACAGAAATCGTCGATCCTCGGCGTGCTCAATGTCGAGCGTCACGAGACCTTATCCTACGGCATCGTCGCCTCTACACCGATTTCGAAAAAGCATGGTGAGCGTATCTCGAAAATGACCGCCATTGTCGAAAAGCCAAAACCCGAAAATGCGCCGTCTACGCTAAGCGTCGTCGGCCGCTATATTTTGACGCCGCAAATTTTTGCGCATCTGGAAAAAATCCAGGCCGGCGTCGGCAAGGAAATTCAATTGACCGATGGCATCGCCGCGCTACTGAAAAAAGAGAGCGTATTCGCCTATGAATTTGAAGGCACGCGCTACGATTGTGGATCGAAGCTCGGCTATCTCAAGGCGACCGTGGCGCTGGGCAAAAAGCATCCGGAAGTGGGCGCAGCGTTCGCTGATTTTTTGGCCAGTGGCGCGGACAAGAAGCGCAAATGAGTGCAACAAACATGCGCACCGGCCCGGCTTGCCGGCGGGAAATGTCCTATGTGTCCTTCAGCCCGCACCCATTTACCGGATAAACTTCAACCATGAATGCACAACAAGCCAGGCAGTTACTCGCTGATTCCGAAGTTTTGTTCACGGCCGACGAGGTCAACGCAGGCACCGCGCGCATTGCGCAGGCACTCAACCGCGATTACGCCGACCAGCATCCGCTGGTTCTGTCGGTGATGGGCGGCGCGGTGGTGTTCTCGGGGCAATTGTTGCCGCAGCTGAATTTCCCGCTGGACTTCGATATTGTTCAGGCATCGCGCTATGGCGAAAAGACGATCGGTGCAAAATTGACCTGGCGGGTGGCACCGCGCGACAACATTGTCGACCGTGATGTCATCATCCTAGACGATATTCTCGATGAGGGCATCACGCTGGCAGCGATTGTCGATTTGGTCAAACGCACCGGCGCGAAAAGTGTGGCGTGCGCGGTTTTTTGCGTGAAGGATTATGGTGACGAAATCAACGCCAAAAAACCGCTGAAAGCGGAGTATGTCGGTATTGTTGTGCCGAACCGTTTCATTTACGGCTACGGCATGGACGTGTCGGGCGCGTGGCGAAATCTGCCCGCGATTTATGCTGTGAAAGGAAAATAATCGCATGTTGGCAATCATCGGCGGCACGGGGCTTACCAATCTGGCCAATCTTGAAATCAAGCGCCGCGAAGTGGTGCGTACGCCCTATGGCGAGCCATCCGGCCATCTTACCTACGGCAACATCGCCAAAGCCGAAGTGATTTTTCTCGCGCGTCACGGCTATGGCCACACCATCGCGCCGCACGAGGTTAATTACCGCGCCAATATCTGGGCGCTGCAATCGGTCGGTGTGACACGCGTATTGGCGGTGAATTCTGTCGGTGGCATTAGCGCTGACATGGGGCCTGGCGTGATCGGCGTACCGGATCAGGTGATCGATTACACGCATGGCCGCCGCCACACTTTTTTTGAAGGCGACGCCGAAGTCACGCACGTCGACTTCACGTTTCCATATTGCACGCTTGCACGGATGTTGCTGCTGGCTGCGGCCAAGGCGGTGTCGATCAATGTGCTGGAGTCCGGCGTGATCGGGGTCATGCAGGGGCCGCGTCTGGAAACGGTGGCCGAAATCAATCGCCTCGAGCGTGACGGCTGCGCGATGGTCGGCATGACGACGATGCCGGAAGCAGCACTCGCGCGCGAACAAAATTTATCCTACGCGACCTTGGCGCTATCGATGAATCACGCCGCCGGGCGCGGCTCATCAGCCACCGGCATTAAGCTGAAAGACGCCGATGCGGTACTTGAAGCGGGCATGAAAAAAGTCCGCGCGATATTGTCGAAAGCCGTTGCGCTGCACGATGCGATGCCGGTATCAAAACGGGGCTACCTATAAATGTCGGTGCGGCCAATTCTGAAAATGGGCACGACTAGCCTGTTTGAAAAATCGGCAGCGTGGCCGACCGGGAAATTTGATTCGCCCGAATTGCATGCGCTGCTTGATGATATGAAAGAGAGTATGAAGGCGGCGAGTGGTGCGGGTCTTGCGGCGCCGCAAATCGGCGCGAACGTGCGCGTGGTGATTTTTGGCGGCGTCGACAATCCGCGTTACCCGAATCGCGAACCGATTCCGTTTACGGTATTGATCAATCCCGAATTGTCTCCATCTACAGACGAGAAAGTGCTCGATTGGGAAGGATGTTTGTCGGTGCCCGGCATGCGCGGCGAGGTGGCACGTTACCCGAGCTTGCATTACACGGGCTTTGATGAATTCGGCAATGCGATTGACCGCACCGTGGGTGGATTTCACGCGCGGGTGGTGCAGCACGAAGTCGATCATCTCGACGGCGTGCTATACCCGATGCGCATGACCGACATGACCAAGTTTGGCTATACCGAAGTGTTGTTTCCGGAGTTGGTTGGCGTTGATGAAGACTAAGGAGAAATAGAACATGGCCGAGATTATCGATGTTGCCGTAACACCGAGTGGCGAAAAGGACGTAGAAGGCTCGATGACGGTCACGCATATTCTGTACGGTCTGCACGCGCTGGCACCGTTCACGATGTTGCTCTTGGCGCTGGTCGCGATGATCGTCGGCATGGTCAAGCGCGACGATGTGCGCGGCACGTGGCTTGAGACGCATTTTTCGTGGCTGTCGCGTACGTTCTGGTGGGGCTTGCTTTGGTGGATTCTTGCCTGGGTGGTGTTCTGGATACTCACCATCGGCACGCTCGGCATCGGCATTATATTCACGTGGATATTTCCGGCGATTGTTTTCGTCTGGTATCTGTATCGCGTGATTGTGGGCTGGATGAAACTTGCCGACGGCAAGCCGATTTCCTGATATTTTTTGCGCGTATCGCCCAGCATAAACGAATGTAGATCAAGCAAGGGTGCGGCTCCTGGAGGTAAAATGCCCTGAGAGGCGCACCAACTCTAGAGTTTACAAGCCTTTACCGCTATCCGCGCAATTGCAAAATCAGCGCCGCCTGAAATTCTTCCGCGAACGCGGCATCCCCAAGCTCCTTGTTGGCCACAATAAACACGTCTTCCGCGCGTGCGCCAAGCGTGCTGATGCGAGCGTCTTTCAGATTGACATCGAACGCGAGAAACACGCGCGCAATCGATGACAACAACCCCGGTCGATCCGCGCAGCTTACGTTGAGCTCAAAATACGGTTTTTGTCGCGCCGGGATGAGCGACACGGCGGGCTCGAACGGGAAATGTTTGACCTGCCGCGCGATGCGGCCCGAGTGCGCCCACAGCCGAGCGGCGGGGTCATCGAGCACGCTGGCGAGGCCGCGCTCGATGGTCGCGGCCACGTCCTGAAAGCGCGAAGCCGCACCGGACTTTGGCAGCACCTGGAATGCGTCCAGCGCGTATTGGTGACTGGTGGTGTAGACCTTGGCGGCAGCAATATCGAAGGCAAGTTTTTCGAAATAGCCGGTGATGCGCGCGAACAATCCTGGCTGGTCGCGCGTCATCACCATCACCGCGAAGCCTGCCGGTTCGCTGTCCATTGCGTTACCGTCACCGAGCGCACGTACCCGCACCACCGCGTTCGCGGGCGACGCATCGCTGTCAAGCACCGATGCGTGCCACGCCATTTCGGCCGCATCAAAGCGCTGAAAATAGCTGTCTCTGACATGCGCCCACAGCGGTGGTTTTTCGTGAACACTGTCGCTCTGGCGATACAGCGCCAACGCATCTGCACGTTTGTTTTCAATCCAGTGCTCGTTCGGCACCGCATCGCCGCGCAGTAATTTACGGGTGGCGCGAAACAGTTGCTCAAGCAACTTGGCTTTCCATGCGTTCCACACATGCGGGCTGGTGCCGCGTACGTCCGCCACCGTCAACAGGTACAGCGCAATCAGACGGCGCTCATCGCCGACACGTTTTGCAAAATGGGCGATGACGCCGGGGTCGGATAAATCCTGTTTTTGCGCAGTGGCCGACATCTGCAAATGCATTTCCACCAGCCAGGCGACCAGATCGGTATCGGATTTGGAAATGGCAAGCTTCCTGCAAAACAGCCGCGCATCCTTTTTACCCAGCGCGGAATGGTCGCCGCCGCGGCCTTTGGCGATGTCGTGAAACAATGCGGCCAGATATAAAATTTCGGGCCGCGCAAATTCGCTGGCGAGCTCGTGACAAAACGGAAATTCATGCGCGAAGCGCGGCAGCACGAGCCTGCGCAAATTGCGGATGACCATCAGGATGTGTTCGTCAACCGTGTAGACGTGAAACAAATCGTGCTGCATTTGTCCGGCGATGCGACCGAAGGCGGGAATGTAGCGGCCGAGCACGCCATAGCGGCTCATGCGCCGCAGCGTGAATGAGACTTTGTCGCTCTGTAGAATTTTTAAAAATAACCGATTGGTCTCGTCGTCGTCACGAAATTTTTTGTCGATCAGATGCACCGCGCGCCATAACGCCCGCAATGTTTCCGGCTCGAAAAATTCTGCTTCGCGGACACTTTGCAAAGCGAGAAACGCACGGAAAATGGCGCGTGGATCGCGATTGAAAATTTTCTCGTCGCGCGCCGCGATATTGCCATTCACCACATCGAATTCATTGTCAATCTTTTTGACGTCATCAACACGTCGCTGCGAGATGCGCGCTAGCAGCGTCGGCAGCAGAATCGAATTCATTTGCCAAATCGCTTTTGCCGTCAGGTAATAGCGGCGCATCAATACTTCGGAAGGCAGTTTGTTGTTGCTGCCCTCGAGCTTTAAGTCTTTGGCCAGCTCGGTTTGATAATCAAACACCAATCTATCTTCACGCCGATGTGCGAGGTAATGCAGGCGGATACGAATATCGATCAGCACCCGGCGGTGATGGTTGATCGATTTCAATTCAGTTGGCGTGATCAAGCCTTCTGTGAGCAGCGCCTGCCAGTCGTCAGCCACATCAGCCGCGCGTGCCAGCCACAGCACCGTCTGCAAGTCGCGCAGGCCGCCGGGGCTTTCTTTGATATTCGGTTCCAGATTCAACGCCACATCGTTGTGGCGCGCGTGGCGGCGTTTTTGTTCATCGATTTTGGCGGCGAAAAAAGCGCTGACCGAGCGAGATTTTTTCAGTTTGAGTCCTAGTGCCTCGACCAATGCCACGTCGCCCCACACGCCGCGCATTTCCAAGAGAGCCGTATCGACCGTGACATCCTTGGCCGCCTCGTCGATGCATTCGGCCATGGTGCGCACCGAAATACCCGGCTCCAGGCCGACATCCCAAAGCAAACTCACGAATGCTTCGACGAGCGCGTCCGGCGTAGCGCCGTCCGGCAACAGCACCAACAGATCGACGTCTGAGGCCGGAAATAAAAAGCCGCGCCCGTAGCCACCGACGGCGGCGATGGCGATATTGCCTGGTAACTGAATGTCTGTTGCGATGCGAGAGACCGCTTCGTCCACGACCGCGGCGTGACGGCGCAAATTGCGATCCGGCTGCGCGCGTTTGTGGTATGCGGACCGAAGCGCGTCGCGCTGACCTTGCAGCCAATCGCGGATGCGCTTCGCGTAGGCGGCGCGGGCTTGGGTTGCAAGCGCGGGAGCCGCAGCGGCCTCTGGCGCGGATGGAGCGGCGTCAGTGGTTACGGGAGGAACCACGGTCGGATTGATTCGCGCGTCAGGAAAGATTCGCGGGCATCGGCGGCGTGCCGGTCGATTGGGTCAACACTTCATAACCGTCATCGGTCACCAGTACCGTGTGTTCCCACTGCGCCGAAAGGCTATGATCGGCCGTCACGACCGTCCAGCCGTCGCCCAGCATGCGAATATCTTTTTTACCCGCGTTGATCATCGGCTCAACGGTAAAAATCATGCCCGATTTCAGCGTCATGCCCACACCGGCTTTGCCGTAATGCAGAATTTGCGGGTCTTCATGGAATTTTTTGCCGATGCCGTGACCGCAAAATTCACGCACGATCGAAAATCCCTGACCCTCGGCATACACCTGAATCGCGTGGCCAATATCACCGAGCGTCGCACCGGGCTTCACCATGCGGATGCCGCGCCACATCGATTCATAGGTGCTCTCGCAGAGGCGCCTCGCTTGAATCGACGGCTCGCCGACGTAAAACATGCGGCTGGTGTCGCCGTGATAGCCGTCCTTGATGACGGTCACGTCGATATTGATCACGTCGCCGTGCTTCAGCACCTTCTCGCCGGGAATGCCGTGGCAAACCTGATGATTGACCGACGTACAAATTGATTTTGGATACGGACGATGACCGGGCGGTGCGTAATTGAGCGGCGCGGGGATGGTGCCCTGCACGTTCACGATGTAGTCGTGGCAGAGCGCATCGAGCTTCTCGGTCGTCACGTTGGCTTTCACGTGCGGGGTAATAAAGTCGAGCACTTCGGCTGCGAGGCGACCGGCGACGCGCATTTTTTCGATGTCTTGGGGGTTTTTGAGAGAGACGTTCACAAGTGCGGCTTCGCGGAAAAATTCTTGTCCGATTATATCAGGCGCGATTCCTCCGCCATTGCTGCCGCATCAGCCAAGCACAAAACTTTGGTCGTGAGGTCGCTTGCGTGGGCGCAATCAGTTGATTGCCGAGAGTCTGTCGGCAACCAACCGTGCGCATGCTGCCACTAGCGCGAACTAGAATGCGCGAATATAGGCGACCAATTGCCAGATTTGATCGTCATTAAAGTTTTTGTGCGCAGGCATATCTGTTCCCGGCGAGCCATTCTTGATCGTCCAGAAAACCTGCCCGTCGGGAATGTTTGCTTTGCGGATACAGGCCAGATTACGTGGTGGCGGCGTGAAATGCGATGCCATCGGCCCTTTACCGTTGCCGTTGCGACCGTGGCAGGTGGCACATGAGTATCTGCCTGGCACCTCGTCGAAGTACAACTGCTCGCCTTGCGTCGAATTTGCAGTGGCTAAAGGATTTGCGCGGTTGTAAATATCGTCGGGCGCGCGTCCGGTAAATTTTGGCTGAGGGCAGTCTGCTGTTGCAGTTGCGGTTGCCTGTGTGATTGATGATGTACTAGAAGACGTGTTGGTGGGTGTTGAAGTGGTAGCGCACCCCCACAAGCCGACGCCGAAGGTCAATCCAAACAAAATGCTGACGGTTTCACGAGACGATAATTTACGCATGTGCTTTCTCCCTGTCGGTAAATGTGTGGTTGGAAGAATGACTCTAGCATAACTGTGAAAAAATATTACACAGTATTGTTGTGCTGCACGTTGTGCGGCCATGCGCGCAACCGAACTGCGGCACAAATTAGAACTGGACGGTGCAGCGAACTTCAGCCCGGATCGAACTTGCGGCCGAAATCACGAAATGCCCCGGAAAGCCACGTGAATGATGGACTCTATCGGGAAATATGAAACCCCAATGTCTTTTCCACTAACGCAAT
>JAYVXF010000221.1:0-4758 GCA_043793345.1 Betaproteobacteria bacterium | reverse complement strand
CCGGCACCGACCATCTGCGCGATCAGGTAAAACAACACCACAACCAGCGTTCCCGATGCCGCGAACACACGAATCGGTGTTTGCTGAAAGCGGTAACCAGCCACGTCGGCAAAGGTGAACTTGCCGAGATTGCGCAGGCGCTCGGCCATCAGAAAAGTGATGATCGGCCAGCCGACCAGAAAGCCGATGGAATAAATCAATCCATCATATCCCGTGGCCATCACAGCAGCAGAGATGCCCAGAAAAGACGCGGCCGACATGTAGTCACCGGCGATCGCCAAGCCATTCTGGAATCCGGTAATGCCGCCACCGGCCGTGTAGAAATCAGCAGCCGACTTGGTCTTGGCAGCCGCCCATTTGGTAATAAACAGGGTGGCAATCACGAACAGTGAGAACATGCCGATCGCAACCCAATTGGTGGGCTGCTTGTCCACCTGGCCCAGATCTGCCCCCGCTGCCAGCGCGACACCGGCGAAAAGAAGTGCGGCAACGCCCGCGAGTGATTTGAAGGCGGCGCTCATTTGGAGGCCTCTTCAAGAATTTCAGCGGTCAGTTTGTCGTATTCGCCATTGGCGCGGCGCACATAGATGCCGGTGATCACGATGGTGAAAATGATCACCCCCAGGCCGATCGGAATGCCTAGCGTGGTTACGCCGCTGCCGATGGGCTGCGCGAGAAATGGCTTGTTGAACGCGATCAGCGCGATGTAACCGAAGTACACCACCAGCATCAATACGGTGAGCGTCCAGCCGAAGGCATTTCGTTTCTGTCGTAGCTCGTGGTACTTTGGATTGGCTTCAATTTTTGCCGCTATCGAATCATTCATATTGTGGGTCTCCTGGAAAAGCTGCGCAGTTTGAAAAACACGTCTCACGAATGCACCAATTTACAGCACATCGGTTTTTTTGGCGCGGCATTTTGATTACCGCATCCGCAAGCCACATATACCCGACAGTATGGCGGAATTCAACAAGTAATCATATCTTATATCTTCTATAAGAGTTATTGACGCAGCGCAGCATTGCGTGTAATTTAGCCATGTATGCTGCAAATTTCGTGGCCACGTTCACCATTTCCGCAATTCCGGTCGCAGGAGAAACCCGATGAAACACGCCGCTGCTGAAGCACTTCCAGATAGTCTTTCCGCACCTTCTGCCGACGTGCTCGGCGATTATTGGCCGGGTATCCAGATGTATTACCCGCCGGTCAAATATGCCCCCGCGCTGGGTCTTTACGAAGACCTCGAACAAGCTTCGCAACGCTTCAAAAAACACGCCTGGGGCACGACCGCACACACGCTGATTTTTGACCTGGAAGACGGCTGTCGGCAAAAAGAAATGTCGCGCGAACTATTGCGCCGCGAGCTGCCCAACCTGCCTAAACGCAAAGAGGTACAGGTGGCGGTGCGGATCAATCCATTCCGTACTGAAGAGTACGAAAAAGATTTGAAAATGGTGCGCGACTTATCCGACCACATCGACGCGGTGATGCTTGCCAAAGCGGGCGAGGCTTATGGCTCGCCGGAAATCCGTGATCTCTCGGCCGTCCTCGTCGGGCTAAACCATCGCATCACCATTCAGCCGATCATTGAGCATCCGAAGTCGCTGAAAATCGCGCCGGATCTGATGCAATACGCGACCGTCAAACACGTCGTCTTCGGCATTCATGATTTCTCCAAGGCAATGGGCATTCAGATCACGCCACGGCGCTGGACGGAAGAGCTCGCGTACTTCATGAATCAAGTGCTGTTCGAAGCGCGTATCGCCGGCAAAGGCGTCATCGGCGGTGTGGAGACGCTGATCGGCCAATCGACCATGCCGGAAAATTTTGTCGAGCCCGATGATGTGCGTCGCTGGCTCGATTTGCACGGCGACGAAGAAAGCCGCGTCGTCTACGGCCACGCGTGCGAAGAAGCCGCGATGGGCATGACCGGCAAGCAGGTCATTCATCCCTCGCATATTCACCCATGCAAGGTCGCGTACACGCCCTCGCCCACCGACATCAAGACCAAAAGCGCGATTTTGAAAGCGGCGATTGAGGCCGACGCGCTGCTCGGTGGCGCCATCAAATTCAACGGCGAAATGCTCGACCCGCCGATGTTCGGCAAGGCTTTGCAGACGCTGCTGCGCGCGCACGCGCTGCACGCGTTGGCGGATGCGGATACGACGTTTGCGATGGAAGTTTTACAGAAACTGCCGGCGCAAGTGGTGCGGGAGAACTGGCCGTACGGGATGATTCTTTGAGGCCTCGTCATGATTAGGGAACTACTAAAAACCTCCGTTCGTGCTGAGCCTGTCGAAGCACTGGGCGCCAAGTTATTGTTTCAACGTAGCCCGCCCGACCCTTCGACCGGCTCAGGGCGAACGGTGGGGAGTTTTGAGAAGTTCCCATTGCAAAACACTAGCACTGGCGCGGCTCTCCGCGCACAAATGCCTGAAACGCCGCACCAGTGCTAGTGTTTTTCAGTTCATTCAAACTTATTTCCACCCAATCACATCATGAACGCACGCACCCAATCCTTCCCGCCTTTCCCAATTTGGACCTGGCACGTCCCTGAATTTTTCAACATCGGCGTTGCCTGTACCGACGCGCACGTCGGCACTGAGGTTGAGGAGCGCATCGCGATGATTGTCGAAGACGACGCCCTCGGCACCGCCACCGCAACGTATGGTGAATTGGCCAAACGTTCCAGCCAGTTCGCGCAACTATTGCGCAAACGCGGCGTGGTGTCGGGGGACCGCGTCTTGATCCGTCTGCCGAACAGCATCGACTACCCAACCGCATTTCTGGGCGCGATGAAAGCCGGCTGCATCGCGGTGCCGACCTCGACATTGCTCACCGTCGACGAAGTGTTGTATCTGGCGAAAGATTCTGCTGCCAATGTGCTGGTGATGGATCATGCGATGTGGGAGCAAATTGCGCCTCGCATCGGCGACGCACCGGATGCAAAATTAGTTCTACTCTCGGGCAATGGCAAGCGCTGCGAAAATCCTCACGTCACCGCACTTGATTTGAAGCCCGCGCTCGACGCCATCACGGCGTGGTCAGCCCCGCACGCCACGCGCGCCAGCGACGCGGCGTACCTCGTCTACACCTCCGGCACCACCGGCTACCCGAAAGGCGTGCTGCACGCGCATCGCGCGCTGATCGGTCGCGAACCCGCGTCTCAATACTGGTTTAACTTTGACCCGAATAACACTGACCGCATTTTGCATTCAGGCAAATTCAACTGGACGTATGTGCTCGGCTC
The DNA here is from genome assembly GCA_043793345.1 of Betaproteobacteria bacterium. GTDB lineage: Bacteria > Pseudomonadota > Gammaproteobacteria > Burkholderiales > Usitatibacteraceae > UKL13-2. Next base: position 1,508 of record JAYVXF010000221.1, on the reverse strand, counting down.
TGGATTGATGGACCCACTGTATCGAGGCAAAACCGTGATCGTGCATGAAGGCAAGAACGACGCGAACACGTGGACGCGCCTGATTGCAAAACACGGCGCGACTATTTTTATCGGCGTACCGACGATTTATCGCCAGATCATCCAGAAAACCGACGCGACTAAAACCACCGTGCCGACCCTGCGCATGTGCATGAGTGCGGGCGAACATTTGTCGGACGATATGCTCAAAGCGTGGCGGGATCGGTTCGGCATGGAGATTTATGAAGCGGTCGGCATGAGCGAGTTTTCGTACTATCTTTCGCAAAGCATTCATCGACCGATCCGCGCAGGCTCCGCCGGGTTTCCACAACCGGGACACGACATCCAATTGCTCGACCCGGAGACATTGCAAGCGGTAGCATCAGGTGAAGAAGGCATGATCGCCGTGCCGGAAACCGATCCCGGCCTGTTCCTGCGTTACTGGAACATGCCTGAGGAAACGGCAAAGTATCGTCACGACGGCTATTTTTTCACCGGCGATTTCGCCAAGGTCGATGAAGATGGCTATCTCTGGTTTCTGGGTCGCAAAGACGACATCATCAAAAGCTTCGGCTATCGCGTTTCGCCGTATGAAGTCGAACGCGTGCTGAAATCGCATCCGGCGGTGGCCGACTGCGCGTGCATCGCTGAAGAAATCGAAAAAGACAAACTCATCGTGGTCGCGTACGTCATCGCGCAGCCGGGTGCGGAAGTGACCGCAGAACAATTGCAGTCTTTCGGCCAGCAACAACTCGCCGCCTACAAGGCACCGAAGCGGGTCTATCTCGCCAAGGACTTCCCGCGTACCAAGAATGGTAAAATTCTTCGTCGGGAAATCAGTCCGGTGATTGCCACGTCGCATTCTTAAGGCATCGTTCCGCGTGCTTTGAAAAAAGCGCACTGCTGTCGTCAAGTTGTTTGAAAATCGCGGACGCTCCCCCCCTCACAAATTCGCTTTGTGAGGGTTTTTCTATTTACGTTCGGAAAAATTCATGGATCAAAAAAACAGTACACCTACGATGAAACCGCTGCCCAGCCTCATCTTCATGAGTCGTTGGCTTCAGTTGCCGTTGTACTTGGGACTTATTCTTGCGCAGGCCGTCTATGTGTTCATGTTCTGGTCTGAGCTGTATTACCTGATTCTCTCGGCCTTCGGCAACGAGGCCGCGCTGCAGCACATCCTCACGGCGATCGCGGTCGAGGGCGCTGCGGTACCCACCAAGCTCAATGAAGTCACCATCATGCTGGTGGTGCTGGGGCTCATCGATGTGGTGATGATTTCCAATCTGCTGATCATGGTCATCATCGGCGGCTATGAGACTTTCGTTTCGCGAATGGGTCTTGATGGACACCCCGACCAGCCGGAGTGGCTGTCGCACGTCAATGCCTCAGTGCTGAAAGTGAAGCTGGCGACCGCCATTATTGGCATCTCGTCGATCCATTTGCTCAAGACCTTTATTAACGCCAAGGCTTATATGCAAAACGGGGAG
>JAYVXF010000220.1:0-4805 GCA_043793345.1 Betaproteobacteria bacterium | reverse complement strand
CACCCTGCACCTCTTATAATGCGAAGACATTTTTGATGGCATCGCATGAATTCTTTCGTTCCCAATCCCGCGTCGCATCCGCGTCTTCTTGAAAATCTCAATCCGGAGCAACTAACAGCGGTGACGCTGCCGCACATCAGCGCGCTGGTGCTGGCCGGCGCGGGTAGCGGCAAGACCCGTGTGCTGACCACCCGCATCGCCTACCTGATTCAGACCGGGCAGGTAAGTCCCGCCGGTTTATTGGCGGTCACGTTTACCAACAAAGCGGCGAAAGAAATGTTGACGCGCCTCTCGGCGATGATGCCGATCAACACCCGCGGCATGTGGATCGGCACCTTCCACGGCCTGTGTAATCGGCTGCTGCGCACACACTACCGCGATGCCAATCTGCCACAAACGTTTCAGATTCTCGATTCCGCTGACCAGCAATCGGCGATCAAGCGGCTGCTGAAACAGCTCAATGTCGATGATGAAAAATTCAAGCCGCGCGAATTGGGCTGGTTCATCAACGGCGCAAAAGATCAGGGCCTGCGCCCGAATGCGGTCGAGGCGACGGATGAATTCACCCGCCGACAGGTCGAATTTTACGCGGCCTACGACGCGCAGTGCCAGCGCGAAGGCGTGGTGGATTTTGCCGAGCTGCTTTTGCGCTGTTATGAATTGCTGGCAAAAAATACCGCGCTCCAGGAACACTATCGCGAGCGCTTCAAATTCATTCTGGTCGATGAATTTCAGGACACCAATCGGCTGCAGTACAAATGGATCAAGCTGCTCGCCGGCGGCGGCGCGGCGGTGTTCGCGGTTGGCGACGATGATCAATCAATCTACGGATTTCGCGGCGCAGAGGCGGCCAACATGCGCGAATTCCAGCGTGACTTTGCCGGCGGCAACGTCATCAAGCTGGAGCAAAATTATCGTTCGCAAGGCAATATTCTCGATGCCGCCAACGCGGTCATCCAGCACAACAAAGACCGGCTCGGCAAAAATCTGTGGACTGACGCGGGTAAGGGTGAGCCGATCCGCATCTACGCGGCGGCCTCCGACCACGACGAAGCACAATTCATCGTTGACGAAATCCGCGCGCTGGATCGCAGCGGCATTTCGCTCACCGATATGGCGCTGCTGTATCGCTCCAACGCGCAATCGCGGGTGCTGGAGCACGCTCTGTTTCGCGCCGGCCTCGCCTATCGCGTTTACGGTGGCCTGCGGTTTTTTGAGCGGCAGGAAATCAAACACGCGCTGGCTTATTTGCGGCTTGCCGGTAATCCGGACGACGATGGCGCATTTTCGCGGGTGGTGAATTTTCCGCCGCGCGGCATCGGCGCGCGCTCGGTCGAGCAGGTGCAGCAGTTGGCACAGCGGGACACTATTTCTTTTTATGCAGCCGCGACATTGGGCGTTGCGAACGGCGAAATTACCGGTCGTGCCGCGTCGGCGATTGCCACATTCCTGAAAATTGTCGATGGCTTGAAAGCCTCCTCCACCGCGATTGCGTTGCAGGAGCTGGCCGATGAGTGTCTGGAAAAAAGTGGCTTGCGTGCGCACTATCTGGCCGAACGAGAAGGTGCGGATCGGCTGGAAAATCTTGCCGAGCTGGTGACCGCGACCGCGCAGTTTCAGGAAGAATACGAAGGCGAAGACACCTCGCTCATCGGCTTTCTCACGCACGCGAGTCTGGAGGCGGGCGAACACGAAGCGGGCGCGAACGAGGACGCGCTGCAACTGATGACGGTGCATGCCGCCAAGGGGCTCGAATTCAAGGCGGTGTTTTTAAGCGGGCTCGAAGAGGGGCTGTTTCCGCACGACAACTCGGTCAACAATCTCGACGGCGTCGAGGAAGAACGCCGCCTCATGTACGTCGCCGTCACGCGCGCGCGCGAACGACTTTATTTGTCGTATGCCAACCAGCGCATGCTGCACGGGCAGATTCGCTACGGCATCGTGTCGCGGTTTGTCGATGAAATTCCAGCACCACTTTGCAAATGGATTGTTGTGCCGGAAAAACAGTCTGGATATTTGGCCGGCTCGCAGGCGTACCCGTCGTCGCGCGCCGGTGGAGGATTTAATGCGCAGCAATCCTTACGCGGCAACAAAGGTGACGCCGCCAGTCGCGGCGCGTGGGTTGAGGGCCGCGACAGCAGTGATCGTCCGTATTCGCCGCGCCTACAAAGCAGTGTTCACGACACCGACACAAGCTACGGTCGCGAGGGTGCGCCGGACGTTTCGCGCGCGCGATTCGAGACGGCGCGACCCGACGCGTATCCCTTCGGCGTTGGTCAAAACGTACAGCACACCAAATTTGGCGAAGGCGTGGTGCTCAATTTCGAGGGGCGCGGGCTGGATGCGCGGGTGCAGGTGAAATTCCGCAGCGACGGCGTGAAATGGCTGGCGTTGCAGTATGCGAAACTCACGGCGCTTTGAGATTTCGCGCACGCCAACGTACTAGCCAGACTTTCAATTGTAAAATAAATACACTAGCACTGGCGCGGCTTGTGGGTTATTTTACCTTGAAGAGCCGCGCCCATGCTTATTATGCGCAATGTTTAGCGGGCTAGCTACGCAATTCTCCGTTGGCAAGGATCACGGCGATGTCGACAAATTTTCCGCCATGATGGAACCCCGGCTTGAACTCCACCACATGCCCGCCAACATCAACACGGCCCATTGCCGACAGTGACTTTTGCAGGCTCGCGCGCGTGACCTCCGTGCCCGCTTTGCGAATGCCTTCGACCAATACTTTTGCCGCGATACAGGATTCAATCGCCGTCACCGTCATCATTTCCTTTTGTCCCAACGCAGCCCACGCCGCCACGCATTCCTTCACCACCGGTACGTTCAGCGATTTCGCCGTCGGCACCGTCAGCGCGACCGAGATGCCGGCAGCGTCGGCACCAAGCGCCTTGGCCAACTGGCTGGCACCGACGAAGGAAAGACTGGTCACCACATACGGCAGGTTCGCGGCGCGCAGTTTTTTTACCATTTGCGCGGCCGGCGCGTATAGCGTGGTGACGAGAATAATCTGCGGGTCAGAGGCTGCAATGCGCTGCACAATGTCATCCGGCAAATCAGCGTTGCGCGTGATCGAAATGCTGGTCGGCTGCTTGTTGAATTTTTGCAGCGTCTTCGCCACGGTCTCAAAATTCTGCTTGCCCACTGCGTCGTCGTAGTGCAACACGGTCACCCGCGTGGAGCCCAGATTGCCCCAGAAATTAATGATTTTATCGATCTCGTCCGCATAGGTAACACGAACCGTGTAGACGAAGTCATTTTGTTTGCGAATCGTATCGGCACCGGTGAACGGCGCGAAAAAAGGCACGCGACTTTCTTTCACCATTGGCATTGCCGGAATACTTAGCGTCGATGAGGCATAACCAAACAGCGCGACGGCGTTATTTTCATTCAGCAACTTTTGGGTATTCTCGGCGGAGAGCTTGGTGTCGTTTTTGTCATCCAGCGTCACCAACTTGATCTGGTTGCCGTTCACGCCGCCGGTCGCGTTGATTTTTTCGAAATACGCCAGCGCACCGTTGCGAATATCTTTACCGAGATCGGCGTTGGCACCGGTCAGCGGCGTTGATTGGCCGATGGTGATGTCAGCAGCATCTGCCGTCGTCGCCAATGCAGAAAACAACACGAAAAAAAACATCCCTATCTTCATTGCTTTCCTCCAACGCTTTTATTTGCAGCCACGAGATCGTCGCGCTGCCGGGGTTTGCTGCCTATGCTTCATCCGCTTTTGGCAAAGGCATCTGCAATCCAAGACTAGCGTTTTCAGGGTTTATTCGCAATGACAGCAAACGGTCTGCCCGGCTGGCGAGAAGGTCAACCCTCAGCCGACGTGCGAAACAATTCGCGGTAACTCACATAGTGTGAGATCGCATAGATCGGCATCGCCACCAACAGCCCGACAAATGGCGGCAGTGCGGCCACCAGAAAAATCAGCATCAGCAACGCACCAAACACCAGCATCGGCAACAAATTGGCGATCAGTGCGTAGCAGCTCCAGCGGATCGCGTGCGCGGCGGGCATCGGGTTGAGCGCGAGAATGGCCGCGGTGAACCACAACGCGCCCTTGATGACGGCCATCAGCGCAAAGCCTGCGACGACGATCCATTCGCGGCCAGCCAGCGACTGCGCATAGGCGCGCATGTCCGGCAGGCCGCTGCCGTCTGCGCTTGTCGCCTGCGGCAGACCCAGCAGGCCGAGCATCACCATCAACAAGATTTCAGCCAGCAGCGTGATCGAGCCGATGACCATCAGTGCTCGACCGTTAACGCGAAACGCGGCGAGCAACTGATGGACGCCAACCCGTTGCCCAGCCTCCTGATCGCGCGCCGCGAGTACGAAGCTTGCAAAAAAACCGGGCTGCAAAATGGTCGCGATCGCGGCGCCAATGATCGGCAAAAAAAACATGCCTAGCGTCGCCAACAACCATGCAGACACGAGCGAAATCCAGCCGAGCGGCTGGGCTCGAAACAGGGAAAAAGACAGTTTGATCCAGACAAGACCAGCTTTTGCCGGAACATCGATTACTTGCATAGGCGGGGAAAAATATTACGTTTGTGCGCTCAAGATGCCGTCGGCATCAAGGCGCGATTCTCGGTTTCGTGGGTTGCGTGAAAGTGCAGCAAGCGTTGGGAAAACGGATGATCCTTGGGGTGGGTGATTGCCGAATCGCGTGGAAAATAATGATAACCCAGCCGCCCCAGCCAGGTGCGCAGCGCGGCCGCGCGCAGCATCTGCGGCCATGCCGCATGTTCGCTTTCGGTGAAGGCTCGCACGCTCGCGTAACCGGCCAGCAGCGC
>JAYVXF010000219.1:0-14888 GCA_043793345.1 Betaproteobacteria bacterium | reverse complement strand
AGCATGCAGTTGAATGGTCAGCACACGGCGTTCGCCGAAGTGACCGCATCACGGTCGAAGGCGCTGAAAGAATTCGAGCCCAGCCAGGTGACCACCAGTATCGGCGCGGGCACCGCCTATCCGGTGAATGGCCCGTATTACCAAAACCTTTCCGCTTTTATCCCGACGTTTGATCCGACCAAGCCGATCGCCTATCGCTGGCGTTGCGATGTGTGCGGCAACCGTCAGCTCGAAACGACCACCGATGCCTACCGCTTGCTCGTCGGTCTGGACGGCGTTGTCTTTAGCGGTTGGGATTACAAGGTCGGCATATCCACTGCCGGCAGCAAGGCAAATTCGCTCGTCGAGGGCGGCTACCTACGCAATACCGATATTGCCGGTGGCGCGCCGGGCTTCGTTTCGGTGCTCGCGTCAGGTATTGTGAATCCTTGGCTCTTGCCCGGTCAAACCCAGACTACCGCAGCACTGGCTGCCATCGACGGCGCGAGAGCGAAGGGCGCATCGCTGTTCGGTGGCAAGGCCAAGCTCGATCAGATCGACGGCTCAATTTCCGGTGAGTTATTACAGTTGCCCGCAGGCCCATTGGCATTAGCGGTCGGTTTCGATGTTCGCAAGGAAAGCTATGTGTTCAATTCAGGGCCGACCAACATTGTGATTCGCGATGCACCGTTCGATCCGACCTTCCCGAAAGTATCGCGTAACATCAAGGCCATTTATTCGGAATTAGCCGTGCCCATCCTCAAAAACCTGGAGGCACAAATTGCCGTTCGCCATGACCAGTACAGCGACTTTGGTGGCACGACCAATCCTAAAGTGGCGCTCAAATTCACGCCAATAAAAGAGCTGTTGTTCCGCACTTCCTACAACACTGGCTTTCGTGCGCCGAGTTTTTTCCAATTGTATGGTGCGGTGCTTGAGTCGCCGGTTCCGGGCAACATTAAAGATCCCGTGCTTTGTGCGCAAAATCCGACCGACCTGGCCGTGTGTGCGATTCGGCCAAATTCAAGAACTGGTGGAAATCCAGGTCTATCGCCGGAAAAATCCAAGCAGTGGTCGGTCGGTGTCGTCGTTACGCCACTGGACTGGATCACCGCAAGCGTGGACTTGTGGCAGATCAAACGTACCGAGCGTATCTTTGAACTGACGCCACAGCAGGTGCTGGCCAATTTCACCCTGTTCCCCGACAATCTCGTGCGCGGCAGTGATGGACGCCTCGATGGTCCCGGCGGCTACATTCGCGCTGGCTTTGTCAATGCCGCAGGAGACATTACCCGCGGCGTCGATGTGAGCTTTGAAGCGAACGGCAAGCTTGGCAATGGCAAATGGAACGTCGGACTAGACGGCACCTATACCGATGTCTTCAAGTCGCGTATTTTTGCCACCGATGCTTATGTCAACACGGTGGGTAGCTGGGATTCCCGCGATTTGTTTGTCCGCTGGAAACATAACCTGAGCTTCACCTACACCGAGGGTAACTGGAGCGGCACCCTGTCACAGAGATTTACTGCCAGCTACAAGGACGAAGTGCCGGTGGGCGTGGTGCCGCCCGGATTCGACCCGAACGTAGCGGCCTACAAAATCTACAACTTGTCGGGCTCGTACTCGGGGTTCAAAAATACCACGATCACGTTGGGCATCAAAAATCTGCTCGACAAAGACCCGCCGTTCACCGCGCATAACGTTGACTTTGCAGCTGGCGCAGGTTGGGATCCACGAGTCGCCGATCCGCGTGGCCGTGCTTATACGGCGCGCGTCACCTACCGTTTCTAGAAATGCGCATCATCCTGCCAGCACGGGGCGGGGTAAAAATGCAGGGCGCTCATCAAAGCCCTGCATTTTTTTGCATTGAAATAACGGGACGCAAGTGAACCGAAGACATTTTGGCAAGTGGCTCGCGTTGGCGGCGTTGTCCGCCACCACGACCGCAAGTGCGAGCGACGCGAAAAATTCCGCAAACGTCAGGAGCGATGCGCTCAAATTTGCGCGACCGTCCCGCCGCCTCATCAAACCCGCCGCGCTAAAGCCTGGCGATCTGGTCGGGCTCATCGCCCCAAGCGGCGTGATGGACGACGCGACGATAGAAAAGGGCGTAAAGAATCTCGAAGCCTTGGGTTTGAAGGTGAAGGTCGGCGACAACATTCGCGCAGCACGCGGCGGCTACGCGGGCACCGTTACCCAACGCTTGTCTGATTTGCACGGCATGTTTCTCGGTAAAGACGTTAAAGCCATTTGGGCGGCGCGTGGCGGCTCGGGTTGTAGCGCGCTCTTGCCACATATTCACTACGATCTGATTCGCCGACATCCAAAAATTTTCGTCGGTTATTCCGACATCACCGCGCTGCATCTGGCGATTTATCGCCACGCCGGTCTCGTCACATTTCATGGGCCCGTCGCACCGTCAACGCCGACTGATTATGCGGTCACGCAAATGCAGGCCGTGCTGATGAATCCGCGCCCGCAAACTGAAATTTTTATGTCGGTTGAGAACGAGCGCAAGGCTGTCGCGCAACCGGAGTTTCAACTGCGCACTTTTCGCCACGGCGTCGCCGAAGGCCGCTTGATCGGCGGGAATTTAAGCGTACTCACCGCATTGATTGGCACGCCGTATGCCGCCGAAATTGAGTCCCACCTGCTCTTTCTGGAAGACGTTGGGGAGCCGCCATACCGGATTGATCGCATGCTCACGCAGTTGCAGCAAAGTGTGGGCAAACGTGGCGAGAGTGACGGCCTCAAGCGCGCAGCGGGCATCATGCTCGGCGTATTCAGCAAGATCCGTGCGAACGATGGCGACGCTTCATTAACGCTTAACGAAGTACTCGACGATCAGTTCGGCGCGTTGCCGATTCCGGCGGTGGTCGGCTATTCGTTCGGCCATATCGCAGATCAATTCACCATGCCGATTGGTGTCAACGCGCGGCTGGATACGGCGAGTCAGACGTTGACCTTGCTTGAAGCCGCGGTAACGGGGTAGACCGCAGCGCACCGCCCGCGCACCGCCACTTCAGCGCACCCGTATCCCCAACACATCCACCACCGGTCGTTCGAAGCGCACCGGCAACTTCAGCGTCGACAAATCCGACGGCTGATTGGCAATCGCGAATGCGCCCGTCCCCGGATCTTTGATTACCATTGAGGTACTGCCGCCGCCATCGAGATTGATCGCGTTGTGCGCGCCGAGTTGAATAAAAATATTGGCCAGCTCGCCGAGGTTGACGCCGCGACTGTGTGACTCCTGCCGCCCGTCAATCGCCAGAATGTAGAGCGTGCGGGAATCGGCGCTCAAACCGACCGCGCTGCGCGGATGGCGGGTCTCATCTTTTGCGGGCGGCGTGGAGACGCCATCTTTCAACATCATCGCATTGCCGCTCACCGCGAATTCAGTATCGGCGGGTAAATTTTCCACCGCATCGGCGAGCGATATTTTTCCGTCGCGATGGACGATCATGGTCGCGCGCAAACTCGCGGTCTTCGGCTTGCCATACTGCTTGCCATTGGAGAAATGCCAGCCCTGCGGCCAGCCGCAGTTGCCGACAAAGTATTGGATTTTTTGTCCGGCCATTTCACGCACGCCCGACACCGCGAAAAAACTCGCATTGAGCGTGATATCGAAATCGTGTTTGCGCGCGACCTGACTGGTGGTCTCAAGCTGTCCCACGCACGGGCCATCGCCGTCGGGATCGCGATCATCCGCGAGCGCCACCATGACGCGCACCCGTGGATCGTTCAGGTTGACTTTCACCAACACACCGGCGACCGGGCCGGCAAGATTGAGACGCTCGACCGCGTACGGCAGTGGCGCGGCAACTGCGGAACTTGTGACCCTCGCGGCATTGAGTGCTGGCGTCACTTGCGGCGGCAACGCGCAACTGGTGAGGATCAAACACAGCAATGGCTGAAAGAAATATCGTGTATTCACATTGGTCATTTCCAGTATTCAAACTCCAGCATACACGCACTTCACAGGCCTAAAAAGCCTGAAACGCCGCGCCAAATGGCGATCTACGTCCATCGGGCGCTTCTAAAAACCTCAAAATTGTCTCCCCGGCGCAGGCCACGTTCAATGCAGTGTTTTTTGTCGAACGCTATTTTTTGTTTTGGTTAACGTCAATCGCGTGCCGATGCAGCGCCGTGAGAATCTGCTCCTCATATCGGTAATGCGCCGAATATTTTCCGCTATAAGTTTCCGGGTCAAACCCTGGCCCACCAACCAGAAAAATCATGCCGTTCTTTTTTGTGCGATCAAACACCAGCGCCGAGGTCAGCCCCCAGGCATCGCCCGTATGACCAACCGCCTTGAAGCCGCCGCGCTCGACCAGACGATCACCGCTGCCCGCGCCACTCACGTCGAGAAACTGCTGATTGCCCAAGCCCCACGCGTTCATCGCATCCTGATGTCCGCCATAGCCGCTACTGCCATTTTTCTGCGCGACATCAAAGTGCCATTGCTTGGTCAGCATTTGCTCGACCGATTTTTTTTTCAGAATTTGTTTCGTGCCGAGCTTGCCATCGTTCATCAACATCAACATGATTTGCCCCAGGCCTGCCGCCGACAGTCGGCAATTTCCCTGTGGGCCGAACAGCGTGCCGTTGCTGCCAATCACGTAGTCATCAAGCGCACGCGGCACCGGTGCTGCAGTCACGTAGTCGTCGACCTGCACCACCCAGGAACCGCTAGGGTTCCACACTTCTTTGCCGTTGATCTCGCGGCGTTTGCGATAAAGCGTGGCGGTGTTGTCAAGTTCGGTCTTGGTGAAGTCGGCCGGATGAAAGCCGCCGCGCAAATCCATCGGGTCGAGAATCAGGCGCCGCATGAGCCGGTCAAATCGGTCGCCGGTGGCGCGCTCCATGATCGTGCCGATGACACCCCAGGGAAAATTGGCGTACTCAAAATACGTCCCGGGTTTATATTTTTTATCCCACGCGCTGCCCTTGTCGAACAGTCTGCCGTCCGGCAACAACACGTCGCGCAGATTAACGTTGAGTTTCGCTTCCCAGTAGTAGCCGGCGTCGTCGCGCAACGATGAGGTGTGACTCAACAACATGCGCAGCGTAATCGGCTCATCGGGAAAATTCGGATTGCGCAATTTGTAGCCGAGGTATTCGCTGACATCTTTGTCCAATGCGAGCTTGCCATCCTCCACGAGTTTCATCACACCCAAGGTCGTGACCAGTTTGGAAATTGACGCCATCCGATACATGGTCGCCTCGTTCGCGGGTTTGCTCGCAGCGGGATATTTTTCATCAATAAAGCGCTGGCCGAATTGCCGTTGATAGACGACACGGCCATCGCGCACGGCAAGCACCGATAAACTCGCCAACGGATGCGCGGCATCGTTGACGATCGAAAATAGTTCGGCGTCGAGACTCGCGTATGCATTGGTGGTCGGCTTAATGCGCTTGGGTGAAGTCTGCTGTGCGTCCACGCGGCCTCCGATCAAAAAGATGGACAGGGCAATCGACATTAAAAAAGTATGGTGCGTTTTCATCGGGGCTTCAATGTTTCATTCATCGCCATATTATTTGCCTGTCATTTCGAACCCAGTTTCATCGGGTGAGAAATCTGCTTCTGTTTTTAGTCATAAAAAGCAGATTTCTCGCGTTGCTCGAAATGACAATTGTATTTGGATCGGATCCGTCATCGGGTAATGACGTTGGTCGGTCACGCATATCGCATCCTATTTCAGGTTGCCAGTCGGCGACGTGAGTACGTCGAGCAAGGCGGCCGTTTCAGCATCAGGGTAACCTTCGAAATTGGCAGGTCGATATTTCATCTGAAACGCGATCAGCACATTCTGCGTCGCTTCGTCCAACTCACCGTTTAGCGGCACCGCGTAACCGTGCTGGGAAAGATTGCGCTGGAACCATTCCACGTCGGGTAGCTGTTGCTCAAAACCGGGTCGGCGCTGCGCGACCAGCGCGGCATCGGGCCAGCGAATCAGGCCTTCATCGGCGAGTCGCTTCCACGGAAAACGCGGGCCGGGATCGGGCTTGCGTTGCGGCGCGATATCGCTATGCGCGAGAATGCGCTCCGGTTTGATGTCGTGATCCTTGACGATTTTTTTCACCAGCGCAATCACCGCGTCAATCTGCTCTGCCGGATAATCAAAATAGGTGCGCCCCTGCGGCGAATCACGATAGCCGAGATTGACGATCTCAATGCCAATCGAGGCGGCATTCAATTGCGTTTGTCCTTTCCACGAGCTCACGCCCGCGTGATAGGCACGGCGGTTGTCATCGACCAGCTGATAAATCGTCGGCGGATGATCGCGCACCAGAAAGTGGCTGCTGACGTTCTGTTCGGTCAGCACTTTGAGCGACGTCGGAAAATCCAGCGCGGTGTAATGGAGAATCAAAAACTGCGCGCGACTGTCCTGACTCACAGCGGTATAGGTGCGGTCGATGGCGGGGCCCGTTGCACAGCCGGAGAGAATGGTGACGAAGAATATGGCAAGCAAACGTTTCATGATTTTTCCTTGTGGCGCAGTACTTAGTTAGCGGATGGCGCTTCCTGTGCAGCCTCTTTTGCGGCAATCCGCGCCGCCGCAATATGCGCCTCGCTTAACCGCACGGTCAATTTGATGCCTGATGGTAACGCGGCACGCATCGCTTGCTCGATCATCGGGTGCAGTTGCGCGACGCGTCCAGCCAGCGTGATCGGTCGCTGACCAAAACGCGAAATCATTGCCTGCCCCAGACGCGCAAGCTCGCGTCCAGCCGCTTCAAGAATACGCTTGGCAATCGGATCCGTGTCAGCAACTGCCGCGACGGCGAGTGCGAGCTTGCCGATTTTGCCACGTGCGTCAGCATTTGCCGAGCCATAAATAAATTGACGGGACTGCGCCCAGTCGTGGCCGCCGATGCGCGCAAAAATTTCACCCGCCAGCGGGGAATCACGAAAGCTTCCCGGACGTTCATCCTCATTGCGCCAAATATGCCGCAGCGCTTCGCAGGCAATCCAGTATCCGCCACCGGCATCATCGAGCAGTGCGCCGCGCCCACCCGCGCGGTGCAGCGTGCCGCTGTCGTCGATGAAAGCGGCAATCGAGCCGGTGCCGGCGTAGACGACGTAGCCTTCACCCGGCGCATACAAATCGCGGTAGGCAATTTCCATGTCGCTGGCGAGCGTGACGGCAGCAGCGCTCACGCCAAGCGCATTTCCAATCAACGCGCGCAAGTGGTCGCCACCTTCGCTGAATCCGGTGAGGCCTGCATACACGCGTGTGGCTTGGCCATGAACGCGAACGGCGGCGGCGATGGCAGCTAGAGTCGCGCTGATCTGTTGTACGCCGCTATCGGTGTTCATTTGCAGCGCGGTAAATCCAGCGACGTGACCGTCGGCAATAATTTCGCCGCTGGCGCGCGCGAGCGCCCAGCGCGTATGTGTGCCGCCCGCGTCGATGCCGAGACCGCGTAATTCAGCGCTCATTGAATCCTCGCAAAATCTGCTTCTGTAAATGTTGCGCGATCACTTTCGATACCGAATTGATCCACCGCCGAAATCGTCATCGCGTCAGGCATGCCGAACCCTTCGCCGGATCCAATCACAAACTCAGTCGCGCTGGTGACGCCTGAGTTTTCTGCGCCCGCACGCATCACAAAAAATTTCCACGACTGGCCAAAGCGCATCCACACGGCGAACTGACGATAGCCCGGCTGCGCCCAAACACTGACCGAGATCGTCTCAAACTTCGGCCCCTTGCGTGCGAAAAAAATCATCGGTACGGCAGGCTTTTCGGCACTGAGCCACGGCGTCGCGGGAATCAGCGCGGCCGATGCATAGCCGGGCTTTAGTTGATCATTGATGCCGCGCCGATTTTCCATTAACGTGATCATGCTGAAATGAATGTGTCCGCCGATTTCCGGCCGGCCTCGCAGCAGCGCGATTTCATCGACGATTTCTTCCGGTCGCCACGACTTCGCAGAGCTATCGATGCGGCTCGTGTATAGCCCCGGCCAGACGTGGCGGCTTGCGGTATTTTGACCGATCCAGTATTGCATCAGCTTGCCGAACGCTTGCGCCGGCTGATCTATCGGCCAATAAAGTTGCGGCGCCAGATAATCCAGCCAGCCGTTGGCGAGCCACAGCTCAACATCGGCGTAGAGCTTATCGTATTGGCTGAAGCCGACAATGCCGGGCGGACGACGATCCGGCCTGCCGAGGCCGAACGGACTCACGCCCACTTTCACCCAACTCTTTTCGCGATGCACCGCCGTGTAGATGCGCTCGATCAGCTGATTCACATTTTGCCTGCGCCAATCGGCGCGGCCAAGACTGCCGCCAGTGAGCAGATATCGCGTCCACGAAGGTGTGTCGGGGAAATCGAGCTCCGGCGCGTTCTCGGCTGCGGGCGCGTTTGCAATCAGCGGCAGCGGATACGGATAAAAATAATCGTCAACATGCACGCCGTCGATGTTGTAGCGACGCACGACATCAACAATCACCTCGAGCGTGCGTTGGGCTGCAAACTCCTCGCCCGGATCCATCCACAGATAGCCGCCGTATTCTTTGACGACAGCCGGATGGGTGTTGGCGATGTGGCTGCGCGATGGCGGCGATTTCGCCGACGTGTGGCGGGCGCGATAAGGATTGAACCACGCGTGCAATTCGATGCCGCGCTTGTGTGATTCCTCGATCCACATCGTCAGCGGATCGTAAAGCGGTGACGGCGGCCGACCTTGCTCGCCGCTCAAATATTCCGACCACGGCTCGAGTGCCGACGCGTAGAGCGCATCCGCAGCGGGACGCACCTGGAAGATGAGCGCGTTGAGTTTGAGCTCCTTCGCGCGCTCGACGATGCGAATGATTTCCTGTTTCTGCTGCTCGACGGTGAGCCCTTTTTTGCTCGGCCAGTCGATGTTGGCAACGGTCGCGACCCAGGCGGCGCGGAACTCGCGCGGTGCAGGCGGCGCGGTGAGCGAATCGATGCTGGCGGGAACAGGCTTGGGGATTTGCGCGCAGCCTGCCAAGAGTGCCAGCCAGCATATGAATACGTAGAACGCCATTACACGCGGCGTTTCAGGCATTATTAGCCAGAAAGCCGCGCCAGTGCTAGACTTTGTCGAGTGGAAAAAAATACCAACGCTGTCGTCCCGGCGTAGGCCGGGAGCCAATTTTTCTTTGGCATTACGCATCCCGGCGAACTTGGATCCCGGCCGCCGCCGGGAAGACAGCCCTTTGATGCGATGCGTTAGCCCAATGCTTAAACCGTCACAAACCATTTTTTCTTCCACATGAACCAGACAATGAAAAACATGACGACGTTAAATAGAACCGCAAACAACAACGACGCATTTACCGGTGCCATTGGCGGCGACTGTAACGGTGCGTACAAGATTGCCTTGAGCGAGACCATGCCGCCATTCGTGTCGGAGAATTTAATGACGCCGAACATCTTTGCGATCAGCCCGGACAGCGCAAAAATAAACAATGCGTTCATGCCGTAGATGGTGAACGGCAAAAAAATCTGCTGCGCTCTTTTACGCAACCGCGACGACGCATTCGCATCCATCAACCAATAAAACGAAGAAAAAATCAGCAGTGCCCAGCCGGTCATAAAAATGCTGAACGATATGGTCCAAAGACTTTTGTTGATCGGCATGATGGTCGCATCCATGATCGCACCGAGCCACAGGCACGCCAGACCTGCCAGCATCATCCACACCGTTTTTTCCGCAACCGAATATTTCGACACCAACCAGCGACCCGTAAGCACACCGAACAACTGACTGCATAGCGCCGGCAGGGTGCTGACCAGACCTTCGGGATCCCACGTTTTCGATTTTGCCCAGAGGTGACCGTCGAGCAACATCCGGTCAACGTAAGCACCAAAATCGCGTCCCGGTTCCAGCACGCCCGCCGCGATGCGTCCCTGCGCATCCGGCACCGGAATGAACAACATCAACACAGTGTACGACGCCAAAAGTCCGACGATCCAGACGCATTGTTGCCGCCAATTAAAAAACACCACAATCGGTGCGGCCAGCATTGTGCAAATTGCAATGCGCTGCAAGACGCCTGGGATGCGCAGCGTGTCGAGATTAAATGCGGGAATGAAATTGAGCGTTAAGCCAATTAAAAAAATAATCGCGGCGCGTTTGAAAAGTTGGATCAGTAACGTGCCTTTGTCGTCGCCCGCTTCACTTCTGCGGCCCAGTGAAAACGTCATCGACACGCCACAGATAAAAAGAAAGAACGGAAAGATCCAGTCGGTAAACGTCCAGCCATTCCATTCGGCGTGGCCGAGCTGCGAATAAATATTTCCCCAGTCGCCGGGGTTGTTGACCAGCACCATGCTGGCGATGGTGAAGCCGCGAAACGCGTCGAGCGAAATCATGCGCGTGGTGAGAGCAACGCTCATTTCAACTCGCCACTTTTTTCCCGAACGCGGGATCAATTTTGATGAATGCCGTCACTAGCAAAGACGGCAACGTCGCGATGCATACCCACACAAAAAAATGTTGGTAGCCGAGTTGCGCCTGAATCCAGCCGCTCGCCATGCCGGGCAGCATCATGCCTAACGCCATGAAGCCGGTGCAAATTGCATAGTGGGCGGTTTTGTGCGCGCCGTCGGCGACCATGATCATGAACAGCAGATATGCCGCGAAACCGAAACCGTAGCCGAATTGCTCGATCGCAATCGCTGTCGCAATCACTAGAATATTGCTCGGCAACGCATACGCCAGAAATACGAACGCGAGATTTGGCAGATGCACTGACAACAACATCGGCCAAATCCAGCGCTTCAAGCCCGCGCGTGAAATCACATAGCCGCCCAGCAGTCCGCCGAGCGTAAGTGCGATCACACCGATCGTGCCGTAGACCACGCCGACCTGTTTGGTCGTTAACGCGAGCCCACCCGCGCTGGCGGGATCGAGCAAAAACGGTGCCGCAAGTTTTAACGCCTGCGCTTCGCCAAAACGGAACAGCAACAGGAAGGCGAGAATGATGTAAATATCTTTGCGCTTGAAAAATGACGTGAAGGTCGAGACGAATCCAGTGATGACATTTTCGTTACCCTCGCGCAGCAATGGCTGGTCGCTCGCAGGCATCGGCAAAACAAACCGGTGATAAACAAATAATATAAAAAACATGCCGGCCAAAATGCAAAAAATAATCGACCACGCCAACGAAACATTTCCCGTCTGCTCGGAAATCGTCCCCGCCAGAAACACCAGCCCGCCTTGCCCCGCGATCATCGCGATGCGATAAAAGGTACTGCGCACCCCGACGAACGCGGCCTGCTCGTGTTGCGGCAGTGCCAGCATGTAAAAACCATCCGCCGCAATATCGTGGGTGGCAGAGCTGAACGCCATCAGCCAGAACACGGCCAGCGTCACTTGAAAAAAATGCGCGGTCGGGATCGTTAGCGCGACCAACGCCAGCGAAGCGCCGATGACGAGCTGCAGGCTCACGATCCACAGGCGTTTGGTTTTGAACATATCGACCAACGGCGACCAAAGCGGCTTGATGACCCACGGCAGATATAGCCAGCTGGTGTAGAGCGCGATCTCGGTATTGGACAGCCCCAGATTTTTGTACATGATGACTGAGAGCGTCATCACGACCACATAGGGAATTCCCTCGCCGAAATAAAGTGTCGGAATCCACCGCCACGGATTTATTTTTTTCGGTGCGTCCATCAACTGGCAATCGCTTTTCGTACGCTGCCGTTGGCAATAGCGAGCCGCTGCTGCGCATCAGCGACGCTGATTTTTTTTATGATCGCGACAATTGCCACCTTGACATGAAACTCACAAGCTTCAAGTGTCCGCTGTGCGGTCTCGTCATCGGCACCGGTTGCCAGCATCGTGAGATTGACGGCGCGGCGCTTGAGCTTTGCGTTGGTCGGTTTCAGATCCACCATCAGATTGCCGTACACCTTGTTCATGCGCACCATCACCGCGCTTGAAAAAGTATTCAGCGCAATTTTTTGCGCCGTACCCGCCTTTAGCCGCGTGCTGCCGGAGATGACCTCGGCACCGGTGTCGAGCGTGATACCGATCTCGGCGTTCGCGGCAACGGGTGCATCCGGATTATTGGCAATGCCGATGGTCAGCGCACCGGCGCTGCGTGCGGCGGCCAGCGCGCCGAGTGCGTAAGGCGTGGTGCCGCTGGCGGCGAGCATGATGACGACATCGTGCGGCCCGCAATTTATTGCGCGTAAATCTATAGCACCTTGCTCCCGGTTATCTTCAGCGCCTTCAACTGCCTGAAATATTGCTTCGCGGCCACCGGCAAGCAACGCGACCGCGCGCTCACGGGGCCAGGAAAAAGTTGGGTAAAGCTCCACGCTATCGAGCAGCCCCAGTCGGCCCGACGTACCGGCACCGACATAAATCAAACGTCCACCCGCCTCCAGTCGCGGCACGGCTGCATTGACCGCCGCAGCGAGCTGGGTGCTTGCCGCGCGGACGGCATTGACGGCATTGATTTGGTCATCGATCAGGACCTTGCAAAGTTCAGTCGCGGGGTACTCGTCGAGATTGGTGTGGGCAAGGCTCGGTGTTTCCGTGGTTAGCTTTTGCGTCGTCAAATTGCGTTCCTTCAATTACGTCACAACACTAGCATCGGCGGAATTCGCGGGGCATTTATGCCTTAAAACGCAATATCCATGCGGACTTTGATACTGTGCTACATTTTAGCGACCGTCAGGCGTTTGCGAAATGAGCCACGACGATGGCGCGGCAACACATTTTCTGGCATTCTCGCTACACGCCTTTTGGTTCCTGTCACACCACTTCGATACCAGTATGAACGACATCACATCCCTTCGCCGAATCCTCAAAAATAACCGTGTGATCGCGGTGGTCGGGCTATCCGCCAACTGGTGGCGGCCCAGCTTTTTTGTGGCTAAATATTTGAAGGAACACGGCTACCGCATCATCCCCGTAAACCCCGCGTATGACGAGGTGCTCGGCGAAAAATGCTACGCAACGCTCGACGATGTGCCTGAGAAAATCGACATGGTGGATTGCTTTCGCAAAGCGGAAGAAATTCCGCCATTAGCCGATGCCGCCATTCGCCTCGGTGCGAAATGCTTGTGGATGCAACTCGGCGTCGTTAATGAGGCCGCTGCCGCGCGTGCATCCGGGGCTGGTCTCGATGTGGTGATGGATCGCTGCGTAAAGATTGAGCACGCGCGACTGTTTGGCGGCTTGAATTATGCGGGCGTGAATACCAAAGTGATTTCGGCGCGTCGTCCCAACATCGATCCGGCGCGCTGACGCATTTCTCTCCCGCTCCTTTGGGACAAGGGAACACTTGAAGCGAAGCAGCGCGCAGGGCTGAGGGACGCGTCACCAGGTCGCCATTGGTCAAGCCGGATCGCCATTCGTCGCATCACGCCGGGCAGCAGTGACTTGGCACTTGACCGGCAACAGCCCGACGCCAATACTGGCTTTCAAATAGCGCGAAACGATTCAGGGAAGGGTCGTTTCGTTTCCCCCAAGCCCTCGCCGAGAAGCGCCAAGTTTTAGAGGGTGAGTAATGCGCAGTGATTCCCGGGGGAATTGTTGCGGTTAAATGTTCGGAGAAAATCATGCAGGACTATCTCATCTGGACCGTCGCTGGTTTTACGCTCGTGATCATCGAATTGATGACCGGGACTTTTTATTTACTCGTGCTCGGCGTGGGCGCGCTCGCGGGCGCGCTGGCTGCGTGGCTCGGCGCGCCGTTCATCGTGCAAGTGGCAGCGGCCGGTGGCCTCGCGGGCGTAGGCACCTGGTGGGTGCAACGCTGGCACGCAGCGCATCGGACCGATGGCGACCAGGCTAACGCGATTGATATTGGCCAGTCGGTGTTAGTGGCAAACTGGCTCAATCACGCCGAGGGAACTTTGCGCATTAAATATCGCGGCACGGAGTGGGATGCGCGCGTGAAGCCCGGTGATGTCGCCGCCACCGCAGTCGGCGTCGGCGGCACGCTGCATATCCTCGCGCAGGACGGACAATGTTGGGTGGTCGGCACGCAACGGCCGGGTGTCTGATGCTGTCGAGACTCATCAATGGCGCAATCGCCGCGCTGATCGCGTGGTCTTTTTCGCATTCGACGTGGATCACGCTGGCCGTATTCGGTGCGACGGCGGGCTTATCCGGCAACAAATTCAAATGGGCCGAAGAGATCGTGGACGCGATCAAAGCGGAAGCTGCAAAAGCGAAAAATTCTTCGTCACCGAACGCACTGTCGACGGCGGCGAAATCGGCGATGAGTGTCGTTGCCAAGCGCGCCGCGCCCGCCATGCTCAAACACAAAGCAGATTCGCTGTATACCAAGACCGACGCCACATCAATGCATTCGTCCATTCCCACTGTCATCGCAACTGTCGTTGAACATCCCCTGAAGGAGATTCCCATGTTTGTAAAATTAATCATCGCAATCGTTGTCGGCGCGGCTGCTGGCTTCATGACGCAGAGCCCCGGTGTTGCCATCGGCGTATTTATCGGCGCGTTCGTCGTGGCGCTACTTATTGAAGGCATGAAAATCGTGCCGCAACAAAGCGCCTGGGTGGTCGAGCGACTCGGTAAATTTCATACCGTGCTGCAGCCCGGCTTTAACTGGATCACGCCGTTTTTTGATCGCGTCGCTTACCGGCATTCGCTCAAAGAAGTGCCGCTTGATATTGCCGAGCAAGTTTGTATTACCAAAGACAATACTCAGCTTGCGGTCGATGGCATTATCTATTTTCAGGTGATGGATGCGAAGCTCGCGAGTTACGGTTCGTCGAACTATGAGCTCGCTATTTCGCAATTAGCGCAGACCGCGCTGCGTTCGGAAATCGGCAAGATGGAATTGGACAAGACCTTCGAGAGCCGCGACGACATCAATCGGCAGATCGTCGCCGTGCTCGACGAGGCCGGTCGCACCTGGGGTATCAAAGTGTTGCGCTACG
>JAYVXF010000218.1:0-4813 GCA_043793345.1 Betaproteobacteria bacterium | reverse complement strand
CGCGCGAACGCAATTGGCGCCCAGTGTCCGCATCAATCGGCTGCTGCGCGGTAAGCGCGGCTTTGATGCCGATGCCGAGAAGCGTCGTGTCAGCCGATAATTCCCAACCCTTGATGCGCGCGTTGCGAATGTTGACGGGCGTGAAGGAAATAAAATCGGGTGCGATCAGGTCTTCAATGCGATTGTCGAAACGCACCAGCGACGCGCGAATCGTGGCGCTGCTCCAACGCGCGCCGACTTCGGCCTGCTCGCTGCGCTCAGGTTTCAAGTTCGGGTTGGAAAACCCCGGATAGTAAAGATCGTTGAACGAAGGCGCACGAAAGGCGCGACCGGCGCGCGCATAGACCAGCAGCGCGGTCGTCAATTGCACGCCGTATGCAACGCTGCCGGTATTGCGTCGACCGAATTGCGTTTCCTCATCGCGGCGCAGTGAAAAATCGATTTGCTGTTCCTCCGCTTGGCCGAAGCGTTCAAGATAGCTTAAAAAAAACGCGCCGGTCTTTCGTTTCCTTTTATCGTATTCGGTCGTTGCCGCAACGTTTTCTTCTCTATATTCAGCACCTGCCGTGCTGGTGCCCCGCGGCATCTTGAATTCATTGACCCACACCGCTTGATTTTGTTCGGTCTTGAACGTCCCCGGAAAAGCCGATGTGATGCGGATGTCGTCGATGGTCTGGCCAATGTTCAGACGCGATGTCCAGTTATCCATGATCTGGTTCACGGATGACACGCCGACGCCGGAAAGCGTTTGGCGATTAATTGGGTCGTCGCCAGGTCCGCTATCAAAATGTGTGGTGCCGCGCGACTGCCAGGCATTGAGTGAAATCGTTTCGCCCTGCCACAAGGTGTGCGAAAGATTGAAGCTTACGTTGGCGTTTTTATACGGGTCGCGATCCGGGTTGTGGATGAAGCTGGGCGCATCGGCGTTGGTGGCAGAACGGGCGCGAACCTGGCGGTAACCGGCGTTCAACGTAACCGAGGTTTTGTTCTCGATGGCCGTGAAACCCGCATTGACGGCGACCGCCGAATCGGTGCCGAAGCCCACGCTTGCCTGCAGGCGAGGGCGATCAAATTTACGCGTAAAAATCTGAATCACGCCGCCAATCGCGTCCGAGCCGTAGAGGCCGGACAGCGGGCCTTTGACGATCTCGATGCGCTCGATGATGTCCAGCGGAATATTCTCGAACGCAGGCGAGCCCGCCGTCGCCGAGCCCAGGCGCAGGCCATCGACCAATACCAGGGTGTGCTGGCTGCTTGCGCCGCGCATGAATACACCCGCAGGCTGCCCCGCACCACCGGTCGTGCGGATTTCGACTTGGGCTTTACGTTGTAATAATTCGGCAAGCGTTGCCGTGCCGGCCTGCTCGATCTCCTCGCGGCTGATGATGTTGACTGCCGCGAGCGTGGTGGCCAGCGATTGCGGTGTGCGTGAGGCGGTGATGACAAGCTCGTCTACTCGCGCCGCGTTTTGCGCGTCGGCGAAAGGTGAAACGATAAGCGACGACAGGATTAGCGATGTAAGTTTTTGGGTTCTCATGGGTTTTCAGGATTTGGTGCAGCGAGCGTCCCCGCAAGCTGCGTGATTCTTCATGCAGGGCGGCGGTAATTTCACCGACGCCGATGCACACCGACCAGCCCGACGCACCGCAGTGCGCAAAGCTGGTGCCAAGGCCGGTATCCGGACTGATGGCATGCAGTTGAAAAACCAGCTGCGCTTGTCGTCACCTTCCCGAATGCATGCGCATCCGGCGCATTACTTTCAGTGGCATCTCGACGACAAGTAGACCAATCACCGTTGCGGGGGCAGTGCCTGAATTAGAAACGACAGACTTCCCGTTTAACGCTAGCGAACGAAGCCGCGTCGCTAGCGCACCTTGTGCAATCTCAATTGTACGCGAGTGCCATCCCCACAAATTTGAAAAAACCTTCAAATAATCGCCTTAAGCGTTGACGTAGTAGGGTTTTTTCGCTAAATTTCATCGCATGGAACAAGACCTTCAACGCTTCGAAGACAAGCTCAAACATTTCGTCACGCTATTTCACCGGCTGCGTTCAGAAAACAATGAACTGCGGCAAACGGTGGCGACGAAATCGGACGAGGTAAAACGCCTCGCCGAAAAACTCGATCTTGCCAAGACGCGGATTGAAGCCCTGATCGCACAACTGCCGGAAACCGATGGTGAACGTCGATGAGTGATGCGAAAAACGATGCGAAGAGTGACGCAAAAGAAGTGAAGGAAACCAAAGTCGTCAAAGACGCGAAAGGCGTGACCATCACCGTAATGGGACGCGAATTCCGTGTCGCCGCACCGGACGGCGAAGAGCGCCAGTTGATTGCCTCGGTTGATTTTCTCAATAAAAAAATGCGCGAAATTCGCGACACCGGCAAAGTCGTCGGCAACGAGCGTATCGCCATCATGGCCGCACTCAATATTGCGCACGAGCATCTGCAAAAACCGGCCGCCGCCCGCGCGGCTAAAACTTCGCATGCAGAGACCGACGTTGATGCCACGCGGCAACGCATCATTGCGTTCGAAGACATTATTGAAAAAGCGATTTCGGATCAGGAAAAACTTTTTTAGCGGGACGCAAATCGGCTGCGCAATGCGGCTATCATGTGATTGATGCATGGCGTTTCAGCGTTCGCTTAGGTCTTAGATCCTTTGAACCGATAGACTGTTAGTCGATGGACGCTTGCCCAAGTGATGCTGGTGTGCGCGTCCCACGCGGACGTACCTGAAGGCATCCGGTGAGCGACCGCCTTGAACCCTTGGTTCAAGAGTGCGGGCCTAAGCGAACACTCAAGCGCCATGTTATTTCGCAGCACTTTTTCAATTCCCCAAATCGTAAATCATGGCCTGCTGGTTGATGAAGTCCGAGCCGGAAGAATTTTCCATTGACGATCTCGTCAAGGCGAAAAACCAGACCGTGCCGTGGTTCGGCGTGCGCAATTATCTGGCGCGCAATTTCATGCGCGATCTTATGAAGGTGGACGACGAGGTGCTGTTTTATCATTCGTCGTGCCCCGAGCCCGGCATCGTCGGGCTTGCCCGTGTGAGCAGCGCCGCCTATCCGGACGAGACGCAGTGGGATAAAAAAAGCAAATACTTCGACGCAAAAGCCACCCGCGAAACCCCGCGCTGGATGCTGGTCGACGTGAAGCTTACAAAAAAAACGCGCCTGCTGTCGCTCGCTGAAATGCGCGAACAAGTTTCGCTTGAGCAAATGACCACATTGCAGCGCGGCAATCGGCTGTCGATTACGCCGGTGAAACCGGCGGAACTAAAAGCGGTACTGAAGCTGCTCGGGGCAAAATTTTGACGCCGTGCGCCACGCGCAAACGTCGTCAATCGTGATTCGCGGTCTGATTATCCTGCTCGGTTTTCAGGGCGCGGGAGAAATATTTACGCGCCTGTTGGCGTTGCCGATTCCCGGACCGGTCATTGGTCTGGTGTTGCTGCTGGGTTTTTTAATCCGGCGCGGCAGGGTCGATGCGCCGATTGACACCGTGGCATCTATGCTCACCAAGCATTTGGGGCTTTTGTTCGTCCCAGCTGCAGTCGGCGTGGTGCTGTTTTGGCCGCAACTTCAAATCCATTTCTGGGCGGTCAGTGTTGCTCTGGTGGTGAGCGTGATCGCGACCGTGGCGGTAAGTGCCGCGGTATTGCGATTCTGGCCCGGTAGAAAATCGTGACGCCGCTTTTGCCGATTGCCGAAATCTGGGTCTATCTCGCCGGCAGCCCGTTGTTCGCGCTGCTGCTCACGCTTGCCGCCTACGAGGCTGGCGTGACTATTTATGAACGCGCCAATCGGCAGCCGTTTGCCAATCCCGTCGCGATTGCCGTGGCAATCGTCGCTGCGGGTATCTGGCTCATCGACATGCCGTATGCAAAATATTTCGAAGGCGCGCAGTTCATACACTTTTTGCTCGGCACCGCGACCGTCGCACTGGCCGTACCGATTTACCAGAGTTGGAGTGCGTTGCGTGGCAAAGTACTGCCGCTGGTGGCCTCACTCTTGTGTGGTGGCGCAACGTCGATCATCAGCGCCGTCGGCATCGCCCGTTTGCTGGGCGCGGACAGCACCATCCAGAAAGCGATGATGGCCAAATCCGTCACCGCACCGATTGCCATGGGTGTCGCCGAAAGAATTTCTGCCTCCCCTACCTTGACCGCCGTGTTCGCCGTGACCACTGGTATCGTCGGCGCAATCGTTGCGCGCTACGTGCTCGACGCATTGCGTGTTCAAGTGTGGTGGCAACGCGGCTTCCCGATCGGCGTTGCCGCACACGGCATCGGCACTTCACGCGCACTGTCGATCAACGCCGAGGCAGGCGCGTTCGCCGGATTGGCGATGGGCATGCACGGCGTGGCGGGCGCGGTGCTTATCCCGCTGATCGCGGATTTCGTTTTTTAGATGGACATTAGCTACTGGCTGATTTATCTGGGCGTTGGTGTGTTCGTCGGTTTTTTTGCGGGCCTTCTGGGTATCGGCGGCGGTGCGGTGATGGTGCCGACGTTATCGATGATATTTGTCTCGCGCGGCTTCAGCAGCGATCACGTCGTACACATGGCGCTGGCGACATCGATGGCCACCATCATCCCCGGCGGATTGGCAAGCGCCTGGACGCATCACCAGCACCACGCAGTGAATTGGGGTGTGGTGAAAAAAATGTTGCCGGGAATTTTGCTGGGGACTTTTTCCGGTGCGGTGATCGCGCATTTTTCTTCCACGGCATTTTTGAAGGGCTTCTTTGTCGTCTTCATTTGCTTTCTTGC
This sequence comes from Betaproteobacteria bacterium, assembly GCA_043793345.1. Classification (GTDB taxonomy): domain Bacteria; phylum Pseudomonadota; class Gammaproteobacteria; order Burkholderiales; family Usitatibacteraceae; genus UKL13-2. The sequence continues at coordinate 35 of JAYVXF010000218.1, read as the reverse complement.
GGTGCAAATGTTGTTCAACCTGAAACCGAAAGGTG
>JAYVXF010000217.1:0-4827 GCA_043793345.1 Betaproteobacteria bacterium | reverse complement strand
TGTTTAAACGCGTCACGCTGAAACGGATCAATTTCGTAGCGGATGATGCAGGTGATGGTCATGGTGTTGCCCTTCCATTTTGATGGTTGCGGATTGCTTGCGACGAGCCTGTCGTCGTCGGTGGAGTCGCAGCGCAGCTTCGATGCGATGGCGATAGTTTGGCAGCGAATGAGACACGGATGCTTCGTTGCGTAACGAACCGTCATCGCGGCACGAACGAAATATCCGCGACGATCACACGCGCACAGACCGCGCGCACAGCGCAGGCTGAGATCGCCATTCGGCGCGGCTTTCAGACAGATAGTGTCTGGAAATCCGCGTTAAACGGCGTTCTACGCACATTTATGCGGCTATAAATGACTTCGCACCCACCGCTTCCACTCATCGAACAACGCCGGATGACGCGCGGCGATCACCGACTTCGACCATTCGTTGGGATAATCCTGGCGCCAGTAATCATCGTGTTGCAGTGACGCGATGCGCCCGCCCGCTTCTTCGAGAATCAATGCACCTGCCGCGTAATCCCACGGCTGCTCGCCCGCGTGCAGGAACGCGTCGATGCGCCCACAGGCCATGTGGCTCCATTGCAAAACTGACGCGCCGCTCATGGTGAGTTTGCGAAATGGTTGGTGCGCGAGCAGCGTGGTGCCTAAGCGGCCCAGGCGTTTGTAGCGCCCCACTTCCACGTGTGCATCCGCCAGATGTTTGGCGGGAAGCGGTTTCAATCGTTTGCCATCGAGAAACGCGCCTGCGTGCTGCAAGGCATGAAACACTTCGCCGCTGTTCGGATCGAGCACCACGCCAAATACGCTTTTGCGTCGATGCATCAACGCCACCGACATGCCGAAGTAGCGTTTGCCGCTGGCGAAATTTGCGGTGCCGTCGAGCGGGTCCACGCACCAGCACCAATCGGCCTCGCGCCAGATTTCTTTTTGCGCGCCTTCCGCCATTTCTTCGCCGAGCACCGGGCAATCGAAAATGCGTGGCAGCGCTTCGGCCAACGCGGCCTCCACCATGCGATCCGCCTCGGTGACGATGGAGCCATCGTGTTTTTTCTCGACTGTGACGTGTTTGAAACGCGGCATCAGTTCGCGTGAGGCGACATCTTGCATGAGCTGGATGACGGGGGACACCATCCGCGCCGCGTCTGGGAGTGCGTCTATGGTTGCGGCGTCGTTTGCATCTGGCGCGGGTTCGAGTAGAGGCATCGGTGGCACAAATTGAGAGATTGTTGGGCGCTTGGGCAGAGCGGATCATGCCAATCTTGAGCAACGCGCCGCTATAATACTCCAGCGTAATCCGCATCCAAAACCCGCATCATTTTGTCGTGAATTGTCGTGAGCGCCGTGACCACACCCCGTTTTTTTGTCCAACACCCGTTGCCGCGCCCCTGCGAATCGGGGACGATTTTCGCCGTCGGCGAATCGGTCGCGCGGCATTTGCAAGTGCTACGCATTGCGATTGGAGAGTCGATCACTTTGTTCGATGGCACTGGCGGAGAAATCCAGGCGACGGTGAGGAACATCGGTAAACGCGACGCGACGCTGACACTCGACAACTTCGATGCGGTTGAGCGCGAATCGCCGCTGCAGATCACGCTGGCGCAAGCGCTGGCAACGGCCGACAAGATGGATCTCATCGTACAAAAAGCGGTCGAGCTCGGCGTGACTTGCATTGCGCCGATTGCGACCGCGCGTGCAACGTTAAAACTGGCCGGCGAGCGTGCCGAAAAGCGCATCGCGCATTGGCAGGCGATTGCAGTTGCAGCGTGCGAGCAATGCGGGCGCAATCGCGTGCCGCTGGTGCGGGAAGTGCAAACGCTGGATCAATGGTTGAAAAATTCGTTCGAGGGCGAGTGTATGCTGTTGCATCCGCAGGCAGAAGCATCTTTGCTCGGCAGCGTTGATGCATCGAGGCCGATTGCGCTGTTGATCGGGCCGGAAGGCGGATTTACACATGATGAAATCGCGCGGGCTGTTGAGCGCGGCGTGACACCGGCGAAATTCGGGCCACGTGTGTTGCGGACTGAAACTGCAGGGCTGGCGGCGATTGCTGCGTTGGCGGCGCGCTTTGGGGATTTTGGCTGATCGCGTTTGCTGAAATACTATTCGCAGCGCAACAACTAAAATTTCATCACGATACCCATAGGCCGTCATTCCCGCGCAGGCGGGAATCCAAGGTTTCCGGGTGATGAACATGCGATGGGAAATGGGATTCCCGCCTACGCGGGAATGACGGTTTTATTTGATGCCGCGATGATTCCGCATGAGCCATCGCTTATCGCTAAAATAACGCTCGCGCCTTTACTTCTCACTCCCAACATCGGCTCGCATGGCCAAGAACGACGCAAAAAAACTCGAAGCTTTCGTCAAGTGGTTCCGCAGTGCGACGCCGTTCATCCACGAATTCGGCGAACGCACCATCGTGATCGCGTTCGGCGGCGAGGTGCTCACCGACGGCGAGATGATGCAGTTGGCGCACGACATCAATGTGCTGGTGAGTCTGGAGATTCGCGTCGTGCTGGTACACGGCACGCGCCCACAGGTGGAGGATCAGTTAAAGCAGCACGGTGTTGTTTCCCGCCTGGTCGATGGTCGTCGCGTGACGGATGACGCCGCTCTCCGCTGCGTGAAGGAAGCAAACGGTATTGTCCGCATGGAAATTGAAGCGACTCTTTCCACGGAGCTTGCCAATTCACCGATGGCGGGTGCCGATATCCGCGTCGCATCCGGCAATTTCATCACTGCCAAGCCGGTCGGCGTGCGCGATGGCGTCGATTTCATGCACACCGGTCAAGTGCGCAAGGTCGACGCGGAAGGCATCGTGCGGCGGCTCGACGACGACGAAGTGGTGTTGATTTCGCCGATTGGCTTTTCACCGACGGGCGATATTTTTAACTGCACGCTCGAAGATGTGGCGACCTCGGTTGCCATCGCGCTGAAAGCGGAAAAACTTATTTTTCTCACCGAGACGCTTGGTGCCACCGACAACAAAGACCGCTTGATCAACGAGCTGACCGCGCTGCAGGCGCAGGAGGCGCTTAATTCGGTGCGATACGGCGGTCAGACCGAAGACATTCGCCTGTTCCTGCCCTGCGCGATCCGCGCGGTGCGCGAGGGCGTCAAGCGCGCGCACCTGATCAGCCGCCACATCGACGGTGCGCTGTTGATGGAGCTATTCACCCATCACGGCATCGGCACCATGATCGTGCTGGAGGCAGCAGACTGCCTGCGTGACGCGAAGCTTGCCGACACCGACGGCATCATGGGCATTATCGATCCGCTGGTGACGGCGGGCATCCTCGTGAAACGCGAGCGCGCGTTGATCGAAAAAGAAATTGATCGTTTCGTGGTGCTGGAACACGATAACGAAATCATCGGCTGCGCCGCACTGTATCCTTTTCCGAACGACAAAGCGGTTGAGCTGGCGTGTCTCGCGGTGAATCCGTTTTATCGCGACGGCGGTCGCGGCGAGCGAATTTTAAGTTTCGCCGAAAAGCGCGCCAAGGAAAAGGGTTTCAAAACATTGTTCGTGCTGTCGACGCAAACGACGCAGTGGTTTGTTGAACGCGGTTTTGTGGAAACCGACGTAGCGAAGTTGCCGCAGGAAAAGCAGGCCTTATATAACTATTCACGGCGTTCGAAAATTTATTCGAAATCTGTGTAGCGTACGGCTGCATAATTAATGCGATTTATTTTCATGATCACTGATCAGCTCCTTCCCCCGGCAACGGGGGAAGGTTGGGATGGGGGCGATGCTAAAGTCGACGCGCGAGCTGCAACGACACCCCCATCCCGGCCTTCCCCCACATAGCGGGGGAACAACCACAAGGGTTGCGCCGGGAGGTGCAGCTACCGGAAATTGCGGCTGTCTAGATTAAGTCGCCAACAGAATGCAGAACTATACTAGCAACAATCAATGGAGCAGCAAATGGCAAGAATGGTGAATTGCGTCAAACTCAAAACCGAAGCCGAAGGTCTCGACTATCCGCCTTACCCTGGCCCACTGGGCAAGCAACTTTACGAGAGTGTGTCCAAGCAGGCGTGGAAGGAGTGGCTGGAGCAACAGAAGCGGCTGGTGAATGAAAACCGTTTGAATCTGGCCGACATCAAGGCGCGCAAATATCTGGAAGAGCAGATGCAGCGGCACTTTTTTGGTGACGGTGCCGATCAGGCGATGGGGTTTGTGCCGCCGACTGCGTAAGCTTGTTAATCTCGTCGTCATTTCCGCCTTCGCGGGAATGACGGTAAAAAAACGCCGCATTATCTGCGGCGTTTTTTATTCCTGACCCGTTTTAATCAGGCGACGACGTCTCGCGCTCGAATTCTTCCGCCGTAATATGCCGCACGTCTTTGCCCTTCACCAGATACACCACGTACTCCGACATGTTTTTGGCATGGTCGCCGATGCGTTCAATTGCTTTGGCGATAAACAAAATATCGATGCACGCTGAAATCGTGCGCGGGTCTTCCATCATGAACGTCACGAGCTGGCGCATGATGCCGCGAAATTGCTCATCAACTATTTTGTCCTGCTTCACGACTTTCGCCGCCGCCGCAACGTCGAGACGCGCGAAGGCATCGAGCGCTGTGTTGAGCATGTCGAGCGCGACGCTGCTCATGTAATGCACCTCTGCAAAACGCGGCGATGCGCTATGTTCCCGCTCATGGGTGAGCTTGGCCATGCGCGCAATTTTTTGCGCTTCGTCACCGATGCGTTCAAGATCGGTGATGGTTTTAACCACCGCCATCACCATGCGCAAATCACCTGCAGTCGGCTGGCGTTTGGCGATGATGTGGGTGCAATCGTCATCGATGCCGACTTCGT
>JAYVXF010000216.1:0-4835 GCA_043793345.1 Betaproteobacteria bacterium | reverse complement strand
ATGTCATTCATCAAACGTATCCCTGCCCTGCTGGTAGCGGCAGTCGTCCTTTGCGCACCGCTGGTGACGGCGGTCGTAGCACTTCAACCCGCAACGGCAATTGCCCAGGCACCTGCTTCCGATACCGCAAAGGCCGCTGAGCCTGCTGCGGCACCTGCCGTTATCCCCGCCGCTCCCCCAGGGCCGGTGGTGACGAAAGAATCGGTGGAAAATCCGTACGGCATCAAAGCCATGCTGGAAACCGGCGACTTTGTCACCAAGGGTACGCTCGCGATCCTCGTCATCATGTCGATGGGTACCTGGTACATTCTGATCGTCAAGCTGTTTGAACAGTTCCGCTTGATGAAGGAATCTAAAGAAGTCGGCGACGGATTCTGGGCACAAGGCTCCCTTCAGCAAGGCATCGATGGCTTGAAGGAAACCAGCGCGTTTCGCTTCATCGCTGAAAGCGGTGTCAAGGCGTCCAGCAAACACTCGGGTTTGATGGGCGATGTTGACCTCAATGAATGGATCACAATGTCCATCCAGCGCGCCTCCGAAAATGTCCAAAACCGCACGCAGGACGGATTGGCGTTCCTGGCTACCGTGGGCTCCACCGCGCCGTTCGTCGGTCTGTTCGGAACCGTGTGGGGAATCTATCACGCCTTGACCGCGATCGGTATCGCGGGGCAAGCGTCGATCGATAAAGTTGCTGGCCCGGTGGGCGAGTCACTCATCATGACCGCGCTTGGCCTGGCTGTTGCGGTACCGGCAGTGTTGGCCTATAACTGGCTGATACGTCGTAACAAGGTTGTCATGGAACGTATTCGCGCTTTTAGCGGCGATCTTCATTCGGTGCTGCTGAGCGGCGGCGGCAAGAAGAAATAAAAAAGCATCTCGACCGTCAGACATTGATCCATAGACGCACCAGGAGCCCCGCATGGGAATGAACATAGGTTCGGATGGTAGCGGCGAAGATGAGGTAATCGCTTCCATCAACACCACGCCGCTTGTCGATGTGATGCTGGTATTGCTGATCATTTTTCTGATCACCATTCCAGCGATCGTACAAAACGTGCCGGTCTTGTTGCCGGCCGAGCGGAATATCGTCACGCAGACCAAGCCGGAAAATATCGTTATCTCGGTCAACAAGGACGGGGATATTTTCTGGAACCAGCAGCTCATGGCGGATACCGACGCGCTGTTCGAGAAACTGAAAGTGGTGGCCGTGCAGATACCGCAGCCTGAGGTGCATATTCGTGGCGATCAAAACGCGCGTTATGAATCAGTGGGCAAGGTGGTCTACACCTGCCAGCGCGCCAGTATCCTGAAGATCGGCTTCATTACCGAACCGCCCCCCAGAAATTAACCGCGTTGCGACACCGTACCCTGGAAGGAAGCAAGCCATGAGCATGAATGTAGGATCAAGCGGCGGCTCAAACGAGCCGGAAGTCATGATGGACATCAACACCACGCCGCTGATCGACGTGATGCTGGTATTGATCATCATGTTGATCATCACCATCCCGATCCAGACACACGCGGTCAAACTGAATTTGCCGGTCGGCAATCCGCCGCCACCACTTACACCGCCGGAAATTGTGCAGATCGACGTGGACTTTGATGGTACGGTGTTGTGGAACGGCGCCATCGTGCCGACGCAGGAAGAGCTCGAATTGCGGATGGCCACAGCAGCCGCGCAAGCGATTCAGCCTGAAGTGCATTTGCGGCCCAACAAGCTGGTGCAATACAAGTCTGTGGCCAGAGTGATGGCCGCTGCACAGCGCCTTGGTTTGACAAAAATGGGAATTGTCGGCAACGAGCAATTCGTCAAGTAATCGGTGGTCAACAAAACGCGGCGTGGCCGCGTTTTTTCATTATTTCCGGAGAATTCTTGCCATGACCAGACCAGGTGCCAGAACAAGTGCGATTAGCCGCACCATCCTGCGCGCAGCACTCGCGCTCACGATGGTCGCAGGCTCCGTGGCGTTGCCAACTGCGTACGCGCAGGATGCCGTGCGCCCGGAGATCGGCAAGCCTTTGCAAGCGGCCGGCGCATTGCTGAAATCCAGCAAATATAGGGACGCGCTCGCCAAAATACGTGAGGTAGATGGCGTCCCCAACAAAACGGCAAACGAGACCTACCTGATCGAGAGCATGCGTGGCAGTGCTGCCACTGGTGTCGGCGATAACGACACCATCATCAGGTCATTTGAGTCGGTAGTTGCGTCCGGCAAGGCTCCTGCCGCGACGCAGTTGAAATATATCGAGGCACTGGCCGGCGCACATTACCGCGCCCGCGACTATGCGGCGACCAACAAATGGGCTTCACGTTATTTGCGTGAAGGCGGCGGCAATTCGCAGATGCGCACGCTGTTGATCCAATCGTATTTTCAATCCGGTGATTTCAGTAATTCCGCCAAGGAATCCCTGATCGATATTCAAGCGGACGAGCGGGCAGGTCGCACGCCCTCGGAAGAAAAATTGCAGTTGCTGGCCAACAGTTATTTGCGCCAAAAAAATACCGCTGGCTACATCGCGACGATTGAAAAATTGCTGAATTATTATCCGAAGAAAAGCCTCTGGGCTGACGTGATTTCACGGCTGCAAAGAAAGCCCGGCTTCTCGGATCGATTGGCGCTCGACGTCTATCGCATGCAACTGGCCACGGGTAACCTGACCGCCGCCAACGACTACATGGAAATGTCGCAACTCGCGCTGCAAGCCGGATTTCCGGGTGAGGCGAAAAAAGTGGTTGACGAAGGCTACACCAATGGCGCGCTCGGCAAAGGTGCGGAAGTTGATCGGCAGAAACGATTGCGTGACCTCGTTGAAAAACGCGTCGCGGAAAACCAGAAAGTACTCGCCAGTGGCGCCGAAGAAACAGCCGCCAACGCGGCCAAAGATGGCAATGCACTCGTCAGTCTCGGCTATAACCTGTACAGCTCGGGACAAGCCGCCAAAGGCATCGGCATGATGGAAGCCGGTATCAAAAAAGGTGAGCTGAAACGCCCCGACGATGCCGCGCTTCGTCTCGGCACATCGTTGATCCAGTCGGGCCAAAAAGCCAAAGGTGCGCAAGTGTTGAAAACCGTTAAAGGCACCGACGGCGCGCAGGATCTGGCCAATCTTTGGGTGCTGTTTGCGCGCTAGAAAATAGCCAGCGCGGTTTGTATAGATCGCCATTTGGCGCGTTCACCAGAGGCAAAATGGCCTGTAAGCCGCGCCAATAAAAGAGCTTGGGTTTGCCCCTCGCGCATAACATGTCCAACCCTTTCGATAGCACTTACTTCGATTTAATGCGTCACGTGCTGGCGCACGGTGTCGAAAAGACGGATCGCACCGGCACCGGCACGCGGTCTGTGTTCGGCTATCAAATGCGCTTTGATCTTGCCGCAGGTTTCCCGATTCTCACCACCAAGAAACTCCATTTGCGCTCGATCATTCACGAACTGCTGTGGTTTTTGAAGGGCGAAACCAACACCAAATATCTGACCGCGAACGGCGTCACCATCTGGGATGAATGGGCCGATGCGCGAGGTGAATTGGGGCCGGTGTATGGCTATCAGTGGCGTTCATGGCCCACTCCCGATGGTGCGCACATCGACCAGATCAGCGATGTGATCAAACAAATCAAAACCAATCCCGATTCGCGCCGCCTCATCGTCTCGGCGTGGAACGTGGCCGACATTCCGAAGATGGCGCTGGCACCGTGTCACGCATTTTTTCAGTTCTACGTCGCTGACGGAAAGCTCTCCTGCCAGTTGTATCAGCGCAGCGCCGATATTTTTCTCGGTGTGCCGTTCAATATCGCCTCCTACGCACTGCTGACGATGATGGTCGCGCAAGTGTGCGGCTTGAAGCTTGGGGATTTCGTGCATACGCTCGGCGACGCGCATCTTTACTTGAATCACCTCGATCAAACTCGCGAGCAACTTGCGCGGGAGCCGCGCGGCATTGCGTCAATGCGGCTGAACCCGGCCGTGAACGATTTATTTGCATTCAAGGTTGAGGATTTCACGCTGGAAAATTACCATCCGCATCCAACGATCAAAGCACCGATTGCGGTCTGATCAACGCAATCACAATGGCAACGACACGGACGAGAAAAATGCGACTTTCACTCATCGTCGCGGTGGCAAAAAATCGTGTCATCGGCAACAACAACGAAATGCCGTGGCATCTGCCCGCCGACTTCACCTATTTCAAAAAAATCACGACGGGTCATCCGGTCATCATGGGCCGCAAAACGTTTGAATCGATTGGCAGGCCATTGCCCGGGAGACGCAATATTGTCGTGAGCCGCAATCCCGCGTTTCGTGCCGATGGTGTTGAGGTGGTGGCCACGCTGCAGCAGGCGATCGACGCATGCAATAACCAACACGAATGTACGGAAGCATTTGTGATCGGTGGCGCAACGCTCTATGCCGAGGCACTACCGCACGTTGACCGCGTCTATCTCACCGAGGTCGATGCCGCACCCGATGGCGATACACTATTTCCAGCGCTGGACAAAAATCAGTGGCGCGAAATCAGCCGCGAGCGCCGCGAGGCTGACGAAAAAAATATTCACGCGATGGAATTTGTGCTGCTGGAAAGAATCACCGTCATTCGCGCGCAGGCGGGAATCCAAGTTTGCTCGACGAAAATTGGATTCCCGCCTGCGCGGGAATGACGGGTAAACAGAAATTTCTATGGATGTAGAGCCGCCTATTTATTGCCTCACAGGCCGATTCACCCTGCAAAGCCGCGCCGGTGCTAGTGTCTCGACCCAGAAATAGCGATACATAATGAAACGGATGGATTTTTTTGCATGGCAAGGCGCGAGGAGGCGACATAGCATGGCCTATGGCAAC
>JAYVXF010000215.1:0-4850 GCA_043793345.1 Betaproteobacteria bacterium | reverse complement strand
CTGGAAAAAAGATCGCGTGCCCGGTGAACGTGCTGTGGGGCGAACACGGCGTGGTGAATCGCTGCTTTAAACCGATTGAAGACTGGCAACGAGTCGCTAATGACGTGCGCGGAAAGACGGTGCCGTGCGGGCATTACATTCCGGAGGAAGTGCCGGAGGCTTTGCTGGCGGAGATGATGGCGTTTTTTTGCTGACTTGCAAACGCACCACCATTTTGTCCTGTCATTTCGAAGCCGGCTTTATCGGCTGAGAAATCTGCTTCATTTCGGTGTGAAGAAAAAGCAGATTTGAAAAAGCAGATTTCTCGCCTTGCGCGAAATGACAGCGTGGTGTTTGCGGCAAGTACGCACAACGCCATTCGGCGCGCCGTTCCGGGTACAAGTGACCGGGGAGCCGTGCCAATGCTGGTGGTTCAGCGCTGGTTCCCACGACCGCCCGATCCTCCTCGGTTGCTTGCCAAGTGGTAACGAATACGTTACCATTATGAAATGCAAATCAGGGTCGAAGAATATCTTTGCGCAGACGGTACGAACCCTTACAAGCACTGGTTCGACAGTCTGGATGCACAAGTTGCGGCAAAAATTGTGACGGCCAAGTTGCGAATGGAGTTGGGTAACACGTCTCGCGTGAAATGGTTTGAGGGTATCGGCGAATACGTAATCGATTGGGGTCCAGGCTATCGCATGTACCTCGCTAAAGACGGTGACACACTCATCATCTTGTTTGGCGGTGGAACCAAGCGTGGCCAGCAGAGTGATATTGATCGTGCAAAGGATTTACACGCAGAATATAAAGCGCGGAAAAAAGCCCTGTCAGCCGTTACAAAATCAGAAAACCGGAAAAGGTAATTCATATGGCACTGACCCGCAATTTCAAACAAACCGTGGTTGAGCGCGTTGCGCGCGACCCAAAATTTGCAAGAGCACTTCTTGATGAAGCGGCCACGTTATTTCTGAGTGATGAACCGGAAACGGCGCGCCTCATTCTGCGCGATCTCGTGAATGCCACACTCGGATTCGAGCAGTTGGCCGAGCTGACGGCCAAGCCCAGCAAGAGCCTGCACCGCATGTTGTCGTCGAACGGCAATCCCAGCATGGATAATCTGGCGGCCATTTTCGGTGCGGTTCGGGCGAATCTGAAAGTTGATCTTGAGGTACGTGCGGTAAAGGCGGGGTGATTTTTTTTGGCGTTGGAGGTTCGGAGATGAATGCGAATGTGGCGTATGGATTTCCTCCTAAGCCATCCCAATGGGAACATTTTTTTTCTTCTGTCATTTCGAACCCGGCTTCACCGGGTGAGAAATCTGCTTCATCGCGGTGCAGATAAAAAGCAGATTTCTCGCGTCGCTCGAAATGACAGTAGTGGTTTTACGCCACCATGTAGAACGCCATTTGGCGAGCTTTTTCAGACACAAATGCCCTGAGATCCGCACCAATGCTGGTGTTTATGCGGTTGTTATTGCCAGATTGCCAACGTAAATCAAGTGCCTTGACACACACAAGGTCTGGCATATACTAATGCATATACAAGCCACTTTCGGAGCGCCCCACATGGATCGCACAGCCAAAATTTTCCTGAACAATCGCAGTCAGGCGGTTCGCCTGCCAAAGGATTTTCAATTCAAGAGCAGCGAAGTTTTTATCCGTCATCAGGGTGAGGAGGTGGTGCTATCCGCTCGTCCGGCTGGCTGGGGAAACTACCTCACACAAGGTCCGGTGGCTCCTGCGGACTTCATGTCGAATGTTGAAAAATTGCCAATACAAGAGCGCACACTCTGATGGCAGGCTACATCCTCGATACTGATACCTGCTCATACATCATGAAGCGTTCGCATCCGAAACTTTTAAAAAAAATTCAAGCGATTCCGATAATTGAGCAAGCCGTATCAGTCGTGACGATGGCAGAACTTTTATACGGCGCGAAGCTGTCATCCAAGCCCAAGCTGGCAATCGAGGCATACGATGCGTTTATCAAGCATCTTGCCGTGCTCGACTGGACACCGGACGCGGCTGAACACTACGCCGACATACGGGCAGACTTGAAGCGGCGAGGCGAAATGATCGGCGCAAACGATTTGCTGATCGCGGCCCACGCACGCAGCGCCAAAGCCGTTTTGGTGACGAACAATGTTCGCGAGTTCGGCAGGGTCAAGGGGCTAAAGGTGGAGAACTGGGCGAAGTGAAGGAGTCAGGCTCGATGCGTTTTACGAAGTAACGCAACTAAAAATTGCTCCGAGTCTGGCTTCATTATTTTGGCTCTATAAATTCTACCGACACAAATCTGATGGTCCTTCGAACCGACGCAGAAAAAAAATTCCCTCGGGCTCATCGTTGGATTGAGTTCATTGTGTTTTTTCGAACCAGACGACGGATAGCGCGAGATCATGCGCTTCGGCAGAGCGCCCGCAATTCGGCGTTTGATGAGGTCCAGAAGCAAATGGAGAAAGCAAGAGAAGCGGGCTTCTCCTCGTTTTCAGGCGTTCACAACGTGTCTCTATATTTATTGTTGTTAGATCAGGACCTGCAGGACTACGTATTGCAGTTCTCCAAGGCAACCGGACGTCGCCAGCGAGTTTTTGCCGCGCGTGGGTTAGCAGTTCTGCTCTATGAGGCTGCCGAGGATATTCCCGAATTGTTTGGTAAGCAGTACCGAGCCGTACTAAAAAAGTTTTCTGTCTCTGACGACATTATGGTGGCTCTAAACGATGGGGTCGGGTGTGTGAACACTTTCAAGAAACAGAACTCAGATGCACTAAAGACAATACGTAGTTATGTTGGAGCACACCGCGACAAGGATGCGGCCAAACAGATTGAGGTGTTGGATGCGATCAATCCACTCGCAGTGCTTAGCATGGCACCTGAGTTGACGGTCGGTTTAAGCAAATTATTGGAAGCGCAAACTCAGATTACTACTTATTTTGGTCTGACGTTCCGCCGCACTGCTTCACTTATTGAGGTAATAACCAATCAGCAGTAACGCAATCAAAGGAGCTAAGCAATTTTCCTGGCAAGAACACACCAAACAACGTTTCATGATGATGTTTACTGCTTCGCCGCCCGCTCCAAATTCAGCTTCAACAACCGCCGCAGAATTTCCTCGTCCGACATCGCCGGTGTGTAGTCGTCCCAGCCATATGCGCGTGCGACGGCGGCATCGAGCGTGCGATGCAAATCCTCCAGCCATTGCACTTCGCCTTTAAGTTTTAAGTTGTAGAGATTGGTGAGCGTGCGTTCTTTGATGGCTTTGGCGAATTCGGGTTTGGGGATGATGCGGTCGGGGTAGCCTGCGATAACTTCGGGAACCATGTCCACCCACTCGGGCGGGTTCAGCCAGTTTTGGCGCAGTTGGTTCAGGCGTTGGGCGGCGGTGGCGATTTCGGTTTTGATTTTTGCATTTGGTTGGGGGAAAGGGAAAGTCTGGAAGCATTGGGTGGGGTTGTAGCGCGGATCATTTCCCATACCCATGCGACCGCCCAGCGCGAGCGCCCACACGACGTGGAGGCGTGATGAAACAATGCCGAACGTGGTGTCGTCATCGCGCGCAATGACGATCAATGTGTTATCCGGCAACGTGGGCTGTTGCAGCCAAACGAACGCTCGATGCTTTGCAACTTCCGGCGTTACGATGTATCGCTTCAATCCATTAATGGCAGCACGTAAAGCGATCCGTGGCTCGCCATGACGCCACCAAAGCACTCGATACTGTTCACGATTATTCTGCTCGCGCTCAGGCTTGATGTTTTGTACGACAAATTGAAACGGTGTTTCATAAAATGCCGCGTCCGGCTCTGTCATGGTCGTACCGAAGTCGATCATCCATTTGCCGCGAGCACGTCGCATGACATCAAGTCCATTGAGACTTGGTTTGAGCACATCGCCATTTGGTTTGCCGTGTGGATTTGGTTGTTTCAACCATTCGCGCGCGAGTTCGCCGTCAATATCGAACGCGCCGTGTTTCTTTGATCCAGGAAAACTCTTGCCGGCATTCTCTGCAAGCGGTTTTGCTTTCGTCACATCGAGTGCGCTTACGCCGCTTTCACTTCCAGTCAAATTCGCGTTGATGCTCGTGACTCTGCGACCATCCAGAAAAACCGTTCGTGGTGAGCTCCGCCTGTGCTGAGCCTGTCGAAGCATCGAACCATTGTCAGCCTGCTGCGACCCTTCGACAGGCTCAGGGCGAACGGTGGTTGGGTGAACGGTGGTTGGGTGAGCGGTGGTTGGGTGTACGGATGTGGTGCGAACGGATGTGAAGCAGACGATGGACACACGCACCGCCGCACCTTCATTCACCCATGCTTCATCGCTCCATGCGTTGAATATTTCGCCATTTGACACGATGTGTTCGAGTACCGGGCGATTGGTGCGCTGGCGAATGGAATTGGTGGCGACGAGACCAACGTGGTTTGCGCGGTTTGCAGCGAGTGCATCCTGCGCTTTCGCAAACCAGTAGCAGACGAGATCGGCACCGCCCGGTACTTTGTCGGCATAAATTTTCCGCAGCGTTTCGGTGTAGTCGTCGCCCAATTCTTCGCGCATTTTGCTGCCGCCAAGGAAGGGTGGGTTGCCGATGATGGCGTTTACTGTTGGCCATTGTGACTGTGTGTGTTTTGGTACCGAACCCCCTCTCCCCAACCCCTCTCCCACAAGGGGAGAGGGGCTTGTCCGTGATGCGGTCTGCGGGCTCGCGTTTTGGCCCTCTCCCCCCTCGTGGGGGAGAGCGGGGAGAGAGGGGGAAAGCAGCGCATCGCGACACTGAATCTGATCCAGCGTCTTCAATATCGGCTCTTTACTCGGCGCAAAGCCGTGCTTCAACATCCACTGAATATCGCCAATCCACACCGTCACTTTCGC
>JAYVXF010000214.1:0-15093 GCA_043793345.1 Betaproteobacteria bacterium | reverse complement strand
CGACGATACCGGCTGCCACTGCGCTGCGTGCAGCGCGACACAGCGGATCGGTGCGATACGATTCAGCCGAATCGGTCGCGAGGCTAAGATTCATGACGCGAATGTTGTACTTAACCCGATTGGCAATCACCCAATCGATGCCGGCGAGGACATCACTGACTTGTCCCAGGCCTTCATCGTTCAACACTTTTACCGAGATGATGCTGGCGGCTGAGGCGACGCCGGTGATGTCTTCGCTGACTGATGATATTGCATTGCCCGCTGCAATGGCGGCAACGAAGGTGCCGTGGCCATAGCTATCCTGCTCAGAAAATGCATCGGCGTCGATCTTTTTTTCAAAATCGCTGCGACGTTTCGGATCCTCCACAATCGCGAGGCTCGCATCAATGCCGCCGCGCCAGTCTTTTACCTTGGCCACGGCTGCATCACTGACTTCGGTAAAGTCGACACTTTTCTTCACGCGTGAACCATTCGTTGTTGCGCTGTCGATCAAACTGCCGTGGGTGGCCATGACGCCAGAGTCCAGCACCGCGATGCCGACGCCGCTGCCTCTGAGTGCAGGTGTCCTGCTGCGAGTTGCCGCACCCGCGCCGGTAATGCTTTGCAGGAAACTATCGCTCTTGCTGGCCATGCGATTGGCCGAAATCGTCACTACGTCGCTGCGTTGCGCAATGCTGACCACTTGATTGGCCGGCAACATCACCGACAAGCCGCTAACCGATACATAACGGTAGTAAACCGAGCCGCCCACACCGACCACTGCGGCGCGCAGCGCGGTCAATTCGAGGTCGCTGCCATCGGCAATGATCAACGCCTTCACTAGGCGGCCTGCCTTGTCGTCTTTCACCCAGCTAAGATTCTGGCCGGTCGGAAAATCGACCGCGCGCAGCATGTCGACCGACACTTTTTGCCGGGCTGCGGCAACCGATATTGCCGCAGTACTCTGCGCGTACGAGTCGTTGACGTTCGCACCCAGCAGTGCGATGGTCGACAGTACGGCGATGGCGGCAAGTGCGCGCAGCGTGTGGTTCAAATTTTTATTGTTAGACATGGGTCACCAAAGGTTTGGTTGGATTAAAAAAATTGCGGGGCCACGTAAAAATCATGAAGCGATAGTACAAGTCGATACCGCGACAGCGCTGTGATCGAATTCACAATTGCAACGCTATTTGGCGCCGACATTGTTAATCTTTGTGTCGTGGCGCGGCGAAAAGGTAAACCATTGCGCGACTTGCGACCCGTCAGGATGTTTCTGCAAGCGCAATATGGGCGATTGAAATTGACCCGGCCACGTGACGTAAGCAACGCCGACGCGATCACATGGGTGCGGATTCATTGACGGCGCGAGTGTCCGATGGAATGCGGATCGCAGCCGTGCCTGGGGCTGCTGTGCGATGGTTAAACACAAGCACTGGCGCGGCGTTTCAGCTCTTTTATGCTGGAACGAGCCGTCAAATGGCGATCTACGCTTGATTATGCCGGGTAACCATCCCACCATTGGCGCATGGCAGCGACTGCTTGCCGATGTCCGGATTGCGCTCTCGCGCTGCTAAAAACTTTCGCTGACACGCGCGCCACGCTGCATTTTTTTCGCGGCGTGGCGCTGCATCATCGGCAAAGTCTGCAGCCGGTATTGCGGTAAAGCCTAGTGTAGTGCTTCATATTTAATGCAGCTTCTTACGATGATCACCAATCTGCTCCTTTCCCCGGCCACAAGGTTGGGATGGGGGCGATGCCAACGACGGCGCGCGATCTGCGACACACCCCCATCCCGGCCTTCCCCCACATAGCGGGGGAAGGAGGCGCGAATGGTGGCGATCACGCGATAACTTGCATACTTCCAAACTGAGTGAAGCAGTACACTCGTTGCATTGCAGGTCGTTCAGTTGTGCCTGCGGCGTTTCTGCCGAGTTCAAGGCAACGCTCACTGACGGCGTTTCGGTGACGGCGACAATGTGGCGTTTCTTTGTCAACAATTGTCACAGATGCCGCTTCACCCAGATTCAAAAGTAGGCAAGAGCCTACGCCACAAGCCGCGATTGGCTGATCCCAAATGACGTCGCGTGGAATCATCATCCGTGGTGGATACAGCCCCGTATCTGTCATTGAGGAGCAACACATGCACAACACGAGCAAGCAACAGATCAAATCAACCAAGCCAGCGCCCGATTCATCCACCATCGCCGGCAAGCCCGCCCGCGCGTCAAAAGATGGGGTGCAGGGCGAAGGCAGCTACAGCGGACCGCGCGACTATCAAGCAAGTTTGAAAAATTACCTTGCAACGGCCAACGTGGAAAAGAACGCACACGACACCGTGCCACACCGCGCCGCCGAAGCAAACGACATGGAAGCCGCCGAGGAAGTTGGCTGGAAGCACGCGGCCAAAATGAAACCAGCAGCGAAGAAAAAATAGTTGCGCGGCTTTCTTGCGCAGCGCAATTGTTTTTCCCCTCGCAGGTAAGCGCCGTCACCATGGCTGCTGCGCTGACCTTCGCGCGGCAATATCTACGTCATGATTGCGAACAGTGGCTCGAGAAAAATTATTTCAGAATCATTTTTGCGTCCGCCATCTCGCGCTCGTAGCTCGCTTTTGCCTCGCGGGTACAGGCGCGGCGCGCATCAGCTGCGAGAAGCGCGCATTCGCGCAATGCTTCCTTTTGCGCGCCACCCGCCTCGCGGATGGCCGACTGATATTTTTGCTGCGGTGTCACATCTTCGACCGCACCCCGGCGCAGCGATTGTTCGTCGCTTGATGGAGTAGCGTGCGCGACACTGGTCGCCGCGACGCACGCGGTCGCCAGTACCATCGCGATTTTAAATTTGCACTGATTGATTCGTTTCATGGCCGCACACTCGCATAGATGTTCGTTGATGGAAAAGCGTCACCACCGGTTCGCGTCGCAGTTGACGTAACCCGACGCGTGCAGTGCGCAACCTGCATTTCCGCACGTTGCAGATACAAAACCCATGGGAGGGACGCTTAAATTCGTGTCAGAAATCGCCTACGGATGACGGCAGGAAACCAATTTTCTGTCGTTGCCAACCGCGCGGCGATCTGCTGCACGCAATACACCCGCTACCTGCAGTTGCATGGTGCTCCTTTAAGCGTCAACAACACGAGTTGTTGGCTGCCGTTTTCACAGACAAACTCCAGCACCAGAGCGCCTCGCAGAGCGTTTTCGCCCCAAACGCCGCGCCAGTGCTAGACTTTGCGTTAAACAATTGAGACGTGCGAACATGTGTCTCAGTGGTTAGTTTAGCTTTTATAAAAACGCGAATCCGAAAGGCTCTTCATGCTGCCCGCGCACCTTATCGTTGCCGCAACAAAAAATTTTAACGCGCACGCAATGACACAAAGTCTCCCCGGGCACGCGTCGTGAGCAGCGTGCTGCCACTCTCACCCGCGCCGTCGCGCATGGACGACGATGCCTGGGACGACCTGCTCAATTACATCGAAGAGCATCGCGTCATCCCGATCATCGGTCCCGAGCTGCTGAAAATCGAAACAGAATCAGGGCCACGCCTGCTCTACGATTGGATCGCCGAAAAACTCGCGGCGAAGCTTAATGTCGACACGACGAAATTACCGCAGCCCTATTCGCTGAATGATGTCGTCTGCTGGCATCTTTCCACCCACGGGCGGCGCGAGGACACCTACAC
Organism: Betaproteobacteria bacterium; assembly: GCA_043793345.1. Lineage (GTDB taxonomy): Bacteria > Pseudomonadota > Gammaproteobacteria > Burkholderiales > Usitatibacteraceae > UKL13-2. Next base: position 11,433 of record JAYVXF010000214.1, on the reverse strand, counting down.
GCGCATGCGCACCATCCTGCGTGAAGCCACATTCGCGCCGCCGATTGCGCTACGGCAGCTCGCGCAGATTACCGACTTCGATTTGTTCGTCACCACCACCTTCGACGGCTATCTGGAGCAGGCGATCAATGCCGAACGATTCGGCGGCGCGCAATCGACCGAGGTGATCGGCTACTCGCCGAATCGCGTGGCCGATCTTGCGACCGAGCGCGAAAATTTCCAGCGGCCCGTCGTCTATCATTTGCTGGGTCGCGTTTCGGCTTCACCCACTTATGTGATTTCGGATGAGGACACGCTCGAATTCGTTTGCGCCTTGCAAAGCGAGCACCTCACGCCGGAAAAATTATTTCACGAGCTCGAATACAATCATCTGCTGCTGATCGGCAGTAATTTTTCCAATTGGCTGGTGCGGTTATTTTTGCGCATGGCCAAGCGCCGGAGACTCTCCGATCCGCGCGATGTCGGTGAAGTGCTGGCCGACGATCACTCCGGCAGCGATGAGCGGCTGATGGCGTTTTTGCAGCAGGTGAGCTTGCGCACGCGCGTCTACACCGGTGCGGAAGATTTTGTCGATGAATTGCATCGACGCTGGATGGCGCGGCGCGGCGGCAATGTTGTTGCACTCGATGCGCCGAAAAGATTCCTGCCACCCGCACTCGAGATGCCCGACAACGCCGTCTTCATCAGCTACGCGCGCGAAGATTTGCCCGCCGTACATAACCTGAAAGCAGCGCTCGATCAGGCGGGCATCAAGGTTTGGTTTGACATGGAGCGCCTCGAAAGCGGCGACGATTATGATCGCAAAATCCGGAAAAATACTGCCCGCTGTGCGTATTTCATTCCGATCATTTCTGCCAATACCGAACGCAGACTCGAAGGATATTTCCGCCGCGAATGGAGCTACGCGATTGACCGCGCGCGAAACATTGCCGATGGTGCGGTGTTTATTTTGCCGGTGTGTGTTGACGAGATTAACGAAGGTGTTGCGCAGGTGCCGGATAAATTCAAGGCGGCGCATTTTACGAAGTTGTTGAGGGGTGAGGCGACGGCGGCATTTATTGAACGGCTGAAGATGTTGTGTTCGGGGAGGGTGTGATGGATAAGTCAACGCACGCGCTCCTCTCCTTCTCCCATGAACATGAGGGGGAGAGCGAAGCGAGGGGGCAACCGGGATGGGGTTGTCTTCGCAGTCAGCATCGCCCCCATCCCACCCTTCCCCCGTATCCGGGGGAAGGAGCTTGTCACGCGAGACTCCAGAAGGTGTCGCAATGAACGACGATCTCGCCAAGTCAATCCAACCCGAAACCACCTCCGTCGACCCGCAAAACCCGTGGCTTGGCCTCGCCTCTTTCACCGAGGAAACGCGCCAATATTTCTACGGTCGCGAAGAAGAAGTCGCCGAGCTCGCGCGTCGTGTGCAACGAAAACTCCTCACCGTCCTGTTCGGCCAATCCGGACTCGGCAAAACCTCAATTCTCCGCGCAGGCATCGTTCCACGATTGAGACCCGAAGGCTATTGCCCGGTCTACGTTCGTATCGATTACTCGCCCGAGTCGCCGCCGCCGTCAGACCAAATTAAGCAGGCAATATTCCGTGCGACCGAATCCTCGGGCACATGGACGCAGCCCGGCACGGCAATCGAAGGCGAATCGCTTTGGGAATTTTTGCATCATCGCGATGATATTTTGCGCGACGCGGCCGGTAAGCCGGTCATTCCGCTTTTAATATTTGACCAGTTCGAAGAAATTTTTACGCTGGCGCAAGCCGATGACGCTGGCCGCAAACGCGCTGCAAAATTTATCGAAGACTTGGCCGATCTGGTGGAGAACCGCCCGCCGAAAGAGCTGGAAGCGAAACTGGAAACCGACGACTCGGTCATCGAGCGTTTCGATTTCGGTCGTGCTGATTACCGCATCCTGATTGCCTTGCGTGAGGATTACCTGGCGCACTTGGAAGGCGTAAAAAGCGCGATGCCCTCGATCACGCAGAACCGCATGCGGCTCGCGCGCATGAACGGGCAACAGGCGTTGGCGGCGGTGATGAAGCCGGGCGGCAAGCTGGTCTCGCAAGAGGTCGCGGAATCGATCGTCCGGTTTGTGGCCGGAGGCGCTGAGCTGCGCAACGCCGAAGTGGAGCCGTCATTATTGAGCCTGATCTGTCGTGAGCTCAACAACGCCCGGATCGTCCAAGGCAAAAACGAAATTTCAGTCGATCTTATCGCAGGCTCCAACGAAACCATCCTTGCGGAATTCTACGAGCGCTCCCTCGCCGATCAACCCGCTGCGGTACGCAAGGTGATTGAAGATTACCTGCTCACCGATTCTGGATATCGCGAAAATTTAGCAGAGGAGCGCGTGCTAAAAGCCTTCACCGCTGCCGGTGCCGGACAGAATAACTACCCGGACGCCGCCACCATCCTCGCCACGCTGGTCAATCGACGATTACTTCGCATCGAAGAGCGACTCGATGTACGCCGAGTCGAGCTGACCCACGACGTGCTGTGTGGTGTGGTAAAGGCCAGCCGTGAAGAGCGGCTGGAACGCGAGGCGCTCGCCGAAGCCGAGAAAAACCTCGAAGCACAACGAGCACGTGCGGCAACCACCAAAAAAGCGCTGATCCGTGCGCGGCAAATCGCAGCGGGCTGTGCTGTGCTTGCGATCGTTGCCGCGGGAGCGGGCCTGCTCGCGTATCGATCAGAAATAGAGGCCGCAAAAACCCGCGCCATCTCGGAAACCTCGCGTAGCGAAGCTGAAAAGCTGGTGGTGTTTATCCTCGATGATTTCTACGAAGAAATGTCACCGATTGGCCGGCTTGACGTCATCGGCGGGCTCGCACAAAAGGCGGTGGAGTACTACAAGCAATTGCCGCCCGAAGCGCTCACGCCTGACAGCAAACGCAACAGCGCACTGGCGCAGGCGAGATATGCGCAGGTGCTCACGCTGCAAGGTGGTGCTGACCAAGCCAAGGTTTTGATCGAAACTGCCAAGCAAACACTTAGCGTGATGCGTGCGAGCGGCGATACAAGCAATGACACCATCATTGCGCTTTCGCGGGTGGCCGTTGCGGAAGCAGCGCTTGCGACCATTCGCAACGACCAAGCTGCCGCCAGTAAGGCCGCGATCGATGCCCTGGCCATGCTGACGCCAATCACCGCACAAGCGAATGCACCAATGAATGCGGTGTGGACCGAGGCTGGGCTCCGCAGTACGTTCGGCTTCGCGCTGCTGCGACGTGCGTTACCCGAGCAAGCCATCGAGCAATATGTTGCCGTGCGAAAGATTGCAGCGGCCAACGGAGCCCTGGACCTCACCAATCTGCTTGCCACCTCCCTATATGTTTCGGTGAGTTGGCAATACGGCGAGGCGCTTTCAACTCTCGGTCGAGCCGCTGAAGCGGCGCCGGTCTTGAACGAAGCCATTCAACTTGCCAATCAGTTGTTGGCAAAGCGTCCCGGCCACCGTCCCGCACTGCGTGCAAAGGCAACTGCCACCTCGCAGCTTGCACAAATCGAGTTTAGCAATTTGCAGTTTGCAGAAGCCCTGCGTCGCACTCGTGAGGCGCAGCGCGTGCACGAAGAGGTTACGGGGCTAGACCCGGGTAACTCGGGCTCGCAGAACAACTTGCGCATTGCCAAGACTCTGACTTCGCAAGTGATGTATGAACAAGGACGGATCAACGAAAACATCACCGCCTTTCAGGCCGCACTCACCATTGACAAAGCCGAGAAAGTCAATGGCTTTGGCATGCGAAATCTCGAAATTTGGCACAGCGTACTCGCCCTCGGCTTGGCGGAGATGGGGCGGATGGAGGCGGCCGAAATCGAACTCGGCAAGGCGGAGAAGTACATGAAATCCTTCTTGGCGATCAACCAGGCGAAAGGCCCTAACTTGGCGGTGCAAGCGGAAGTGGCGCTCTACCGATCACGCGTTGGCCTGCTGAACGGCAAGCTGGACAACGTGGCGCCGGAGATGGCCAAATACATTGCGCAGCGCCTTGCCTGGCGCGAAGAGCTTGGCAGAGATGCCCCCTCCGGCACGGATTTCGTATTGGCAAGTTTGTACGAAACTGCGACCCACGCGCTGATGATGAAATCGGACTACGCCAATGCAGCGGCGTACGCACAAAAAGAATTGGTGGAGTGGCAGCGATCACCCCGCGTATCGCTGGATGATCAGCGTTCCATCAATGCCGTACGCACACGCCTAGCGATTGCGCTCGCCAAACAAGGCAAGCTATACGATGCTAGCAAAACCCTCGAGCCCGTGACCGCGTTTTACCAATTGCCTGCCGTGCAAAAAAGCGACGGCGTGATTCTCAATGCAGATCGCGCAAAAGTTCTCTACGCTGCTGCGCTCGCGAAGCCGGAAAACAGTAAAGCATCTCTGACCCAAGCTCTGCAATTGCTGGATGGTCTGCCTGCGGAAGTCAGGATGCTGAAGCGAGTGGTGCAGCTACGTGCGGAGATTGCGGCGGAGATGAAAAAGTAAAGAAAAAGCAAAAGTCGTTTATTGGCGCGCGTTTCGGGGCATTTATGCTTGGAGATGCCTGCCCATTGGCGCTTTTGCCCACCATCTGCCAACGGGCAAATCGACGGCCGTAATGCGCGCCGTATCAGCCGATCAGTTCGCCGTCGAGCCCGTAGGTTGGGTAAACGGCTTCATCGTTTGCCCAACGTCAATCGTCAATTGCCCATGTTGGGCTTGGTGAGGCCAGCCCAACCTACGATACTGCTTCGGAAATAATCGCGTAGGTTGGGTAAACGGCGCTTATGCAGAAAACGCGTTTGCCCAACATCAATCGCCAATTGCCGATGTTGGGCTTGATGAGGCCAGCCCAAGCTACGATAGTGTGTAAGCTACCCATCTCAAGACACCGATGCCGCACGCCGCGTTTGCGACGCGATGCGCGCAGCAGGTAGCCGTGCTCAATCGCAACAAGCCGGCATCCGCAAAAAAACAGTCGGTGACCCCGCATTTGAAAACCACGCAGGCGCTGAATGGGATAAGCTTGACGAACCGGTCAAAGAACCGCTGCGACACCTGCTCAAAAAACGGCTCGACGCGCCGCACCTGCCGAGTACCGCGCTGCATCGTGACCTTGCCAACTGTTACCGGATCAAGCTGCTCAAACAAGTACCGCCTGATTTATCAGGTGATTAAGCAACGGCTCGTCGTGCTGTGATCGCGGCCGGCAAGCGCGACAAAAACGCCGTGTACGACACTGCACTTAAACGACGACAAAATAAGCCATGACCCAAGCCATCTTCTTAAGCTACTCATCGCAAGACGCAGACGCGGCGCGCCGCATCTGCGAAGCCATGCGCGCGGCCGGGATCGAGGTCTGGTTCGATCAAAGCGAGCTGCGCGGCGGCGATGCCTGGGATCAATCGATCAAAAAGCAGATCAAGGAATGCGCGCTGTTCGTGCCGATGATTTCTGCTTCCACCAATGCGCGTAGCGAAGGTTACTTTCGACTGGAATGGAAACTCGCGGTGGATCGTTCGCATTTGATGGCGGACGATCAGGCGTTTTTTCTGCCGGTGGTAATTGATGATACGGCTGAACCATCGGCGCGCGTGCCGGACCGGTTTCGCGAACGGCAGTGGTCGCGCTTGCAGGATGACAACGCGATTGCGGCATTTGCGGCGCGCATCGCCAAACTCCTTGCTGGGAGCGGCGTTTCAGGCACTTCAGGCACACATGCGCAGAAGGCCGCTCCCAAGCGCGCCGACGACGGTTTCTGGGTCGCAGTATTGCCGTTCAAATATAGCGGGACTGACGCCGGGTTGAACGCGCTCGCGGAAGGCTTGAGCGAGGAAATCGTCGCGGGGCTTTCGCGATTCTCGTATCTGCGCGTTATCGCCCGAAGCGCGACCCTGCATTACGCCGGCAAGGCTGCCGACGCGCGTGCGGTCGGCAAGGCGCTCGGTGCGCGCTATGTGATGGAAGGCACGGTTCGTCAGGCCGGCACCACACTGCGCGTCGCGGTGCAACTGATTGACGCCGAAACCGGCGCGAATCTCTGGGCCGAGACGTATGCGCGCGCGTTCAACGCGGCAGATATTTTTGCGTTGCAGGATGATCTTGTTCCGCGCATCGTTTCCACGGTTGCCGATTCGTATGGCGTGCTGCCGCACAGCATGAGCGCGACGCTGCGCGGTCGGGCACCGGATCAACTGACGCCGTACCAGGCATTGCTGCGCAGCTTCGGCTATCTGGAGCGGGCCACGGCCGAAGAACATGCGGTGGCGCGCGCGTGCCTCGAGTACGCCGTGGAAAAAGCGCCGGACAACGCCGATTGCTGGGCATCGCTGGCGACGATGTATTTGCACGAACACCACGTTGGCTTCAACGCGCGGCCCGATCCGCTCGGTCGTGCGCTGCGCGCTGCACAACATGCGGTTGCGGCGGGCCCCTCCAATCACCTCGCCTACAACGCGCTGGCCTGGGCGCTCCACTTCAGAATGGAATTTCCGGCCTCCCGCAACGCGGCCGAGCGGACGCTGGCGCTCAATCCCATGGACGGCAGCACCAGCGCCCGCATGGGCATGCTGATCGCCTATGCGGGCGATTGGGAGAAGGGTTGCGCGATCCTCGAGCGGGCGCGACAGCTCAATCCCAATCATCCCGGCTGGTACTGGTTCGCCCCGTGCGTAAACGCCTATCGCCAGCACGATTATCGTGGCGCGATCGACTTCGTGCAAAAGATCAACATGCCGGGCTACTACTACGTGAGTGCCTTACTCGTCATCGCCTGCGCGCAGATCGGTGATCGCGAAGGGACGGCCAAAGCGTTGCGCGAGCTGCTGGCGCAGAGGCCCGATGTGGCGGCGGTCGCGCGTACCGACTTTAGCAAGTGGGGATATTCGCAACAACTCGTCGAGCACCTGCTCGATGGACTGCGCAAGGCCGGGCTTGTGATACCGGACGTGACTGATTCCGTGGTCGGCGCGGGGTGATTGTGGCCGACGTTGCCGTAGCGTAAATTGCTAAAACACTAGCATTGGCGAGGCGATCAGGCAATAAATGCTCCGAAAGGCGCGCCAGTGCTAGTGTTTAATCACTGATTGTTTCCTAACACCCATCGCCCCAGCGTCCTACAAGGAACGCTGGGGCGACAAACTTTTGCGACCTGTAAAATATTTTATTGCCGCATCATTTACGCACCGCAAATTAAAACAATGACTGACGCAAGCAAAGCCATCTTCCTAAGCTACGCATCACAAGACGCAGGTACCGCACGTCGCATCTGCGATGCCTTGCGCGCGGCAGGATTGGAAGTGTGGTTCGATCAATCTGAATTGCGCGGCGGCGACGCGTGGGATACGTCAATCAAAAAGCAGATCAAGGAATGCGCGCTGTTCGTACCAATGATTTCGGCTTCAACCAATGCGCGCAACGAGGGCTATTTCCGCCTCGAATGGAAACTCGCTGTGGATCGTTCGCATCTGATGGCGGACGATCAAACATTTTTCCTCCCAGTCATTCTCGACGATACGCCGGAGCCTTCTGCGCGCGTACCGGATAAATTTCGCGAGCGGCAGTGGACGAGATTGATTGATGATCAGGCGGTGACGAAATTCGCCCAGCGAATTGCCAAACTCCTTGCCGGAAGCGGCTCTCCTGGCGAAATGCCGCCAAAAGCCGCGCCAGTGCTTGCATCCAGCCCCGTGGCTGCAGCACCTGCCAAAGCCGGTGACACACCCTCCATCGCGGTGCTGGCCTTTGCCAACCGCAGCGCCAGCGCCGATGATGAATATTTTTCCGATGGCCTCGCCGACGAATTGCTCAACGTGTTGGCCAAGATCAAGGGCTTGCGCGTCGTGGCACGCACGTCCTCCTTTGCCTTCAAAGGCAAGTCTGATGACATCGCCACCATCGGTGCGAAGCTCAATGTGGTTACACTGCTAGAAGGCAGTGTGCGCAAGAGTGGTAATCGGGTTCGTATCTCGGTGCAGTTGGTGAAGGTCGCCGATAGTGCGCATTTGTGGAGCGAAACCTACGACCGCACGCTCGACGATATTTTTGCCGTGCAGGATGACATTGCACAGGCGGTGGTGCAAGCGTTGCGCGTGACGCTGATGGGTAGCACTCACGACGTCGCGAGCGCATCGAGCGTTCGCGCCGAAATCGCCAATGCCGCAAAAGGCCGCACCGATAATGGCGAAGCACATCGGCTGCTGCTGCAAGCACGTTTCTTGATTAGTCGGGCTGGCCCGACTGACTTGGAACAAGGTATCGACTACGCGCGGCATGCGCTGTCCATTGACCCTGCATTCGCGCTAGCGTGGACGTGGCTTTCGCGCGGGCTGACCTTCGCGGCTGCGTTTGGCTCGGCGCTGGTGGTCGAAGGGAATGAAGAGGCGCGTGCCGCAGCAGAGAAAGCAATCGCGCTTGAGCCGGATTTGGTGGACGCGCACGTTGCACTGGTCTGGCATAAGTATTTTTACGAGTGGGATTGGCCGGGTGCTGTCGCTGCCGCGCAGCGCGCGCTCACGCTAGGGCCCGACGATGTCGGTGCGCTGGCGAGTGCAGCGATGGTTTACAACGCACTCGGCCAGAATGAAACCTCCCTCACTTATGCTGAGCATGCCGTTGATTTGGATCCACTGAATCCGACCAGTTGGCGCGAAATGGCGCAGACACTCGCTGCAATGCGCAAGCTGACTGAGGGAGAGGCCGCGTGGCGCAAGGTACTTGAGCTTTCGCCAAACTCCCTCAACGTCCGCGCGCGGCTCTCGATATTGCTCGAGCGGCAAGGTAGGCACGCCGAAGCAGTCGCCATGGCGCAAAGCGAAGCAGCAGATTTTGGGCGTTGGAATGCACTCGGGATACTTTACGCGCTGGAAGGCAATATCGATGAGGCGGATAAGTCACTCACGCTGCTGATTGACAACTTTGCGAGCGACGCCGCAGTCCAAATCGCCATGAACTATGCCGCCAGGCGGGACGCGGATAGTACATTTGCATGGCTGGAGCGCTCCTATGCCCAGCGCGACTCGGGTCTGGCGTCCGTGAAGTCAAGCTGGATTTACGAAAGCTTGTACGCCGACCCGCGCTGGATGGCGTTCCTGAAAAAAATGGGCCTGCAAAGCTGACCTGAAAATGCGCGCGTCCCAAGCCATCTTCCTTTCCGACGCCCCCCAAGCTGCCGACGCCCTTTCCGCAGCGCATTCTGCATCAAAAATAGCACCATATTAAGCGCTATAATTAGCGCTTAATTTTTTGCAGAAAGGCAATTCACCATGCAAACACTTCTGACCGATCTGACGGTGAGCATGAGCGATTTCAAAAAGAATCCGGCCAAAGTATTAAGAGAAGCGAACGCGCAGCCGGTGGCCGTGTTGAATCACAACAAAGCCGCGTTCTACATGGTCGATCCTGAATTATTCGAAGCGCTGATCGATGAAGTCGAAGACGCACAATTATTGCCCATGTTGAAGGCGCGCATCGCCAGTGCCGCAAAGGGCCATTACGCCGAGGTGGATATTGACCGTATCTAAAGCCAAGCCAGCATCCACGAAGAAACCAGTCTATCGCCTTGCATTTGAAGACCATGCGCGCGCTGAATGGGACAAACTCGACGGATCGATCAAGGAACCGCTGCGCCGCCTGCTCAGGAAACGGCTCGACGCGCCGCACGTGCCGGGTGCCGCCCTGCGTGGTGACCTTGCCAACTGTTACAAGATCAAACCTCTCAAACAGGGCTATCGCCTGATCTATCAAGTGATTGATCGACGGCTCATCGTGCTGGTGATCTCGGCGGGCAAACGCGACAAGAACGCCGTGTACGATGCGGCGATACAACGGCTGCGTAAACAGCAATGACCCAAGCGCGTTGGGTAACCGGCTTTATCGTTAGCCAAACATCAATCGACAGATTGATAATGTTGGGCTTGGTGAGGCCAGCCCAAGCTACGATATTGAAAAACTTCGCGATGATTCGTGAACAGATTGCGCAGGAGATGAAGGAATAAGTCTTTGCGCGGCTCGTAGGTTGGGTAAACGGCTTTATCGTTTGCCCAGCATCAATCGACAAATCGACAATGGTGGGCTTGATGAGGCCAGCCCAAGCTACGTTACTCAACCATGGCTCCGGCGGCTTATGATAATATAGTCAGTATTCTGACCAGTAAAAACGGAGCCACACATGCAAATCTGGCCTGTACAAGACGCGAAAGCGCGCTTCAGTGAAATGCTCGAAACCAGCCTCGCCGAAGGGCCGCAGGTGGTCACCAAACACGGCAAGGCCACCGCAGTGCTGGTGCCGATTCGGCAGTGGGACGCATTGCAGTCCTCGAACAAGCGCACGCTCAAGCAACTGCTACTCGATCATACAGTCGTTGCAGACATTCCCGTGCCGCCGCGCGGTGGCTTGAAACTGCGCAAAGTATAAAGCGCCGGTCTGATGTATCTGCTCGATACCAACATCGTTTCCGAATCACGCAAGCCGAAGCCGCACGGCGGCGTAACCGCGTGGCTGGCCGCACAGGAAGCGGCAACGCTTTATATCTCGGCCATGACCATCGGCGAAGTCCAGCGTGGAATTGAGATGACACGCACCCAAGATGCGGGCAAGACGGCTGAAATCGAAGCGTGGATTGAGCAGGTCATGGTCAGCGGTCAGGTGCTGCCGCTGGACGCCGCGGTATGCCGCGAATGGGCGCGGCTGATGCACGGCAAATCCGACACACTCACGGAGGATGCGTTCATTGCCGCCACGGCACTCGTCCACCGATTAACCGTCGCCACCCGTAACGTGCGCGCTTTCAAATCCCTCGGCGTGAATACGATCAACCCTTTTGAGCGTAAACGCTAGTGTACTGTTTCATAATTGATGCGACTTAATTTCACGATCACTGATTTGCTCCTTCCCCCGACCACGGGGGGAGAGCGAAGCGAGGGGGCAACGGGGATAGGGGCGATGCTAATGTCGATGCGCGATCTGCAACGACACCCCCATCCCGACCTTCCCCCACATAGCGGGGGAAGGAGGTGTAACTACCGGACATTGCAGCTTTCTCTATTAAGGCGCAAACAGAATGCATCATTACGCTAATGCAGTGAAAAGCGCATCGAAAGATCGAGCGCGCGAATATCTTTGGTCAGCGCGCCAATCGAAATACGATCCACGCCGGTTTCGGCGATGGTGCGGATGGTTTGTAAAGTGACACTGCCGGATGCTTCGAGTTCCGCGCGGCCGTTGGTGAGTTTTACGGCTTCGCGCAACTGCGTGTTATTCATGTTGTCGAGCAGAATCAATTTTGCACCACCATCAAGTGCCTGGCTTAATTGCTCGAGGGTTTCCACTTCGATTTCGATCATGGTATCGGCCGGCGCGCCATGCTGCACCAGGGCAAATGCGGCCTTCAACGCAGGGTTGACACCGCCAGCAGCCACGATGTGATTTTCCTTGATGAGAATGCCATCAAAA
>JAYVXF010000213.1:0-39656 GCA_043793345.1 Betaproteobacteria bacterium | reverse complement strand
CGCGCCGGTGCCGACGAGCAGTTGCAGCCGGTACATGTTCATGCACTCGTCTACCTCACCCGCGCCAATCGCTACTCGAATACGCCGCAGGCGATGGCCGAATATCTGGGTCTCACCAAAGGCACCATGTCGCAGAGCCTGCTGTTGCTGGATCGGCGCGGCTTGATCGAGCGCTATCAGGACGATCTTGATCGCCGCGTGGTGCGGCTGCGATTGTCCACCAGCGGCGAGCAGTTCTTATACGATGCCCAGCCGCAAAGCGCCTGGCAGCATGCCACCCGCAATATCAGCCCCAATCGCATTCGCAACGCGGTTTCCGCCCTGCGTGAAACCCTCACCACTTTTCAGTCGGACAACGAAGGCCAGCCATTTGGCACTTGTAGCGGTTGCCGGCATTTTGAGCGCTTATCGGCGCGCGCCTATCGGTGTGGTTTGATGGGGGATCGATTGTCGGGGCCGGAGACCCGCAAGATTTGTTGGTTGTATGAAGAGAAAGGGGCGGGAGCCGAGGAGGAGGAATAGGCGCCTCCAGAAGAGTTCGTCTTTTTACGCCAACCTCTTCTTTGCCCTCTCCACAGCCAGCCGCACCTGCTCAGGCGCCGTTCCCCCAACGTGATTCCGGCTCGCCACCGATCCTTCCGGCGATAACACGGCGTATACATCCTCGCCAACCAACGCCGAATAACCGCGCAACACGTCAAGCGGCAACTCCGCTAAATCTTTCCCCAACTTTTCCGCATCCCGCACCGCCAGCGCGACAGCTTCATGCGCATCACGGAATGCCAACCCCTTCCTGGTCAGGTAATCCGCCAGATCAGTCGCGGTCGCGAAACCACGCAACACGGCCGATCGCATACGCGCCGGCTTCACTTCAATGGCAGCCGCCAGATCGGCCATGATGGTCAACGAATCACGTACGGTATCGACGGTATCAAACAGCGGCTCCTTGTCTTCCTGATTGTCCTTGTTGTAGGCCAGTGGCTGGCCTTTCATCAGCGTTAGCAGCGCGACCAGATGCCCGTTCACCCGCCCGGTCTTGCCGCGAATCAATTCCGGCACATCGGGGTTTTTCTTCTGCGGCATGATCGAGGAGGAGTAGCAGAATCGGTCGGGCAGGTTAATGAAGCCGACGCTTTGGCTCATCCAGATGATTAATTCTTCGGAGAACCGGGAAAGATGGGTCATCACCAGCGCGGCGGCAGAAACGAATTCAATGGCGAAGTCGCGGTCGGATACCGCATCGAGCGAATTCTCGCAAACACCGTCGAAACCCAATTCTTTCGCCACCGACTCGCGATCAATCGGATAACTGGTGCCCGCGAGCGCGGCAGCGCCGAGTGGACAACGGTTCACGCGTTTTCTGGTGTCATGCATCCGCGCCTCGTCGCGCGCGAGCATTTCCACATAGGCCATGAGGTGATGGCCAAACGTCACGGGTTGCGCCACCTGCAAGTGCGTGAAGCCGGGCATGATGGTATCGGTGTGTTTATCGGCGAGTCCCACCAAGGCGAGTTGCATCGCGCGCAGCAGCTTGATGAGACCGTCGATCTCCCCGCGCAGCCACAGGCGAATGTCGGTGGCAATCTGATCGTTGCGCGAACGACCGGTATGGAGCCGTTTGCCGGCATCGCCAATAGAGGCGATCAGGCGCGACTCGATATTCATATGGACATCTTCGAGGTCGATCCGCCATTCAAAGCGGTGAGCGCCGATATCGGCGGCGATTTCGCCCATGCCGCGTTCAATATCGGCCAGATCCTGAAACGTGATAACGCCCTGCCGGGCAAGCATTCGGGCGTGGGCAAGCGAGCCTTGAATATCGACAAACGCCAGGCGCTGGTCGAACGTGACCGACGCGGTAAAACGCTTCACAAGCTCGCTGACCGGCTCCGAGAATCGTGCTGAAAAATGGCCTTTACCATCGCCTGATGCGGAACCCGGCGGGACGGCTTGGTCTGAAATATTGGACATAAGGAATTGTCAATCTGTAGAAAATTCGCTCACAATCGAGCCATGTCGAGTATAAAGCATCGCGTTTCCGCTGAAACCCAAGCCGCCGAGCCGTACGTCGCACACGTGGCGAGGGCGCGCCTGCCGGATTTTTGCAATCTTGGCATCATGCTGCGGCTGTTGCTGATCGTAAATCTGCTGTGCCTCGCCGCCGCTGTCGTGCGGGTGGACGTGCACGATCTTTGGCCACAATTTTTATCCATTTCGGCGGTAGCACAGCCGGCGATTATTTTTTCATTGCTCATCATGTGCGGTGTTCGGAAACCGTTGGCCCGACTTCTGTACTGGCAGGCGATCATCGCCATTCTGCTGTTAGAGGCCGTCATCGGCGCCATGTTTTGGGGTTGGCTGGAAATCATCTCGCCTTTCGCGCAGCCGATTTCGCCGTGGCAGTACGGTTTTTTATTTGCATTCGCCACCGGCTTCGCGCTGCTGTATTTTGACTTGCGTTCGCGTGCGCTTTCACCGGCCCTCACTGAGGCGCGCTTGCAGGCCTTGCAGGCGCGGATCCGACCGCATTTCCTGTTCAACAGTATCAACGCCGCGCTGTCGCTGATCCGCTCCGAGCCCAAGCGCGCCGAGCGCATGCTTGAGGATATGTCGGAGCTGTTTCGCGTGCTGATGGCCGACAATCGCAAACTCACGCCGTTGACTGATGAAATCACGCTTTGCAAACGTTATCTGGAAATCGAGGAAATTCGCTTAGGACAGCGCCTCGTCGTGGTGTGGAAAATTGACAACATGCCCGCCGACGCACTGGTGCCGCCGTTAATCCTGCAGCCGCTGGTTGAAAACGCCGTCTATCACGGCATCGAGCCGCATCAGGCACCGGGTCTGCTTACGATTGAAATTGTGCCGAAGGGCAGGCAATTCAGCATCAGGCTCACCAATCCCTTTTACGCCGAGTCCACCCACGTGTCGGGCAATCGCATGGCGATCAATAACATCAAGGAGCGCTTGCAGCTACACTTCGATGCCGAAGCCAGCCTCAAAGCGGAGGTGAACGCTGAAACCTACGTGGTCACGATCACGCTGCCGGTACGCACGCAGGACATTTAATTTTCCCCGACGATAATGCCAACAGTAACGCCAACCATAACGCCAATGACCATGTCACCACCGCCCGCCCGCATTCTCATCGTCGATGACGAAGCCCCTGCGCGGCGCCGCCTGCGCGACGTGCTCGATGATTGTCGCGAGAAATTTCCATTGACGATTGCCGACGAGGCGGCCAACGGCGTGGAGGCGATTGAGATCGTCAACCATGGTGGTATCGATATTGTGCTCACCGATATTCGCATGCCGGAGATGGACGGTCTCGAAGTCGCGCGCCATCTCGCCAAAATGGACGCGCCGCCCAAGCTCATTTTTGTCACCGCTTTTGATCAATATGCGGTGAACGCGTTCGAGCTCAACGCCATCGACTACCTGTTAAAACCGATCCGCCAGGAACGCCTGCTGACCGCGCTCAACAAGGCGATCACCCTCAAACCCGCCCAAGTGGAGGCAATCGCCGAGGCCGCGCAGGCAAGGCGCAAACACCTCTCCATTCACGAACGCGGCAAGATCGTGCTGGTGTCGATGGACGACGTGCTATACCTCAAGGCCGAGCTGAAATACGTGACCGTGCGCACCGTGCAAAAAGAATTTCTGCTCGAAGAATCGCTGACCAAACTGGAAGAAGAATTCGCCGGATTGTTTACCCGCATTCACCGCAATACGCTGGTCGCGACCAAAGCCGTGGTTGGATTTGAAAAAGTGGCGGATGGCGGCGCGGATGGCGACGACGGCGCGCAAAGTGGGGACGTTGGTGGCACCCACTGGGCGGTGGTGATTCGTGGCATTCCAGAAAAGCTGGCGGTGAGCCGGCGGCAGCAACACGTGGTGAAAGAGTTTTAGCGCGGTCTCGCTTGCGGGCATCTTGCCCGACTGGAAAATTCAAGCGGGGAACTTGTGGAAAGCGCGATGATCACTTCCGCGCTGTTACTGCCGTCGCTAGTTGTCGCTTATAGCGCGCCGCGGCTGGTGACGCTTGCGACCAAACAAGCTATCGCGATTGCCTTGGCAATCGGCATCCACAACGGCACACTCGCGATCTACATAACCTTCAACGTGCGGGGCAACGGCATGATGTCGGTGCCCGCTGCGATCCACAGCCTCATCATGGTTGCGGCGGCGCGGATGTTTGCGTGGTGGGTGAATCGGCGGCACGCAGCGTAGCGGCAACGGGAATCCGGCGATGCCAATCCATGCCGCCCGGCAACGCAAAATTGGCAAACTCCAAATGCAACACCCGCCGGCGCGCAGGGGACGTGGCTTTTGACGATGCATGAACCAGCAGTGGCCGCATCAGTAAGCCACTGCCGCGCACGCCAGTGATGGCGTGTTCGCGGTGGCCGTCGATGCTCGTTGCAATCTCGCTCTGCGGCAGTCGACCCAAACGATGGCTGCCGACGCGCAATCTCAATGGCCCATTATCGTCTTCGCAGTCGTCAATATTAATTCGCAGCGCGACCAGTTTTGATAATATGGTCGGCGGCGGTTGCGCGTACAAAACACCGTCTTTGCGTGACCAGCCGGTCCAGCTTTCCAATACAAGTTTTTTTCGCACAGGAATTGAAATATCCTGATGCCACGCGACTAGCCAGTTTGCCTCGGTATTCTTGTCGAACAGTGTCGCCTTGTAGGCGAAAGCTGAACCGCCCAAGACTTCGCACATCAACGTCGCAACGGCTGAATTGTGCAGCAGGGCGTGCACGGCGGGATGATCGATCAAATGACGAAGCCCAGCGCTGCGTGGTTCAGCTGAAGGCGCGTCGAACGCTACCGCCAATGTATCGCAATGGCCAGCGTCAATGAGCGGCGCGATGCGCGCGAAACCAAGTTGCTCGAAACGGCGCGCGTTGAACGTTGTTTTGTTATCCACGTTCTTTCAATTTCGCAAATGCCGTCGCCATCGCACCAGCCGATGTCTCTGGTACGGAGACCGCCATTTGACGGGCATCTCCAGCCACTTTCTGCCTGAACGCCGCACCGGTGCTCGTGTTTACATGTTTTTCGCGGGGCGCGGCGCTATCGTTTAGTCGCATCGTCAGCGCGATGCGTTTACGTTTTTCATCGACTTCCATCACTTTCACTTTGACCACGTCGCCCGCCTTCACCACGTCACGCGGATCTTTCACATATTTTTCGGCGAGGGCTGAGATGTGTACGAGGCCATCCTGATGCACGCCAATATCGACGAATGCGCCGAAGGCTGCCACGTTGGTGACGACGCCTTCCAGAATCATGCCGGGTTGTAAATCGCGCAGCGTTTCCACGCCGTCTTGAAACGTGGCGGTGCTAAATTCCGGCCGCGGATCTCGTCCCGGTTTTTCCAGCTCTTTCAAAATATCGGTGACGGTCGGCAGGCCGAATTGTGCGTCGACATATTTTTCTGCCCGCAACGATTTCAGCAACGCGCCGTCACCCATGATGTCGCGCATGTCCTTCTGAATATCGCGAAGGATTTTCTCCACCAGCGGATACGCTTCAGGATGAACGGACGACGCGTCGAGCGGATTGTCGCCATTGTTGATGCGCAAAAATCCGGCGCACTGCTCGAACGCTTTGTCGCCCAGGCGTGGCACCGATTTCAGTGCGGCACGCGATTTGAACGCGCCGTTCGCGTCGCGGTGCGTGACGATATTGGCCGCCACCGACGGCGTGAGGCCCGACACGTGCGACAGCAGCGCGACCGAGGCGGTATTCACGTCCACACCCACTGCGTTCACGCAATCTTCCACCACTGATTCTAATGCGCGCGCGAGCCGGGTTTGATTCACATCGTGCTGATACTGGCCGACGCCGATGGACTTCGGATCGATCTTGACCAATTCGGCCAGCGGATCCTGCAAGCGTCGCGCAATCGACACTGCACCGCGCAGCGACACGTCGAGATCGGGCAATTCTTTCGAGGCGAATGCGGACGCCGAATACACCGAGGCACCGGCTTCGGACACAACGATTTTGGTCATCTTTTGTTCAGGCATCAACTTGATCAAATCGGCGGCAAGCTTATCGGTCTCGCGCGAGGCCGTGCCGTTACCGATGCTGATGAGGTCAACGCGGTGTTTTTTTGCCAGCGCAAGCAGCGACTGCAGCGCACCGTCCCAATCGCGGCGCGGTTCGTGCGGATAGATCGTCGCGGTTTCCAACACTTTACCGGTGCCATCGACCAGCGCGATCTTGCAGCCGGTGCGAATCCCCGGGTCGATGCCCATGGTCGCGCGCGGTCCTGCGGGTGCGGCGAGCAACAAATCTTTCAGGTTGCGTGCGAACACATTGATCGCTTCCAGCTCCGCTTTTTCACGTAAGACCGACATCAATTCTGTTTCCAGATGCAGCGAAATCTTGATGCGCCACGTCCAGCGCACCACCTCGGCTAGCCACTTATCGGCGGGGCGATTTTTGTTGATGATTTTGGCGAACCCGGCGATCATGGTTTCAACCGGATTGAGGGGCGCGCTCCACGTCGGTTTTTCCTCGCCCGCTTCCGAATCCAGCAATAATTTCGACGCGAGAATGCCTTCGTTGCGACCGCGAAAAATGGCCAGTGCGCGGTGAGAGGGAATCGTTTTCCACGTCTCCGCATAGGCAAAGTAATCAGCAAATTTCCCGCCCTTCTCCGCCTGACCGTCGATCAATCGTGATTCGACCACGCCGTGCTGCGACAAATATTCACGCACCCTGGCCAGTAGCGCCGCATCCTCGGAAAAACGCTCCATCAATATTTGCCTGGCTCCTTCGAGCGCCGCCTTCACATCCACGACGACGGTGTCCTTTTCGCTACCCTTAGGCTCGACCGATAAATATTTCTCAGCTTCCACTTCGGGCACCAGCATCGGATTGGCCAGCAACGCATCCGCCAGCGGCGTAAGTCCAGCCTCACGCGCAATCATCGCCTTGGTGCGGCGTTTGAGCTTGTACGGCAGGTACAAATCCTCCAGCGTGGTTTTGTCTTCGCTGGCGTTGATGGCGGTCTTCAAGGCATCCGTCATCTTGTCCTGCGCGTCGATGCTGTCCAGAATCGCTGCACGTCGCGCTTCCAGTTCACGCAAATAACGCAAACGCTCTTCCAGCAGACGCAGCTGAATATCGTCGAGCCCGCCGGTCGCCTCTTTGCGATAGCGCGCGATGAAAGGCACCGTCGCACCTTCATCGAGCAGCGCCACGGCGGCGGCGACTTGCTGCGGTTTGGCGGCGATTTCTTTGCTTAAACGGGATTCGATGGAGGCGAGCATGAAATTTTTCTGGGACGAAGCCGGAACGTTGTATTGAGCGAAGTGCGGATTCTACGCCACTGGCGCGGGTTAATATTGGTCGATAGACTACGCGTCAATTCACGCAAATTGCGCAACGACACCTAGAAAAAACACCTCATGACCCTGCCCAATTCCGCACCAACTGAGTCGCTAAATTCACTGCTGGATCGCATGCAGTATTCGGCAGATCCGCTGGCTGATGCCACCATCGCCAATATTCTCGGCCCGTGGTTGCACCTGCCCGATGCGGCGACCGCATCGCCGCATGCAGTCAATCCAATAGCGCTGGCAACGCAATGGCAGTCGCAGTGGCAAAAACTTGCCTCCATCACGCAGACGTTTGCGCAATGGGCGGACAACCGCAGCATCACTGAATGGCGGGCATCGAGCGCGGGTTTGCCGCCGGAAATCGGCGCGCCGCTTGAGCAATATTTGCAAGCCGCTTGCAGCCTGCCCGCGTGGGCGGATCGCGGCAAACTTGAGCGCGCGGAAACACTGTTTATCGATTACGGCGCGCTCTCGGTGACGATGTTATTTTGTTCCAGCCTGCCGGAGTGCTATGTGATTCCCGATCTGGCCGCCGTGCTGCATATGACGGGCAAGTTGGAGAATCACACCGACTACCGGATTCGCGCGACCGGCGCGATGATTTTTCCGGTGATGATGGCAGGCGGGCTGACGGCGCCTGATGGCGGCGGCATCGCGCAGATCGTGAAAGTGCGCTTGATCCACGCCACCATTCGTAATCTCATCTTGCGCGGAAGTCCCGAGGCTGCGATGGCCTTGCTTGGCAGCGCGCAGCACAATCAATATTCAAGCGACGCCGGCGTCGTGCCGCCGCTACCCGGCACGGCTGGCGACAATATGCACCAGACTCTGTTCGCGCACGGCTGGAAAACCGGCGAGGAGGGTTTGCCGTGCAATCAGGAAGATCTCGCCTACACATTGCTGACATTCAGCTATGTATTTTTGCGCAGCATGCAAAAACTCGGCCTCGCGCTGCCGCCTGCGGACGAGGAGGCGTACCTGCACGCGTGGAACGTGACGGGCCATGTGCTGGGTATTTCCCGCGAGCTGATGGCCGACACCATGGATCAAGCCGAGGTGATGTTTACCTGCATGCAGGCGCGTGGTCGCGCTGACCGAAAGTGCCGCCCGGAAATTTTCGATCCGCGCCCTGCACTCGGTCAAGCGCTGATGCAGAGCTTGGAGGCGGTAATTCCGCTGCGCGTGGTGAAATCATTTCCGGTGTTGTTGGCGCGCTATTTATGCGGGTCGGCCACCGCGAATGATCTGGGGCTGAACGGCCCGCTGCATTGGCTGTCACGTTTCCTGTTCGCAGCTTTCATGTTGCTTACGCGCGCAATCGATGGCTTGGTGCGCCTGGCATTTCCCGAATTTTCCATTGCCCGTTTGATCACCCGCGTGTTGGGCTACCATGTCATGACCAAGCTGCTGATGGATCAAACCCGCCCGCTCAAATTGCCGCAACAGTTGCGCGAACGTGTCGATTTAATGCTCGGCCGCTGGAGCGAAGATCCCCAGGCGCCACGCTGGATGAATTCGATGGAGGACGCTGTGACGGTCAAAGGCAGTTGGAACGCGTCGGAGAAAAATGCCGGACGATGAATTTTCTGGTCGCGTCGCTCCTGAAGGTGACAGTAATCAATGCAGTTCATGCGCTTCAATCACTTATACTCGGCAATTATTTGCATTCACCGTTTTATTTGATGCCGCGCCTATTCCCTTCCTTGTCCGCATGCAGGTGTGCCGTTACCGTCCTGCTATTCACGGCAAGCCTGTCGAGTCTGGCCGCGCCAACGGCTGCGCCGTTGATCCTCAAAGACGCCGACGCCATCGTTGACGTTTGGCCCGCGATGACCATCCTGCCCGACCCAGAGGGCAAGCTCACAGTAGACGATGTGCTGGCGACGCCGACCAGGTTTACCGCGCCACAGTCGGCATATGCCAGCTTGGGATTGCAGCAGAAAGTCGTCTGGTTGCGCGTTCCAGTACTGTTGCCAGCGTCAGCGAATGCGCAAACGAGCGACCGGTGGATCCTCGATATTGATTACAGTTTGCTCAACCGCGTTGACGTGTATGTCGCCACCGCAGGACAGGTCGTCCAGCATGCGCTGCTCGGCAATGCACAGCCGCTTGCGCAGCGCCCCATCCGCAGCCGCTCACATGCCGTGCCGCTGACACTACAGCCGGAGGTGCAATACACACTGCTGCTCCGGGTCGAGACCATTGGTGCGATGATCCTGCCGATCACATTGAGCAAGCTCTCCGCCTTTCACGGTCACGCCTTGAATGAACAGATGCTGCAAGGGTTGTTGACGAGTCTGGCCTTGTGCCTGTTGTTCTACAGCCTGCTGCAATGGTTCAGCCTGCGTGAACATCTTTACTTGAAGTATGCGTTGCTCATTCTAAGCAGCGCGCTTTTCTCGGTGCATTTTTTCGGCATCGGCGAGCTGTACCTGTGGACTGGCAGTCACTGGATTGAAAAACACATGGCGGGCATTTCGGCACTCATGGCCGCCTGTGGAACTGCACTATTCATCGAGGATGTGTTGGGGCCGGACATGAGCCGCCGTCTGCGTCAGACGACGAAAATCCTCGCCGCTGTGCTGGCGCTCGCGGCGCTCGCACACGCGCTCGACTGGATCGACATCAATAGTGTGAGCGTCGTCATGAGCACGCTTGGGCTGATGCCTTCACTGCTCGGCGTGCCCGGCGCAATCGCACGCATACGGCGCGGCGACAATGTCGGCAGTTATTTTTTGCTGGCCTGGATTGGTTACTTCGTCACCAGTGCGGTGATGGTCGGCGTCGTCAAGGGCCACATCGGCGCGAATTTCTGGACGATGCATTCTTTTCAGTTTGGTGCCACTTTCGATATGCTGATGTTTCTGCGCATCGCCGTTTTGCGCTCCACCGCGGTACACCTTGCCGCACAGCGCGCGACGCAGGAGAACGCGACGCTGCATTCGCTCGCCCACACCGATCCGTTGACGGGGCTGCTGAATCGCCGTGGCTTGAACACCACGCTTAACGCCGCCTTGCACGACTGCACGCGCGACAAATTACTCGCCGTCTACATGCTTGATCTGGATGCCTTCAAGCTCGTCAACGATCAGTTTGGACATGATGTGGGTGATGAATTATTGGAGATCGTGGCCAGCCGATTGCGCGCCACCATGCGCACCGGTGACGGCATTGCCCGCTTGGGTGGCGACGAATTTGTGGTGCTGGCAGGCGGGCTGCAAAGCGAGGCGCAAGCGCAGGAGCTGGGCGGTAAATTGCTCGACGCCATCGGCGAGCCGTTTGCATTGAGCCAGCACACCTGCCACGTCGGCGTGACCATCGGTTTCACCCTGGCGCCGCTCGACGGCCTCCACGCCGAGACGTTGCTCAAGCTGGCTGACGGGGCCATGTATGCGGGCAAGCAAAACGGCAGAAACTGTTTGCGGCGTGGTGTGGCCACGGTTGGGCAACAAGATAGCTCACGAGCGGCATAATTCTAAAAACGGCTAACGATGAAAACATCAATTCACACCCGCGTTCCCGCGTTCATGGCCTTCATGATTCTATGCTTGCCAGTTGTCGTCCTCGTGCCCAACCTGGCAAAAGCAGAAACGCCTGCGCCATCGTCCACCAACCCAATCAAGAAAGGATCCACCGTGACAAGTCGCGCAAGTGGGACATTCGAGGTAAAGATCAACCCGCTAACACCGCACCACAAGGACGAGGGTGCGCCACTTGGACGGCTGTCGATCGACAAGCAATTCCAGGGTGAGCTCGACGCCACGAGTACCGGCGAGATGCTCACCGCCGGCACCGAGGTCAAGGGCTCGGCCGGCTACGTCGCGATGGAACGGGTCGCGGGAAAATTGCGCGGCCGCAGCGGGACTTTTGTATTGCAGCACAGCGGCACCATGAATCGCGGCAGCCCGACACTTAGCGTAACCGTCGTACCGGATTCTGGCACTGGTCAGCTTGCTGGGCTCGATGGCAAAATGACGATCAAGATCGAGGGCGGAAAACATTTCTACGATTTCCAATACTCTCTGCCCGAGCTACCTTAGTGTTGTAACGCCGCATCGCCGTAATGTCTTCACACGCCGCGATGATCAGTCGCGGCAGTGCGCAGTTATTTGCATCAACGATGACATGGCAAAAATACGCAAAACTCTATAATCCACGGGCGTTTCAGAGGCATTGTGGCTCGCAGGCCGCGCCAGTGCTGGCGTTAATCCAGATACCGCACCGTCACCACCGG
Source organism: Betaproteobacteria bacterium (assembly GCA_043793345.1). Lineage (GTDB taxonomy): Bacteria > Pseudomonadota > Gammaproteobacteria > Burkholderiales > Usitatibacteraceae > UKL13-2. Next base: position 28,061 of record JAYVXF010000213.1, on the reverse strand, counting down.
CGTTCCACCGGTAAGCTGGGCGTGCAACGTCGAATACTCCGGCACCTCCACCCAGGTCGATGTATCGCGCGTCAGCGGCTCGGAGGCGACGATGATCGAGTCGGCATTTTCAGCGCCGCCCGTCATGCGCCATTCCAGATTTCCCAAGCCGTCGTCATGCATGCCGTAGTCGCGTCCCAGCGTGTACCAGAGGCTTAAATAATTCAGGTTGGCCTCGTGGACGCGCTGCGGATCATCGGTGGCGTAGCAGCCGAAATCAAAGCAGTAGCGCACTGCAGCGAGCTGGGTACCGTCGGCGATGAAAAGATTTACCGACGACGAATGCGCGATGCCCAGTTGCGCACGCGCGTCGCGAATGATGGCAAGCGCCGTCTCGATTGCGCCCAATAATTCCTCGCGCGTCGCGTGCCGCGTCGGATCGGGCAAGGCCGAAACAATCAGCGCATAGATCCACTCGCTATCGGTGGTGCCGCGAATTTCGGTGAGAAATTTAGGTGCCACATGCGGCGCCAGAAAGTGTTTCATCTCCGACATGCGCGTGAGGTCACCGTTGTGCGCCAGCGCCAGTGGCACGCCGGGAAACTGAAAGGGATGTACGTTCTGCAAAGAAATATCCACCGTGGTGCTGTACGCGACGCCACGCACATGGCCGAGAATGCAGGAGGCGCGCACTTTCTCGGCGATGTTTTTCAGATTGCGATCAAACACCGGCAGCGAAGGCGAGCCGTAGATGAACGGTGCTTCCGGCGAATGCGAGCCAGAATCCCACGCGCGCAGGCCAAAGCCGGCAAGATTGAGCAGATGCAGCATCTTCGGCATGTAGCTTTGCCGCACCAGCGCGGAATCGGGCTGGTAGAGCAAGTGGTCCAGCAGCACAGGCTGGCCTAAATAAAGAAGGGCGCGGCACATGGTTTGTTTCTGGAAAAATTAGAAAAGCAAGTGTAGTGCTTCGCAACTAGCGGCACAAATAAAACCGATGGATTTTTTCGTCTGGCAAGGCGCGAGGAGGCGACATAGCTTCAGCTATGGCAACGACGAGCAACACAGTCAGGCGGAAAAAGACGCGGTTTTATTTGTGCCGCTAGTTGCGAAGCACTACACCAGGTTCAATGCCCGTGTAAACTTCCACGCATATGCATTCTGCCATTCTGCGATGAACGTAGGCAACTCTCTCGACAATTGCCGCGACGCCGGTCTCGACGCTTTTTGCGCCACCGGTATTTGCTGCGGGCTCGATAAGTCGGAAGCCGCGCAATTGCTGGCGATGGCCCAGCCCGTGTCGTTCGTGGCGGGCAGCCGCATGGTGCGGCACGGCGAGCCATCGCGTGGTGCCTATGTGATCCGCACCGGTCGCATCGAAGCGCGCGTCACCTTGCCCGGCGGTGGCGAAAAGACCGTGGTTGAATTGGCCGACGGCAGCATGTTCGGCGAGATGTCGCTGCTCGACAACGGCACATCCGTCGCCAGCGTGTTTGCGGTGAGCGATGTTGACGGCTGGTTCATCGAGCGCAATTTATTCCGTGCGCTGATCGCCGGCAGAAATCCGGCCGCACTCGCCATCCAGCGCACCATCACTTCAGGACTGGTCGCGCGATTGGCGACGTTAAATGGCGACCTGCAAAAGCACGTCGCGCCTGAAGATAAAAAAATCACCGAACCCGCGCCCGCGAGCGACCCGCTGGCAACAATCCAGCGGCAAAGCAGCAGCGGATTCAATCACCGTGGTTTTCTTTCCATCCTGCCATTTTTCGCGCACTTCACCGAAGAAGAAATCGATAGCGTGACGGCCTCGGCAAAAATATTGACCGTGCCACGCGGACAGTGGCTGCTCGCCGCAGGCCAGCCTGCGAACGCGTGCTACCTGGTGGTGCGCGGCGCGGTCGAGGCCAACATTTATTTTCAGGGCTGCGTACGCCGCCTGGCCGTGCTCGGCCCCGGCGCGCTGGTCGGCTACATGGGCATCATCGGCGGCTCACCACACAACACCAACGCGCGGGCGCGGGAACAAACATTGCTGCTCGAATTTCCCGCCGCCGTACTCATGCAATTGTACAAAGGCACGTCTGGTGCCGAAGTGAAAACCCAACACGCCATCCAGCGCAATTTGCTGCAATCACTCGCGCGCAGCTATTCGCAGATGTCCCGGCTGGTGACGCAGGCGCGGTTGAGTGAAGCGTTGCAGGCGCGGGCGTTGCGGGTGGGGATTTAACAACGATCCTTTGGCACGAATCATCGGCTACACCGTGCGCGCACAACTCCTTCATCACGGCAAGACGCTGAAAAAAGGGTCAGTGATCCGCTACCCAGCCAACTTCTCATCGAGCCAAATTTTGATCAGTGACTGATACGGCACATCGCGGGCGTTCGCCTCGACTTTGATGCGCTCGAGCATGTGCATCGGCAGGCGCAACGAGATACTTTTCGTGCTGGGTTTCAGGTTCGGAAAGCTGGCCCGCTTGGCGCTCGACAAGTCGAGATGGGCGGTGCTATCGGGTTTTTCCCAGTAGGCGCGCTCGGCGGCTTCCGATTTGAATGTCGGTACAGTTTTAATTCTGGCCTTCATAGTATTTCCTTTCGCGCCGGCTCATGTCGCGCGCCGAAATCACACGAAGCAGCGTCCGCTTGTTGCGTAGCGTAAAAGCGACATGTAGGAGTCTGCCGTCTTCCGTTGCGCCAAATGCATGAAGCCTTTCCTCGCCACCCGAGTGTTTCTCGTCGCCCATCGTCAACAACCGGGTATCGAAAAACACTTGTTCCGATTCGGCTTGCGTTACGCCATGTCGCTCGTTTTTTCTCGCGTTTCCGGCGTCCCAGTCAAAGCCTGCAACGATGGAAAAATCAATCATTGCTGTATATTACTATCATATACAGTATGTTTCAACGGTCGATTAAGTTCTACGCAATCCCCGCCTCGTGCGCCATCTGATCCGCATGATAAGACGACCTCACCATCGGCCCACAAGCCGCGTGAATGAAGCCCATACTCGAAGCCTCGCGCGCGAACATATCAAACTCATCCGGCGTCACGTAGCGCAGCACGGGTAAATGATGCCCGGACGGCTGCAGATATTGCCCCACGGTGAGCATATCGACGTCGTGCGCGCGCAAATCTCTCATCACTTCGAGAATCTCGTCGTTCGTTTCGCCAAGCCCGACCATCAAGCCGCTTTTGGTCGGCGTGTTGGGATGTTCGGCTTTGAAATCTTTAAGCAACTTCAACGAATGCGCATAGTCAGAACCGGGACGTGCCTGCAGGTAGAGGCGCGGCACGGTTTCAAGATTGTGGTTCATCACATCCGGCGGTGCGGCGCGCAAGAAGCCTAATGCGCGATCCAGTCGGCCACGAAAATCGGGCGTGAGGATTTCGATCTGGGTGTGCGGCGACAGCGCACGCGTTTCGCGAATGCAATTCACAAAATGTTCGGCACCCCCGTCGCGCAAGTCGTCGCGATCGACGCTGGTAATGACGACGTATTTCAGTTTGAGCTTCGCGATGGTTTCGGCCAAGTGGCGGGGCTCGTCAACATCGAGCGGCAGTGGCCGGCCGTGGCCGACATCACAGAACGGGCAGCGGCGCGTGCAGAGGTCACCCATGATCATGAAGGTTGCGGTGCCCTTGCCGAAGCATTCGCCGATGTTGGGGCAGGAGGCTTCTTCGCAAACCGTGTGGAGCTTGGCGTCACGCAAAATCTGTTTGATCTCGTAGAAACGCGACGTGGTCGAACCGGCTTTGACGCGGATCCACTCGGGTTTTTTCAGGCGTTCGGTTTGCACCACCTTGATGGGGATGCGGGACATTTTTGATTCGGATGAAAGTTTAACGCCAGCTTCAGCCATGATGCCTTCCGTATAGTTGTTGCGAAAGTTGTGCGACCAACTTGTCGCCAATCTGTGCCAATGTTTGCATTTTATCCCCGTTGCCGAAATCCGCGATGCAATCCCGCATCTGTGTAACGGTCAGGCCTTCATAGCCGCAGGGATTGATGCGCGAAAACGGTTCCAGATCCATGTCGATGTTTAGAGATAGGCCGTGGTAGGTGGCGTGGTTGGCGACGCGCAAGCCGATGGCGGCTATTTTTGCATCAGGTGTCCATTCATTCCCAGCCCCCTCTCCCCAACCCCTCCCCCACGAGGGGGGAGGGGCTAGATTTTCTTCCCTCCCCCCTCGTGGGGGAGGGACCGACGGAGAGGGGGATTTCACGTACACGCCAGGCATACCGTGTTTCCGATAACTTTCAATCCCATATTCCGCGAGCAAATCGATCACCGATTGCTCGATCCGTTTCACAAGTTCTTTGACGCCAAAACCGGTGCGACCCAGATCGAGCATGAGATAGATCACCAGTTGCCCGGGGCCGTGATAGGTGACTTGCCCGCCGCGATCAATTTTAATGACCTCGATATTGCCAGGTATGAGTAGGTGTTCGGGTTTGCCGGCGAGGCCTAAGGTGAATACGGGTGCATGTTCGAGCAGCCAGATTTCATCAAGTGTTGTTGGCGTGCGCGATTTGTTTGCCGCTTGCATGGCGCGCCACGTGGGCTCGAAAGCGACTTGCCCTAAGCGTTTGATGATGGGTGTTTGCAAGCTATAACGCCATCAGCACCAGGGGATTGCCGGTGAGCGCCAGATAAATTGCATCGATCTGCGCCTTCGACTGCGCGTTGATGGTCGCGGTGACGGAAATAAAATTGCCGTTCTTGGATGGGCGCATTTCGAGACTGGCGGCGTCAAAATCCGGCGCGTGTTTCAACACCACGCCGAGCACCATTTGCGCAAAGCTTTCATTTGCTTCGCCACTGTTCATGCGGCCCATCGCCTTGATCGGAAATGGCGTCGGAAATGTGAGGAGGGTCTCCTCGCCTTGACCAATATTTTTCGGCTGCGGTGTTGTCGTCATCAAAATTTTCTTTATTCAGCCGCTGCCGCCATCGCCGGAAGCGCGCGTTTATATTCCTGAAAGAGCTGAAGCATTTGCTTGAATATGGGGCCCGGTTGGCCAGTTCCAATGGGTTTGTCGTCGAGCATGACGATCGGCACCACTTCCTTGGTTGACGACATGATCCACAGCTCGTCCGCTGCCTTCACGGACCGGCGCGAGACGCGGCGAATTTCCAGCGGCAACTTATTTTTGCGCGCGAGCTCGATCATCAATTCATAAGTGATGCCGGGCAGGATCAGGTTATCCATCGGCGGACAGAGAATCACGCCGTTTTTTACCGCCGCGATATTGGACGCCGACGACTCGGTGAGATAGCCGTCGCGGAACAATACCGCGTCATCAAAGCCGCCCTGGTTGGCTTCATGCTTTAGCAGCACAGCACCGAGCAACGCGACCGATTTGATGTGGCATTTGAGCCAGCGATTGTCATCGAGCGAAACACACGACACGCCGATGGTATAAATTTCCGGCTTCGGTGTGGCCAGCGGATTGACCATCATGAATACCGTTTGCGTGAGTCCCTTCGGCGGCGGAAAGTCGCGCTTGGCCACGCCGCGCGTCACCTGAATGTATACGCCCACATTGCCGCCGCCGTTTTTTTCAATGAGTGCTGCGATCAAAGATTCCCAGTGTTCAATCGCATAGGGATTCTCAATCTCAAGTTCATCCATGCTGCGTTGCAGGCGTTGCAGATGTTGGCGCATGCGCAGCCCGCGCCCAGCGTAAAACGGAATCACTTCATAGACGCCGTCGCCAAAAATGAAGCCGCGATCCAGCGGCGAAATTCTCGCCTCATCAACAGGCATGAAATTGCCGTTCAGATAGACAGTGGGGAGGCAAAGTGCAGCGGTCATTTATGTTCTCCGAGAGCTGAAAAGCAGATCCCTCGCCGCATGCGGCTCGGGATGACCATCGCTTTCGGCGATGGTCATTTAAAAAGTAGCCGAATCGCGTCCCAGCCGCGCCCCAGAAATCCCGCCACCGGGACATTCTCCAGCGCAACGACCGGAAACTCGGCAATCAATTTATCATGCTGCGTCAATTTCATCACGCCCGCTTTTTGCCCCGCTGCAAGTGGCGCGATCAACGGCTGCGAGGTGGTGAGTGTGGCTTTCATGCCGGCAAATTTGTCCTTCGGCAAGGTGAGCCACACATCGCGATCAAAGCCTAACTTCACGGTGTTTTGCGTGCCCTTGAAAATTTCCGGCGTCGCAATCGCTTCACCTTTTTTGTAGAGTTTCTGCGAATCAAAAAATTGAAATCCGTAGTTCAACAGCTTCTGACTTTCCTGCGTGCGCGCGACATCCGACGTGGTGCCGAGCACGACTGAAATCAGCCGCCGCGCTTTGTCACCGTCGCCGCGCTTGGCCGTTGCGGTCAGACAAAATCCAGCCGCTTCGGTGTGGCCCGTCTTGAGGCCATCGACCGTGGGGTCGAGCCACAGCAGGCGATTGCGATTGGGCTGGGTGATTTTGTTGTAGGTAAATTCACGCTCTTTGTAGTAGCCCACATCGGTCGGAAAATCGCGCATCAATGCGTTGGCAAGAATCGCGATGTCCTCGGCCGTCGAATACAGTTGCGGGTTGGGTAGACCCGTGGCGTTGGTGAAATTACTGTTTTTCATGCCGAGTTTTAGCGCCTGCTTGTTCATCATTTGCGCGAACAAATCCTCCGAGCCGGCAATGCCTTCGGCTAACGCGATGGACGCATCGTTGCCGCTTTGCACAATCATGCCGCGCAATAATTGTTCGATGGTCGGTGTTTGCTTCGGGTCGATGAACATGCGCGAGCCTTCCGCGCGCCACGCCCGCTCTGATACCGGTAGCGTTTGTGTGAGAGTGATTTTTTTGTCACGCAACGCTTCGAAGGCGAGGTACGCCGTCATTAATTTTGTGAGCGAGGCCGGCTCGAAGCGGTCGCTGGCAGCTTGCTGCGCGAGAATCTGGCCGGAGCCCGCATCAAACAACACATAGGCGCGCGCAGCGATCGGTGGCGCGACAATATCGGCGCTGATGTTTGGCACTTGGGCGACGCTGGCGATTGACGCAAAAAAAGTTGCGGCAAAAAATGTAAGCAATGATTTTGTTGGCACGGTGATGTTACTTTCAAGGTTGCTGGATGATGGGTGAAAAATCGTGTGAGCGTTTCACTTGAGCGGCGATGGTCTCGGCTTCTTCGCGCGTGACGTAAGGCCCCATGCGGACGCGAACCAAATTATCTTTATGCGATAGCCGGATCGGTTCGCGATTCCAGTCCAGCTCGTGCGCCATGCGCGCGCGGAAAATTTCCGCGTTTTCCGTGGTGCCGAACGCGCCCAGTTGCAGATAGAACCCGGAAGCTTCCGGGATGACGGGCGAAGACACGACCATCTGCGCTGCGGTTGTACCTAGCGGCAGCGGTGTGATTGTCAGAGCCGGTGTGACCGCAGCGCTGGTGTCGCCAAGCCTGCCCGGAAAGACCCGCTCGATTATCACCATCGCACTGCCGCGTCGCGCGTAGTCGAGCTTGGCCGCGGCCGTGTAGGAAAGATCGATGACGCGATCCGAGTGAAACGGCCCTCGATCATTTACGCGTACCACCACCGATTTGCCGTTGGCCGGATTGGTCACGCGCACATAGCACGGCAGCGGCAAGGTCGGATGTGCAGCCGTCATCGCGTACATATCGTACGTCTCGCCCATCGACGTTTTCTGTCCGTGGAATTTGCGGCCGTACCAGGACGCAACGCCCTGCTGGCGAAACGGCTCGTTCGATACGTTCGGCACATAAGTCTTGCCGAACACGGCATACGTGCGGTTCGCACCGCGATGCAGCGGCTCGACGCGTGGCACCGCATCTGCAATCGATTCAAGACTTGGTGGCGGATTTTCGCCGGGGCCGTCGTCGAGGTAGTAGGCGCCGGGTTTTGAAGTTGTGACGGGTGATGGTTTTGCAGGCTCGGTTTTTTTGGATGTGGTGCCGCAGCCCGCTAACGCGAACATTAGCGCGAACCCAAATAAAATTGGGCCCCGGCCTGCGCCGGGGAGACACTGGTGAAGCGCGACGTTGTCCCGATGCGAGTCGCCGAGTAACGCAGGGCATCCCGTCGCAACTGAATGCCACTCGCAACGTTTCGCAAACGCGGCTGGATTTCCGCATTCGTGGATAAGGCAAACGCCAGCACTGGCGAGCCTACCAGACCATAAATGCCCTAAACACCTTACCAAATGGCGTTCTACGCATTCAAATGCGGAGTAAATCACCATCAAGTCGACACCAGCCGCTTATGCGTGGAAATACTCATCAATATTCCAAAGCCCATGAACATCGACAAAATCGCCGTGCCACCATAGCTCACCAACGGCAGCGGCACCCCGACCACCGGCAAAATTCCCGTGACCATGCCGATGTTCACAAACGCATAAGTGAAAAACGTCATCGTGATCGCGCCCGCCAGCAACCGCGAAAATGTCGTCGGCGCATTCATCGCAATCATCAGGCCACGACCGATGACGATCATGTACAAAGTGATGAGTAACAACAAACCGAGAAGACCAAATTCCTCACCGAACACCGCTAAAATAAAATCGGTGGAGCGCTCAGGAATAAAATCCAGCCGCGACTGGCTGCCATTGAGCCAGCCCTTGCCCAGTATGCCGCCGGAGCCGATCGCAATCGTCGACTGGATGATGTGATAGCCCGCGCCGAGCGGATCGGTGCTTGGGTCGAGCAGCGTGAGAATGCGAGTGCGCTGATAGTCGTGCATCATGCCCCACGCAAACGGTAGCGCGGCGAGACCGGCGATGCCGGCGCTGATGAGCAGCTTCCACGACAGGCCGGCTAAAAAAATTACAAAAAATCCGGATGAAAAAATCAGCACCGAAGTTCCAAGATCGGGCTGCCGCATGATCAGCGCGGTCGGTATCAGCAAAATCAATCCACCGAACACATAGTCTTTGACGTTGAGCCCGGCTTCCTTGCGATGGAAATACCACGCGAGTAACAGCGGCACACCGATTTTCAAAATTTCCGACGGCTGGATGGTGGCAAAGCCGAGATTTAACCAGCGCCGCGCGCCGTTGCGAATTTCGCCGAACAGCGCAACGCTGACCAGCAGCATGAGCCCTGCAATGTAGATTGGAATGGCGAGCCGCATCAATTGTTGTGGCGGAATATTGGCCGCTATCCACAGCACCACGAGAGCCACCGCGAAATTACGCGCCTGTCCCAGCGCGCGATCCATCGACTGGCCGCTTGCCGAATACACCACCGCCAGCGACAGCGCCGCGAGCACCATGAGGGTCACCATCAACGGGCCGTCGAGACGCCTTGTGAGCGCGTCGAACGCCCGCTCAATCAGCGTTCTTGGGCTCATCTTTAGCGACGACCACTTTGGGTTTTCTCGGCTCAGGCATTTTGCCCAGCAAAAAATAATCAATGACGTCGCGCGCAATCGGCGCCGCCGACGCCGCGCCGAAGCCGGCGTTTTCAACCAACACGGCAAGCGCTATGGTTGGCTTGTCGGCGGGCGCGTAAGCAATGAACCAGGCATGGTCGCGCAGCAGTTGCGCGACCGCGCTCTCTTTATATTTTTCGCCTTTCAAGCCGTATACCTGCGCGGTGCCGGTCTTGCCGCCGCTGGTGTATGCCGCCTTGGAAAAAACCCGTAAGCCGGTGCCGCCGACTTCGCTGTTCACGCCGATCAGCGCGCGTTTGATGAATGCAATATTTTCCGGTTTGAACGGCAGACGCTTGGGTGTCTTGGCAGACACACGTTGCTGGCCCTGCAGGGCACCTGCGCTCGTGACATCGCGCACCAGATGCGGACGAAACGCAACGCCATCATTGGCGATGGCAGCGATCGCATGCGCCAATTGCAGCGGTGTGTAAGCGTTATAGCCCTGGCCAATACCGGCCGAAATGCTGTCGCCCAAATACCATTTGCGCGCCTCCGATGTGCCGCGTGCAAAGCGTTTTTCTTTCCATGCGCGCGACGGCAAAACGCCTTCTTTCTCGCCGTCGATATCGATGCCGGTTTTGACGCCGAAACCGAGCCGCGACAGAAATTCGGCCGTCTTGTCGATGTCGGTTTCGGACGCGAGCTGGTAGTAATAGGTATCGCAGGATTCGACAATCGATTTATGCATATCGACACTGCCGTGGCCACCCGGCTTGTCGTCGCGCCAGCGATGCGCGACACCGGGCAATGCGAAATATCCCGGGTCGCGGATGCTTTGTTCTGGCGTGCGCTTGCCCGATTCGAGTGCAGCCAAAGCGAGGAAAGGCTTGATCGTCGAGCCCGGCGGATAGGCGCCCTGCAAGACGCGGTTCAACAGCGGTTTATCGGGTGAGTTATTGAGCAGGTCCCAATTCAGCGGATCGATCCCATCGACGAATAAATTAGGGTCGAAGCCGGGCTTGGACACCAGCGCTAATATCTCGCCATTATTCGGGTCGATCGCCGCCAGACCACCACGAAAATCGCCAAACGCTGCTTCCGCAATTTTTTGCAGTTTAATGTCGAGCGTGAGGGTGAGATTATTGCCGGCGATGGATTCTGATTTCGCGAGTGAACGCATGGCACGTCCGCCCGAGTCGACCTCGACTTGTTCGGAGCCGGTGGTGCCGTGCAGCTCGGCCTCAAAGCTGCCCTCGACGCCGAGCTTGCCGATATGGTCGGTGCCTTTGTAGTTCACCGTTAAATTATTGGCCTCAATGCGTTTCAAGTCGGCGTCATTGATGCGGCCGATGTGACCGATGGCGTGTGAGGCGACTTCACCGAACGGATAATTGCGAAACAGCCCCGCACTGATTTCAAATCCGGGAAAACGAAAACGGTTGACCGCAAAGCGCGCGATCTCTTCGTCGCTTAAACGATTGCGTATCGGCAGCGACTCAAAACTCTTGCTGTCTTCAAGCAGGCGTTTGAAACGCCGCCGGTCACGCGGCTGAATGTCGACGATACCGGTCAGCGAATCAAAGGCTGCATCAAGATTTTTTATTTTGGACGGCATCACCCGCAGGGTATACGCCGAATAATTCGCGGCCAGCACCACGCCGTTGCGATCAGTGATGATGCCGCGGTTGGGCACCACCGGCACCACCGAAATACGGTTGGCTTCGGCAAGCGAGTGAAAATAATCGTGCTTCATCACCTGCAAATAAAACATCCGCGCCACCAGTGCGCCGAACGCGATCAGGATCACCGCGCCCGCCACCAGCGCGCGGTTGCGAAAGATGGTTAATTCCGCTTCGCGGTTTTTGATTGCGGTGCCGACCATGCGCTAACTCTTGATTTGCCCGGAACGGCGGCGCAGACCCGGCAACGCAATCAACACGCTGATCGCGGGCCACAACACGGCGCTGATAATCGGTGGCAATGCCATCCACGGCCCCGGCAATTCGCGACCGAGCGAGAGATTGAGGAATACGCCGATAAGCTGCGCCAGCAAGCCAATCGCGCCGACGTGCAAGGCCTGCGCGGGCAGACTCAGCTGCAACATGCGTACGCGCAACAGTTGCACCAGAAATATGGCCGCCACGTACATCAGCGCGTGTTGCCCGAGCAGCGCGCTGTCTGCCACGTCCATTAACAGCCCCAGAAAAAATCCCAATCCCTGACCGACAAAACGCGGCTCATGCACCGCCCAATAAAGCAGGATCAGCAGCACAAAATCCGGGCAAACCTGCAATGCGACGCCGCTCCAGGGCAATAAATTGAGCAGGAACGCGATGACGAATGTGCCGATCAGCAAGCGCAGCGGCGCAGGCGGACGCATCGACTCGCGGGAAACGGGCGATAGATCCATGTGTCTACCTGACCTCGCGACGTTTGGGCGTCACGCGCTCACGCCCCGACTTGCCGTCGTCCGGCACGACATCCGGTCGCGGGTAAGCCTTCAATTCTTCCTGCGTCAATACTTTCACAAAGCGCTGTTGCTCAATACCGGCAACCGGTTTGGCGGTGATGCGGGCGAATTGAAACGCGGGATTTCGCTCCACGTTCGTCACCAGCGCCACCGCTAATCCGGCCGGGTAAGTGCCATCGATGCCAGACGTCACCATCGCGTCGCCAATCTGAATGTCGGCACCGACAGGGATGAACGGAATATCAATGGTGCCATCGCGACCGGTGCCGACGGCAATCGCGCGCAGCCCGTTACGCAGCCCCATGACCGGCACCGACTGATCTTTTTCGGTCGACAGCGTCACCTCCGAGGTGAGGATGCCGACTGCCGTGAGCTGGCCGACCACGCCAGTGCCGTCGATGACCGCCAAGCCCGGCGACAGGCCGTGCGAGCTGCCTTTATCGATAATGACTTTGCGCACGAAAGGGTTACGCGCGTCGCGAATGATTTCGGCAACCACGCCGCGATCACCAAATCGCTTGTTGGCGTCGCTCAACGATGCAAAATAGCTGCGCTCAGCGCGGATCAGCTGAGATTGTTGATTGCCCGCTGCCAGCTCCATCACCCGCGCATTCAGCGCCGCGTTCTCGGTAACGAGTCGATCCTGATCAGCGAAATAAGTTGCCACCCGCTGCGTCGCTCTTCCCGGCAACATCAGCGTCTGCTCAATCGGCGTGAGCACCACCGAGACGCCAAGGCGGACAAACGCCAACGCCTGAAAACGATGATCGGCGATCATGATCGCAATCGCTGCAAGCGAAAAAAAAGTCAGTCTCGCAAGCGGGCTTGGGCCCCTGGAAAAGAAATTTTCTTGATAGGCTGACATTCAACCCGGTCCCGTTATTAACGAATTACCAACGACTCCGCAGGGAGCAAAAAATCAAGCATCACGTTTCGTTGGTAAATACAGAGCCGAGCTTGTCCATTTCCTCCAGCGCGCGACCAGACCCGCGCACCACGCAGGTCAGCGGATCATCGGCCACGATCACCGGCAAGCCAGTTTCTTCGACCAGCAGGCGATCCAACTCGCGCAGCAACGCGCCACCACCGGTAATGACCATGCCTTTTTCGGCGATGTCGGCACCCAACTCGGGCGGCGTTTGTTCGAGCGCTGATTTGACGGCGGAGACGATGGAATTGAGCGGTTCGGTGAGCGCCTCCAGAATTTCGTTGGACGAAATCGTGAATGAGCGTGGAATCCCTTCGGCGAGATTGCGACCCTTCACTTCCATCTCGCGCACCTCGCTGCCCGGAAAGGCTGAGCCAATCGTCTTCTTGATATTTTCAGCCGTGGCCTCTCCGATCAGCATGCCGTAATTGCGGCGGATGTAATTGATGATGGCCTCATCAAACTTGTCGCCACCGACGCGCACCGAGGCCGAGTAGACGATGCCGCCGAGCGAAATGACGCCGACCTCGGTCGTGCCGCCGCCAACGTCAACCACCATCGAGCCGGTCGGCTCGGCAATCGGCAAGCCCGCGCCAATGGCCGCTGCCATCGGCTCCTCGATCAAAAATACTTGCGAGGCGCCAGCCGCCACCGCCGACTCGCGAATCGCGCGCCGTTCAACCTGCGTCGAGCCGCACGGCACGCAGATGACGATGCGCGGGCTGGGCAGATACCACTGCGCGTCGTGGACTTTTTTGATGAAAAATTTGAGCATGTGCTCGGTGGTGTGAAAGTCGGCGATCACGCCGTCTTTCATCGGCCGGATCGCGGTGATGTTGCCGGGCGTTCGCCCAAGCATCATCTTGGCGGCCTGACCTACCGCTTGAATCGTTTTCTTCGAATTGGGACCTGAATCCTGGCGAATGGCGACCACCGACGGCTCATCGAGAACGATGCCCTTGCCACGCACATAAATGAGGGTATTGGCAGTGCCCAGATCGATCGCTAAATCGGTGGAGAGATACTTTGAGAAGAACGAAAACATGTTGCCTTTCCTGGTGCCGGCACACCGGTCCTTGTGCGCCGCATTTCCCACCTTCTCCCTGAAGAGAGGGTTGGGGTGAAGGATTGATCCGACTTCAATTTCGATTCCACAATATTGCTGAATCGAGACATCAAGCGTCGAACCTGCCTGCAACACGTGCGGATGCGCCAAACGCCCAACACGGTTGCTAAAAAACTGTCTTTTTGCCGGTTTCCCCTTGGAGGGAAAAACGTTATTCCCCCTCGACAGGCGGAGTGTTTCGGTCAATCGTCTATAATACCGCATCAACGCGCCAAAAGCGTGCGGATCACAGGCAATTTGACCGCAAATCGAGGGCACTTTGGCTCGCATTTGTAGTCCATCCGCCGCGTCCTGCGTTCCCTGCAAACCCCCCGTAAAGCAAGTCCCGGTTTCGATGAAACTCACTCCCGACGATCTCAAGCGCTTAGCAGTGCTGGCCAAAATTACCGTGTCGGATGCCGATGTCAGCGCCTTGCAAGCGCAGCTTAACGGCGTTTTTGACCTGATCGACGAGCTACAAGCGGTCGACACCACGGGCATCGAGCCGCTCGCGCACCCGCTTGACGTGATGCAGCACACGTCGCAACGCTTGCGTGAGGATCGCGTCACCGAGACCGACCAACGCGCCGCCAACATGGCCAACGCGCCGGCTGCGGAAAACGGTCTGTTTTTAGTGCCGAAGGTACTCGATTGAGTCGCCGATGAAATTTGCGAATGCCACCCTTACCGCCCTCCGCGCCGCGCTCGACACGAAACAAGTTTCGGCGACCGAGCTGGCCGAATATTTTTTGGCGCGCGCCGAGCGTGCGTTGGTCGTCAACGCCTTCCTGCATATTGATCGCGGCCTCACACTCAGTCAGGCGCGTGAAGCTGATGCGCGAATCGCCCGCGGCGAAGCGGGCCCGCTTACCGGCATTCCGGTCGCGCACAAGGATATTTTTGTCACCAGGGATTGGCGCTCGACTGCGGGCTCGAAGATGCTGGCCGATTACGTTTCGCCGTTTGACGCGACCGTGGTTGAAAAATTAGGCACGCGCGGCGCGGGCATGGTGTGCCTCGGCAAATTAAATTGCGATGAATTTGCGATGGGCTCATCGAACGAAAACTCCGCATTCGGCCCGGTAAAAAATCCGTGGAATTTAGCCAAAATACCCGGCGGGTCATCCGGTGGCTCGGCCGCCGCGATTGCCGCCGGTTTGACGCCTGCGGCCACTGGTACCGACACGGGAGGGTCGCTCCGCCAACCGGCCGCCATGTGCGGGATCACCGCGATCAAGCCCACCTACGGCCGCGTGTCGCGCTATGGCATGATCGCGTTCGCCTCCAGCCTCGACCAGGGCGGGCCGATGGCAAAAAGTGCCGAAGACTGCGCGCTGTTACTCGATGCGATGGCAGGCTTTGACGAACGCGATTCGACCAGCTTGAATACGTCTGAGGCGCAAACACCAATACTGGCGCGGTTCGCAGAGGCATATGCCACTGGAAGCCGCGCCAGTGCTAGTGTTCCGCTACAGGGCGTGCGCATTGGTGTGCCGAAAGAATTTTTTGGCGTGGGTCTGGCGCTCGATGTTGCCAACGCTGTTGAGGCCGCGTTGAAAGAATTTGAAAAACTCGGTGCGACTCGCGTCGAGATTTCGCTGCCGCGCACCAGACTTGCAATCCCTGCGTACTACGTGATCGCACCAGCCGAAGCCTCGAGCAATCTGGGTCGCTTTGACGGCGTACGCTACGGCCATCGCAGCAAAAAATATCACAATCTGGCCGAGATGATTGCGAACTCGCGCGCAGAGGGATTCGGCGCAGAAGTGAAGCGGCGCATCTTCACCGGCGCGTATGTACTGTCGCACGGCTATTACGACGCTTATTATTTGCAGGCGCAACGGGTGCGGCGTTTGATCGGTGTCGATTTTCAGGAAGCATTCAAGTCGTGCGATTTCATCATGGGTCCGGTCGCGCCGACCACCGCATGGGATCTCGGTGCTAAATCGAGCGACCCGGTCGCGATGTATCTTGAAGATATTTATACGCTCGGCGTGAGTCTGGCCGGGTTGCCGGGCATGTCGGTGCCGTGTGGTTTCGGAGAGAGTGGAATGCCGGTCGGGCTGCAAATCATCGGCAACTATTTCGATGAAGGCCGCATGCTCAAAGCTGCGCATTGTTATCAGCAGGTCACCGACTGGCATACCCGTCGCCCGGAGGCGTTCGCATGAGCGCCATTCCAGCGGGCTGGGAAGTCGTCATCGGCTTGGAAACGCACACACAGCTTTCCACCGCATCGAAGATTTTTTCGGGCTCTTCAACCGTGTTTGGTGCTTCACCGAATACGCAAGCGAACGCGGTCGACCTCGCGCTGCCCGGAACGTTGCCCGTGTTGAACAAAGCGGCGGTGGAATGCGCGATCAAATTTGGTCTTGCGGTGAATGGAAAAATTGCGTCACGCTCCATTTTTGCGCGTAAAAATTATTTCTATCCCGATCTGCCGAAGGGTTACCAGATCAGTCAATACGAGTTGCCGGTGGTGGTTGGTGGTGAGGTAAAGATTGTTGTGGCCGGTGTCGAGAAAACCGTTCAACTGACACGCGCGCATCTTGAAGAAGACGCCGGCAAATCGTTGCACGAGGGCTTGGAAACCAGCGGTGTCTCGGGCATTGATTTGAATCGTGCGGGGACGCCGTTACTCGAAATTGTCACCGAGCCATGCATGCATTCTGCCGAAGAGGCAGTTGCGTATGCGAAAGCGCTGCACGGCATCGTTACGTGGATTGGCATTTGCGACGGCAACATGCAGGAAGGATCATTTCGCTGCGATGCGAATGTGTCGGTGCGGCGCGCGGGCGACAAAAAATTAGGTACTCGCGCTGAAATCAAAAACGTGAATTCGTTCCGCTTTCTGGAGCGCGCGATTCAATATGAAATTCGTCGCCAGATTGAGTTACTCGAGGAAGGCGGCAAGGTCGTACAGGAAACACGGTTGTACGACTCGGATCGCGATGAGACCCGCTCGATGCGCAGTAAGGAAGATGCGATGGACTATCGATATTTTCCGGATCCGGATTTGTTGCCGTTGGAGATTTCAGAAGGGTGGGTCGATTCGCTTCGCGACGAAATGTCGATAGATTTTGAAACCGGGACGGTCTTAAACGTGCCTTCGGCAATGTCTATTTGGTTACAGAAAACATATGCGGTTTCCCCAGATGAAGCGATCGCCCTAACGCTCGATCTCACGATTTGCAATTTCTTTCGTGGAGTTGTGGACAATGGCCCGAGAATTGAAATTTCGGGCAAAGGACGCGTGCCCGCTAACACTCGGCTTTGTGCAAATTTTGTAGTCGGCGAATTCAGTCGAAAGCGTAACGAGTCAGATGAACCCTACTACAAGTATTCGGTTAGCGCCGAGACTACGGGTCGTCTGCTTGAGCGAGTGCATGACGGCTCAATATCGTTGAAAACCGCAAAAGCGCTCTTTTCGGAATTCTGGGATGAGGATCGCCAAGATGGGGGGATGCGTAGCGTAGACGAGGTCGATGAAATCATCGCGCGGCGAGAGCTGAAACAAGTCTCCGATTCCACCGCCATCGAAAAAATGGTCGATGACGTGATCGCCACCAATCCAAAATCCGTCGAAGAATACAAAGCCGGAAAAGAAAAAGCCCTCAACGCCCTATTCGGTCAGGTGATGAAAGCGAGCAACAAAACCGCGAACCCCACGCAGGTGACCGAGATCCTGAAGAAAAAACTATCGGAATAATTGCCCATGATTTTCTCCAACCTTCTAAGCCTCTTCAAGAAAAAGCCCGATGGCTACGCCGAGCCATGGCTGTCGCTTAACGTCGTTCATGCCGTGGCACTGGATGGGTTGACGCCGGATCAGGCGTATGGTTTGCGCGCACAGTTTTTGCGGGCAAATGCGGTCGACTTTACGGCCACGACTGGCGCCGCATACACCGCCTATTTTCGCGATTCGGAAAACGGCGCGAAGCGCGCGGCGGCACTGGTGGAATCGTTACACCAATTTGGTCGTGATCTCAACGTGCCCGCGTTCGGGGTCGGTGCCGCACGCGGTGAATGCCTCGTCAATAAGTCTGCCCAAGGTGGCTTCGAATCGCCGCCGGTCGGCGAGCCGGTCACGCAGGCGGTGCGTGCGGCGCATGTGGAGGCCGCGACGAGTATTGGATAACACCTCGTGGCTCGGCACAAGTCACTTCCCCGCCAAATTCTCCCGCATCAACAACGCTGTTGCCCGCGCCTCAGATGAGTCGCTCGATGCCAATCTGGCGATGACGCTTTCCTGATCCTGCGTCGAACGATTCTGCGATAGCTTAAATTTCGCTTCGATTTTCTCTATCGCGATTTCAAAGCCGACAATCGCATCGAGTTTGCCCGCATGCGCGTCAAGGCCGCGCGGATCCCACGGCGACACCGAACCGGCTTCGTACTGTGCGGCCAGCTCGCTGACGATTTTCCACTTTGCCTGGTCGTCGTCGAGTCGGGTCACGGTGCCGGTGACGTGAACAGCCGCGTAATTCCACGTCGGCACATTCGGCACACGCGGATGTTCATCGATGTACCAGGTCGGTGACACATAGCTGTGCGGGCCGTGAAAAATCACCAGCATAGCCGCGCCGTTTTGCAGTGCCGCCGCATGTGGATTGGCGCGCGCCATGTGACCAATCAGCACGTCGCGATTAAGATCAAGTTGCACCGGCGCGTGCGTTACCTGTGGGCCATCCTCTGTGGTGGAAATCAGCGTGGCGAAACCAAAATCGCCGATCAGCGCAGCAATGCGTTGCCGATCAGCTTCGTTGAAATGGTTTGGTATGTACACGAATTTCCTGAACGCGAACTAATAACGCGCTTGGCGAAGCGACAGGTGCGGCGACAAGGTGCGTTTTTTCGCCTGCGCGAAAACTTGCCGTCAGCGCCGGTTTTCCATGCACTTGACGGCTTTTTGATTGACGCCTGGCGCGCCGAGATCCGACCCGCGGCAGGTGTACAAAATTCCCATTGTGCATTCGTAAACTTTGTTCTCGCAGTTGGCGACGCCTTTGGGTCGGCCCGGCGGGACGGGCGATTGGCCGACGATCTCGCGGCCTGGCGCCGGTGTGGCCGCAACGTTGCCCTGATCTTCCAGCAATGTTCCGGCAGGCATGCCGCCTTTCAGGCTTTTCCAGTGTGCCTTCTCGCCATCGTAGCGCGCGCGAACTTCCGTTTTGTTTTTGTCGATTTTTTCGATCTCGGCGCGCAGACCTGTGGCTTCATTCACGGCGCGTTTGTGGTCTTGCACGAGCTGTGCGGGTGCCTCCTTGATTTTGGATGTTTTACTCTTACCAGCCTGATAAAACTCCATATCGTTGGAAAGCTTGGTCAGGTTTTTGTCGACCTCACCGGTGCGCGCCGACAGGGTTTCGCGGCGCGAGTCGAGATAGGCGATCTCTTTGTCGCGTGCGATATCAAATTCACGTTCCGCGCCGTAGGTGGAGAGCAGCGCGTTATCGCGCAGTTTTTGCAGCGCCATGCGATCGGTTTTTTCCTTGTTGCGAATTTTGTCGTCCGCAATCACTTTGAGCTGCTCGGGCGTGAGCGGCGCGTCGAATTTTCGCACCGTGTTGCCTTGCTGGCTCATTTCGACCACGGGTTTTTTGGCGCACTGCGGCGGCATCGTATCGCCGTAGTAAGTCACACCCTTGTCATCGACGCATTTGAAAAGGGCATGCGCCGGGTCGGCCATCAACAGCGCGACAAAAAACGCTGCAAACGAGCATGGGGTGAAAAATTTATGTCGAGGGGTCATGTTGATAGCGTGGCGCCGTATTGATGTCGGTATGCTTCGATTTTTGCGAGTTTATCGCGTTCGTCGGGTTGCTGTTGCAGATATTTGATCATGTCGGCAAGCGTCGCCACCGCAATAACGGGTACACCCGCGTTCCGGCTGAATTCCTGCGCAGCAGAAGTGGTGCTGCCCGCCGTTGCGCCCACGTCCTGGCGATCCAGCGCGATCAGCACGCCTGCCGGTATTGCGCCAGCCGCACGGATCATCTCCACCGACTCGCGCTTCGATGCGCCATCTGAAATCACGTCGTCAATAATCAGCACGCGCCCCTTGAGCGGCGCGCCGACGATCAGCCCGCCTTCGCCGTGATCCTTGGCCTCCTTGCGATTAAACGCAAATGGCACGTTACGGCCCATGTCGGCCAACGCGATCGCCATGCCGGCACCAAGCGTAATGCCTTTGTATGCCGGACCGAACAGCATGTCGAACTTGATGCCGGAAGCAATTGCCGCCTGCGCATAAAACCGCGTCAGCCTGGCCAACGCAGCGCCATCGCTGAACAGACCGGAATTAAAAAAATACGGCGACAAGCGAGCGGCTTTGGTTTTGAATTCACCAAAGCAGAGTGCATTTTGTTGAATGGCGAATTCGACAAACTGCTGGCGGAAATCAGTACTCGATGTCATTGGCTGGAAGTGCAGTACGGTAATCCATCATAATCGCGGTTTCCGGTTTGAAATTCAATACCCATGCGCATTATTAGCGTCAATTGCAACGGCATCCGTTCGGCCACCACCAAAGGCATGTTCACGTGGCTCAAACGCCAGAAGGCGGATGTCATTTGCCTGCAGGAAATCAAGGCGCTGGAAAGCGACGTGCCGGAGGCTGCGCGCGTGTGGAAAAATTGGCATGCGTTTTATCATCCTGCCGAGAAAAAAGGTTATGCGGGCGTGGCGATGTATTGCAAACGCGAGCCCGATAAAGTGATTGTCGGCACCGGCATTAAATGGATCGATGACGAAGGCCGCTATTTGCAGGCCGATTTCGGCAATCTTTCGGTGATCTCACTTTATTTGCCGTCGGGCTCGGCCTCTGAAGCGGCACAGGAAAAGAAATTTCGTTTTCTGGAAGTCTTCATGCCGTATTTGAAAAAACTGAAAGAGTCGGCGCGTGAAGTCATCATCGTCGGCGACTGGAATATTGCGCATAAAGAAATCGATCTGAAAAATTGGCGCGGCAACAAAAAGAATTCCGGCTTCCTGCCCGAAGAGCGCGAATGGCTGACCAAGCTTTACGATGAGGTCGGCTATGTCGACGTATTTCGTCGTCTCATTCCGCTGCCGGATCAGTACACGTGGTGGTCCAATCGCGGGGCGGCCTGGGACAAAAATGTCGGCTGGCGAATTGATCTTCACATTGCCACACCGGGCATAGCTTCGACGGGAGAATACGCGCGCATTTACAAAGATGAACGCTTCAGCGACCATGCGCCGCTGTCGATTGACTACGCCTACGATCTATAAGCGAAATTTAAGTGCTAAGAATAACCAATCTCACCCTCGCCCGCGGCGCCAAGCGCCTGATCGAGACCGCCAACCTCACCATATTTCCAGGACATAAAGTCGGGCTGGTCGGGCCGAACGGCTGCGGCAAATCGAGCTTGTTCGCGCTGCTGCGCGGCAAGATGCATCAGGACGCCGGCGATATTTACCTGCCCGAAAAATGGGTCATCGCGCACGTCGCGCAGGAGACCCCGCAGAGCCCGCGCACTGCACTCGACTACGCGATGGACGGTGACGTTGAGTTGCGCACGGTTGAAAAAGATTTGTTGGATGCCGAAACCAGCCACGCCACCGGAGAAGTCATCGCTGAGCTGCATGTGCATTACGACCACATCGGCGGCTACGCGGCCAAATCGCGCGCAGCATCGTTGCTGTCCGGATTGGGTTTTAGCGCGGCGCAGCAGGAGCAGCCGGTCGCGACATTTTCCGGCGGCTGGCGGATGCGATTGAATCTTGCGCAAGCGTTGATGTGCCGTTCCGATTTGCTATTGCTCGACGAGCCGACCAATCACCTTGATCTTGATGCGGTGATGTGGCTCGAAGACTGGCTGGAAAGTTATCCGGGTACGTTGCTGCTCATTACCCATGATCGGGATTTTCTGGACAACGTCGTGAAGTCGGTTGTGCATCTCGACAATAAAAAACTCAACGAATACACCGGCAATTATTCGGCGTTCGAACGTGCCCGCGCCGCGCAGTTCGCGCTGCAACAATCGGCCTACGCGAAACAGCAAAAACAAGTCGCGCATTTGCATTCTTTCATCGACCGCTTCAAAGCCAAAGCGACCAAGGCCAAGCAAGCGCAAAGTCGTGTGAAAACGCTGGAGCGGATGGAGCTGATCGCGGCGGCGCACATCGATTCGCCGTTTGAATTTTCCTTTCGCGAACCCGACGCGAAGCCACGCCAGCTCTTGCATCTGAAGGAGGCGACGCTCGGCTACGAAAATAAAACCATTCTCGATAAAGTCGAATGGCGATTATTTTACGGCGACAAAATCGGCTTGCTGGGGCCCAACGGTGCGGGCAAATCGACGCTGGTGAAATCGCTGGCCGGTACTCTGGCGTTGAAAAGTGGTGGACGTTACGAGGGTCAGGGTCTGAAGATCGGCTACTTCGCGCAGCATCAAGTCGAGCAACTACGCACGCAGGAATCGCCTTTGCAACACCTGAAGCGGCTTGACCCCGGCACCCGCGAGCAAGAGTTTCGCAATTTTCTCGGCGGCTTTGATTTTCGCGGCCAGCAAGCCGACGCCAGTATTGCGCCGTTTTCCGGCGGTGAAAAAGCGCGGCTGGCTCTGGCGCTTATCGTTTGGCAAAAACCGAATCTGCTGTTGCTCGATGAGCCGACCAATCACCTCGATATTGAAATGCGCGAAGCGGTCGCAGAGGCCTTGCAGGAATTCGACGGCACGCTGGTGGTGGTCGCGCACGACCGGCATTTGTTGAAGGCCACGACGGACCAATTGTGGATCGTGGCCGATGGCACGGTGGCGGAATTCGACGGTGATCTGGATGATTACAAACAGTGGGCAAAAGAGCATGTGAAAAAAGTGCAAGCCCAGCAACGGCGCGGCGTTTCAGCCAAAAGTGCGCCAGCAGCCGCGCCATTGCTAGAGGTTACCAGTAAAGTTAGCAGCGAAATCAATACGGAAATTCAAGCGCCTGATCGCAAAGATCAAAAGCGTCAGCAGGCCGCGTCTCGTCAGAGCACCGCCAACGCGCGAAAGCCGCTAGAGCAAAAACTCGCGGCTCTGGAATCAGAAATGAAAACCCTGACCACCGAGCGCGACAACATCGTGCAGTGGCTGGCGAACGAAACTGCGTACTCGGACGACAACAAAACGCGTTTGCAGGAAATGTTGAAGCGGCAAGGCGAAGTCGTGACGCTGCTGGCTGATGAGGAGTGGAAGTGGTTTGAGGTGCAGCAGAAACTGGAGGAAAGTGTTGCGTCGTAAGCGGTTAGCTGCCATCTCCAGCATCGCGGGAAATCTGCTTTTCTAATATCCATAGCGGCAGATTTGTCGCTGCACGCGAAATAACAGCGCCATTTGGCAAGCAGGCTTTCGCCGACCGATGCAACGCCCGTGCCACCATCCAATTATATTAAGTATCTATTAATATATTTATCAATAATTTGACTTAATCATATTAGTTACAGATACTTAGTAAACAGGTATCTATCAATGATCAATCAAATTAACTCTTTCGTTGCGTTTTCAGAAAGACAAGCGCTCTCCCCGCTTGCAAGCCAAATTGCTGCACTGCTATCGGCAAACGCATCGTTAAGCGCGACCGAGATTCAAGCGGCGACGGGTAAAAGCCAGCCGAGCATTTCACTGGCAATTGCCCAGCACGGCGACATGATTTGCAAACTCGGTGCCGCGCGCAGTTCGCGGTACGCGCTCGCAAAAGACATTCTTGGTTTACCGGCAAATCAAGCACTCCATTTCACGGATGAGGCCGGCAACATCAGCGAATTTGGCACGTTGACGCAGTTGCACAATCGTCAAATCGTCGTACGCACAAATACGAAAACGAAGACGAAGAAACAATGGGTAAGTGCGCCGGGCGAGTTGCCCTGGTTTTTGAAACCGCTTCGTCCGCAGGGGTTTCTGGGTCGGCAATATTTGCAATTGCGGCCCGATTTTCCGGGCGATCCCGATGCATGGACAGCAGAGCAAGCGCTCTACATTGCCGTCAATCATGCCGCTGACCCGCCGGGGGCATTTGGCCTTGGCCAGATTGTCGGTCGGCTCGTTCGCGAAACGCCCGTGGAAATTGGCGCGCGCGCTTTGCACTATGACCATCTTGCCGAAGCCATCAATAAGACGCTGCCAGCGGGATCCAGTGCGGGTGGAGAGCAGCCCAAATTTTTGACCGAGATCAAAGAGGGCACCAACTACCGCCACCTCATCGTCAAGTTCACGCCGCCCCGCGATACGCCCTTCGGCAAGCGCTGGCGCGCGTTACTACATCTGGAACACTTGGCACACACGATTTTGCGAGAACACGGTATTGCGGTCGCCCACACTCGGATTGTCGAGAGCCCCACCCGCACTTATCTTGAGTCGCAACGCTTTGATCGACTCGGTATGGAGGGCAAACGCCACGTCGTTGCCGTCGACGCGTTGCACGGTGAATTTGTCCATGCCCCGCGCAGAAACTGGATTCACAGCGCAGAAGCGCTCGCCAATAAAAAACTCATTACGCCGACCGATCTCAGTGCAGTCGCACGAATTTATGCGTTCGGTCAATTCATTGGCAACACCGATATGCACTTTGGCAATTTGTCGTTCTTCGTTGACGGTGTAGAGCGCGATGTCCGGAGGCCTGCGCTGGGTCTGGCACCTGTGTACGACATGCTACCGATGATGTGGCGCCCCAACGCGCAGAGTGGTGAGCTCAACGTCACGGCCGTCGCGGAGCGGTCGGTTACCCCATCGTACGCCCGCGATCAGGCCGATGCATGCGAATGGGCGATTGCATTTTGGCAACAAGCGACAACGCTGGATGCGATTGAGGGGCCGTTGAGAGAGGCGTGCGAGATAAGTGCCAAACGCATGGCCGAAAATTTTCTGCGCGGTTGATTGCGATGCGCTTTTATAAACAAGGATGCGATAAGCTGCGCCCGATTTTGTGAACTTAACAGCGCCAGACGCAACCCTTGGCATGCGCGTGAAATGCAGAAATCGAAAACTGCCGGGCAAGGCATAATTGGCGCAACCCGTAAATTATCGCGTGCCAAGCGGGGAGAGGAATGATGGCGCAATCAATCAAATTTTTTTTTGGTCCTATGGATATCAAGCCTGATGTTCATTTCATCTGTGTGTTCGGCGATCGATCTGCCGGCCTGGGCATACCCCGTCAACCCGCCCGACTTCAAACCCGCTGCGGATGACGGCAGCATCAGACGCGTTCCGGATAGCGCAGGCGGATTGACGCTCACCCAAACACGCAACCGCTTCCTCGCGCCAGATTGGCACCCGCAAGAACACCCGCCGATGCCGGAAGTCGCCGCACGCGGACGCATGCCGGATGTACTCGCGTGCGCTTTCTGCCACCGCGCCGACGGCCCCGGCGGCCCTGAAAATGCCCGCATCGCCGGCTTGCCGGTTGCCTATATCGTTCAGCAGATGGCCGACTACAAGAGCGGGTCGCGATCAAGCGCATTGCCAAAAAGAGCGCCGCACGCGCTCATGATCGCGCTCTCGAAAGCAATCACCGACGAGGAAATAAAAATTGCCGCGACGTATTTCGCTAATCTGAAACCGCGCGCAAATATTCGCGTGGTGGAGACTGGATATGTTGGGCAGATCAGTATCGCAAACTGGATCCTGACAGAAAACAAGTCTGGCGCAAAAGAAGCGATTGGCCAGAGAATTATTGAGTTGCCGGAAGACCCCGAGCACTTTGAAAGCCGCGATTCGCACGCGAAGTTCGTGGCCTTCGTGCCCCTCGGCAGCATCAAAAAAGGGGAAATGTTGGTGACCGGTAAATCGCCCGACAAGGTTCCCGCTTGTGCCACTTGTCACGGAGCGGATTTGCGCGGGATGGACGCGACACCGTCCATTTCCGGACGCTCGCCGACCTATGTGGTTCGACAGCTCTATGAATTGCAGGCTGGCATCAGAGCCGGGCAAAACGTCGCTCTCATGAAGCCAGCCGTTGACAAGCTCAACCTCGATGACATGATTTCGATTGCTGCTTATCTTGCTGCGCGCGAGCCTTGAGTGGGCAAAACGCAAGCTGTAACTTTTTTTCTTGTTTCCTGTGAAAAGCTGCAATAGTTAATTTTCCTCTTGCTTTTTGATCGGGGGGGGGGGGTAAATTAACAGTACGCTTGGTTAGTACAAATATTGTGTTAATAATGCGTTGGGTAAATATTCGAGATTAATCAATCGGTTGCTTCATTTCTCAATGATCGTGATTGCCTACACTTGGAGATTCGCCATGAAAATGAATATTGCAACGAGTACTTTCGCGCCACTGGGACTGAGTGCCACGTTACAAGCTTATTTGCGCGAGAGCATGAAACGAATACTGCAAATACTCATCGTTTGCGGGGCGGCTGTAGTTCTTGGCGCGTCGACGTCCAGCCATGCCAGCGATCTCGCCGCAAATTACAGTCATAACGACTCACCTGAAACAGAGAGAGATTGGAGAGGAAAGAGCGGAGCAAAATGGCATCATCGTACCGACCATTTGAAAAGGTTGACCGCCTTCCATAGGGAAGGATCAACAGGTTTTGAGATTGAGTTTTTCTACGAAGGCGACTCGTCGATTCCAACTGCCGCAAGGTTGGCGGGACATCAATGGCGCTATAAAAGATCGTCCGTTGTTTTTCAAATCGATGGAACTCATTCGTGTGATGACGGAAAAGTTAGCACGGGCGCAGCACCACATGTTTCGACTGTAGCGGTGTCAAAAGGCTGGGCTAGCCAACAGGCAGCATTTGGTGCCACAAAGAAATTTTCAATGCGCCATGCGGTAGTAGTGGATGATGAGACAGACCCATATCGTGAATATTGGGAGACGTATCACGACCTCAGTATGTTTGTCAACGATTGGCAGACGCAACTGTTTAACGATTTCTTGAACACAACAAGAACGCCAGAAGAACGTGAACAGTGCAAAGATACTTGTGACAATATATTTGCTTGGGCATTAGTTGGATGTGGTGCAATTGGTGTGGAGGCACCACCTGTTGGAGTCGTATGTGGGGCATATGAAACAGCAGTATGGCAATGGTGCAAGTCTAAATGCCGTAACTAGCGTATTAGGATTTTAGATGCGTAGTCCCGAAAACGTGTTAGGAGAGAACTATGAAACATGTTTGTCCAAGCTGTGGAAAAAACGAGATTTCTTTACGCATATTCATTCAAACGGGTATGCCCCATGGTGGCACTTGCCCGGCATGTGGATCACAACTTCGAATTCCGCTTTCCCGGCGAATCTATGCTTCTATCCCAATTTTTGCTTTGGCCATATGGGTCTGGCTAAGCAAGCCATCGGATGAGGCAGGAATCGCGGCGAGTCTTGCAAGTATGTTTTTGGCTTTGGCAATTTGGTACATTTCGCCGCTTAAGAAAATATCTAAGACATAAAATTTTGGGGGCCACCAAGATTGGCGGCCCCCAATGTCTGTCGGTAACGAACTAGATCGGATATAACGCAACATAGTTCACGCTGATTCGATCACCGTTTCGCCAATCGATACAACGCCAACGTCCCCATTAAATTCGGCAACAGTGTCTGTTCGCGTTCGCCATTCATCACCAGCCGATTCAGCACCCGCAATTTTTTGCGCGCGCAAAACGCGTCGAAATCGGCGACCGTACACATGTGTACGTTCGGCGTGTTGTGCCATTCAAAGGGCAGCGCATCCGAGACCGGCATGCGTCCCCGGAGAAGTTGCCAGCGGTGTTGCCAGTAGCCAAAATTGGGAAAGCTGACAATCGCTTCAGTTCCCACCCGCAGCATTTCGTCGATGACGGCTTCGGTGCGTTTCATCGCCTGCAATGTTTGCGAGAGGATCACGTAATCGAACGCGGCATCATTGACTTCCTTCAACCCTGATTCGAGATTGGATTGAATGACGTTCACGCCGTTGTTGATGCATTGCAAAATTCCTGCGTCGTCGTTCTCGATGCCGTAGCCGACGGTGTGACGTGATTGTTCCAGATAGACGAGTAGCTCGCCGTCGCCGCAGCCTAGATCGAGGACAGTGGATTCGGGTTTGATCCAGTGCGAGATTGCTTCGAAATCTTTGCGGGTGATCATGCGGCGGCCTTCGACAGAAACGCCCGCACCACCGCGTGATACTGCGCGTCATCGAGCAAAAACGCATCGTGTCCGTGCGGTGCTTCGATCTCGGCGTAGGTGACGTTTTTCTTTTCCGCCAATAACGCCTTCACAATCTCACGCGAACGCGCCGGTGAAAAACGCCA
>JAYVXF010000212.1:0-4912 GCA_043793345.1 Betaproteobacteria bacterium | reverse complement strand
TGGTCGGTGACGGTAATGGTTTTGCGGGTGATACCCATTCTGGCCTCGAAGGATTGCGACAATAATTCTGCGATCAAAGAAGGATAGCGCGATTATTGAGGTCCGCGCAAAGCTTGGTGATTTGATATGTTCCCCTGACGTAAATGCCATCGCATTTTCATCACACTATTCCAGCGCCTGCTCAATATCCCCCTTCAGATCCGCAAGGTCCTCAACCCCCACCGACAGCCTTACCAAGCTGTCACTGATCCCCAATTGCTTGCGAATATGCGCCGGTATCGAAGCATGCGTCATGATCGCCGGATGCTCGGCGAGACTCTCCACGCCACCCAGACTTTCCGCGCAAACAAAAATTTTAAGCCGCTCAAGAAATCGCCGCGAGTCGTCGAGATTGCCTTTGAGAATCGGCGTGACCATGCCGCCGTAAGCCTGTCCTGAGCCTGTCGAAGGGCCGTTCATCTGTTTTTTTGCGAGCGCGTGTTGCGGATGCGAGGCAAGACCGGGGTAAAAAACTTTCTCCACTTTCGGATGCGTCGTCAACCACTCGGCAATCGCGAGTGCACTTTCGCAATGGCGCTCCATACGAAGATGCAGTGTCTTCAATCCGCGCATCGCGAGGAACGAATCGAACGGCCCGAGAATGCTGCCAATAGCGTTATGCAGATACGTGAGCTTCTCGGCGAGCTCACCTTTTTCGCGCGCGACCACCATGCCGCCGACCATGTCGGAGTGGCCGTTCAAATACTTGGTGACCGAATGCACGACCAGATCGAAGCCGTGATCGAGTGGACGCTGGACGTACGGTGTGGCGAAGGTATTGTCGGCCACCGAAATCAGTTTGTGTTTCTTTGCGATGGCCGCGACTGCAGAAAGGTCGACGAGTTTTAACAAGGGATTGCTTGGGGACTCTACCCAGATCATTTTCGTGTTGGGCTTGATGGCGGCTTCGATTTTTGCTGGATCGGTCATGTCCATGAAGGTGAATTCGAGTCCCGCTGAACGTTTGCGCACGTTTTCAAACAAGCGATAAGTGCCGCCGTATAAATCGTCCAGCGCGATGACATGGCTACCCGTGTCCAGCGTGTCCAGAATCGTCGCAGAGGCCGCCAGACCGGAGGCGAATGCAAAGCCCTGCACGCCATTCTCCAAGTCCGCCACGCAGCGCTCAAAGGCCATGCGCGTGGGGTTGTGGGTGCGCGCGTACTCAAAGCCCTTGTGTACGCCGGGGCTCGATTGCACGTAGGTGGAGGTGGCGTAGATCGGCTGCATGACCGCGCCCGTGGTGGGGTCTGGCGATTGTCCGGCGTGGATGGCGCGGGTGCCGAAGAGGTGTTTGCTTGTCATGTTTTGTGCTCGGTTATGAGTTAGTGATTTTCCGTTGGCGGCGCGGGGGCACCTTAACCCCACTTGCAGTGCGCGTTGCCCGCTGCCGCGAGCAACCGTTCGGCAGGCGTCAAGCATGCTTGACGAAACCCCTGCCTCACCCCCAGCCCTCCCCTTGGCAGGGGAGAGAGTTATAGCGGTTGTAAGTGGAAATCGCGACGGTGCTGATCTACTGCGTTCGTTGTAAAAAGTTATTCAACAAGTAGCTCGGAATGGTTGAGATTAGAGTTCCTTCCCCTTTCAAGGGGAAGGCTAGGATGGGGTTTGGGTGCCGTTACAGCGCCCGCCGCCGCAAATAATTCAACAAGTCATAACGCGTAATCAGCCCCAGAAATTTTTCACCATCCTGCACGATGGCCACAAAGCCTTTATCAAAAATCGGCAGCAGCGCCGCGACCGGCTCAGTCACCTGAATGGTTTTAATTTTTTCCGTCATCGCGCCGACGACTTTGGTTTTGAAGCGCGATTCATCGCCGATCACCGCCATCAAAATATCCGACTCATCGATGATGCCGATGACACGCTCGTTGTCCAGCACCGGTAGCTGCTGAAAATCATAAAGCTTCATGCGTGCATAAGCAGTCTGCAAAGTATCGTCGGATTTAATCGTAATGGTCGCGCGGTCGCCGTGATGACGCGCAACCAGATCGGATAAATCGCCCTTCACCGGTCGCTCGATAATGCCCTGATCGACCAGCCAGTAATCGTTGTACATTTTCGACAAATATTTTCCGCCGACATCACAGACGATGGTCACTACGCGTTTCGGCGTCGTTTGCTCACGGCAATAACGCAGCGCCGTCGCCAGCAAGGTGCCGGTGGACGAGCCACCCATGATGCCTTCCTTTTGCAGCAGCTCGCGCGCGGCCAGCAATGCTTCGCCATCGGGAATCGCGTAGGCTTTTGTCGCGAGCGTGATGTCGAGGTTGGCAGGCACGTAGTCGCCGCCGATGCCTTCGACCAGCCACGAGCCAGCGGGGCCGTGCGTGCCGGTGTTGACGATCTCGTTGAGTATTGAGCCTTTCGGATCGGCCAACACCATTTCCACATGCGGCGCGACACGTTTGAAGTAGCGGCCCATGCCGGTGATGGTGCCGCCGCTGCCGACACCCGCGACCACCGCATCGAGCCTGTGTTCCATCTGCTCCCAAATTTCCGGCGCGGTCCAGTCCTCGTGCGTTTGCGGGTTGGCGGGATTGGAAAATTGATCTATGCAGAATGCACTTTTTCCAGCAGCCTGCATTTCAGCCGCGATGCGTTTGGCCATGTCTTGATAATATTCAGGATGCCCTTGGGAAACGTCCGAGCGCGTCATCACGATCTCGACGCCCATCGCGCGCAGATGGAAAATCTTTTCCTGACTCATCTTGTCGGGAATCACCAGCAGTAATTTGTAGCCCTTATGGATGGCCGCAAGCGCCAGACCCAATCCGGTATTGCCCGCGGTCGCTTCAACGATGGTGCCACCAGGCTTGATCTTGCCATCGCGCTCGGCCGCCTCGATCATGCGCAGGCCAATGCGATCCTTGATCGAGCCTGCGGGGTTATTGCATTCGAGCTTGGCGAATAATTCGCAGGGCCCTGTGTCGAGATGCGTGAGTTTGACGAGCGGTGTATCGCCGATCAGGTCGAGGACGTTGCCGTATGCGGGTGATGATGAGAGGGCCATTGATTAACCTTGGGGTTCGAAGCGACGCGGCTTTTGGCGGCGGAGCTTGGGTGGAGAAAATCACATTTTACGCTGATGGTTGGGATGCAAACTTGCGCGGAGGTGCGCTCGCCAAATCGGGCGATGTTGCGGCTGTGATTGATTGTGCTATTTCGCAATAATGCAGACTCCAGCAGCAGTGCGCCTCACAGAGCATAAACACGCCACGAGCCGCACCAGTGCTAGAGTTCACCGCTCAAATCACGTCTTCGCAACGCGTGTCAGAATCAACATCACACAACGGAGACCACCCATGAACGCCACCAAACTTTTTGATTTATCGAACCGTGTCGCGCTGATCACCGGCGGCTCACGCGGCTTGGGGCTGCAGATGGCGCATGGCTTTGGTGCGATGGGGGCGAAGCTCGCGTTGACGGCACGCAAAGAAAATGAATTGAGTGACGCGAAGGCGGAGCTCATCGCCAAGGGCTATGACGTATTCACATTTGCCAGCGATCTCGCCCGGCCCGACACGCTCGAGCCGATGGTCGATGCGGTGCTCAAACATTTTGGTCGCATCGACATCCTCATGAACAACGCCGGTGCGTCATGGGGTGCGCCTGCAGAAACATATCCGCTCGACGCGTGGAACAAAGTCATCGGTATCAATCTCACCGGCACCTGGCTGGTGACGCAACTGGTCGGCGCAAAAAGCATGATCCCGAATAAATCCGGCAGCATCATCACTGTGGCCTCGGTTGCAGGATTGCGCGGCCAGCTCGGGCCGATGCAGACGATTGCCTACAACACCAGCAAAGGCGGCCTCATCAATTTCACCCGTGCGCTGGCAGGCGAGTGGGCGCAATACGGCATCCGTGTGAATGCGCTCGCACCGGGATTTTTTCCGTCGAAAATGAGCGATGGTTTATTGAAAGTATTGGACAAACAAATTCTCGGCATGACGCCGATGGGGCGCTTGGGCGGCGATGAAGACTTGATGGGCCCGGCGATTTTTTTAGCGTCCGACGCGGCCAGTTATGTGACGGGGCAAATACTGTCGGTCGATGGTGGCATGACGGCGGTTTAAGTGCTGGACATTTTCAGCATCGAGCGCGCAACCGCCTCCGCCACCTTGATGCCGTCCACGCCCGCCGATAAAATGCCACCGGCGTAACTCGCCCCTTCGCCCGCAGGGAAAAGTCCCTTCACGTTGAGGCTCTGAAAATCCTCATTGCGCGTGATGCGGATCGGCGATGAGGTGCGCGTTTCGACACCAGTGAGTATCGCGTCATGCATCGCAAAGCCGCGAATCTGTTGGTCGAAGGCCGGAATCGCTTCGCGAATCGCCGTGATCGCGTAGTCCGGCAAACTGGTGTCGAGCTCGACTAAATGCACACCGGGCTGGTACGACGGAATCACCTCGCCGAATTGCGTCGATTTTTTCCCTGCAATAAAGTCGCCGACCAATTGTCCGGGTGCCTCATAGGTGCCACCGCCCAATTCAAACGCACGTGATTCCCACACGCGCTGAAATTCGATTCCCGCCATCGGGCCGCCGGGATAGTCGCGCGGATCGATGCCGACCACGATGCCCGCGTTGGCGTTGCGCTCGTTGCGCGAATACTGGCTCATGCCGTTGGTGACGACGCAGTTTGCTTCCGAAGTCGCTGCCACCACCGTGCCGCCGGGACACATGCAAAAACTATAAACGCTGCGACCATTGCTGGCGTGGTGAACCAATTTGTAATCGGCCGCACCCAATAATGCATTGCCCGCATTCGCGCCCAAGCGCGCGTGGTCAATCAGCGATTGCGGATGCTCGATGCGAAAACCAATCGAAAACGCTTTTGATTCGAGATGCACACCACAGTCACTCAGCAT
>JAYVXF010000211.1:0-4923 GCA_043793345.1 Betaproteobacteria bacterium | reverse complement strand
AATGGCGACAGTTTCAAATCAGGGTTCGTCATTCCCGCGAAGGCGGGAATCCAAGTTCACGCAGCCAAACTTGGATTCCCGCCTTCGCGGGAATGACGTTGCAGGATGAATATTGTCGTCAATATTCCTGACTGCTGTGTAATGCCAGACGCATCCACTCAAGCCTGCGCACCTTGAAGCGCTTTCCGCTTCGTTGCAAGTAGACAATACACGGAGACCAATCATGCAATGCAGAACCTTCATCGCCGCCAGGGTCGATGCCATCCATGTGCCTTACCAAGGTTCCGGCTCGATGCTCATCGACTTGATCGGCGGGCAGATCGATTACCGCTTCGACACCATGACGGCGGCCATGGCCAAACGCATGAATGCAGACATCACCAAGGTGCTGGCGATGCCGGACGTGGCCGCGAAGTTCGAGCAGTACGGCGCTGAGGACGGCGGCGGATCAAACGAAAAATTCGGCAATTTCATTGTGGCGGAAGCAAACAAATGGGCCAGGGTGGTGAAAGCCGCTGGCGACAAGGTTGAGGCATGACCATGAAACCAGCGTCAGCGAACGAAGGCGCGACCGCGAACGGTACAAATGTGCGTCCATTGCCGCTGGCCGGCGTCCGCGTGCTGGACGTATGCCAGGTGATGGCGGGGCCTTACGCCTGCATGCTGTTGGGAGATATGGGAGCCGATGTGATCAAGATCGAGCCACCCGATGGCGGCGACCAGACACGCGGTTCGATGGGCTTCAAGATGAAAGGAAGCGACAGCATGGGTTTCCTCAACATGAACCGCAACAAGCGCAGCATCGCGTTGAACCTAAAGTCCAAGGCCGGGCGTGATGTTCTGTTGAGGATGGTGAAGCAAGCTGACATCCTGGTTGAGAACTATCGACCCGGTGTGGTGAAGCGCCTCGGCATCGACTACGAAACCTTGAGCGCCATCAACCCGGCGTTGGTGTACGCGAGCATTTCCGGCTTTGGTCAAACCGGTCCGTGGGCGAGCCGCCCGGGTTTCGACCTGATGGCGCAAGCCATGTCGGGTGTCATGAGTGTGACGGGTTACCCCGGTGGCCCGCCGGTCAAGGCTGGCGTGCCGGTGGCCGACATCGGTTGCGCACTGTTTGCCACCTACGCGATGCTGGCAGCCTACATCGGCCGCCAGGCCACCGGCAAAGGGCAGTACATCGACGCGTCACTATTCGATTCGGCGATGGCGTTCTCGATCTGGGATATTTCGCAGTACTGGGGCACCGGCGAGCCGCCAGAGCCGCTGGGCACCGCCAACCGCATGAGCGCGCCCTATCAGGCGGTCAAAGCCGCCGATGGTTACTTCGTCATGGGTGCCACCAACCAGAAACTGTGGACGCAGTTGTGCGGTGTCCTCGGGCGTGAGGATTTGCTCGACGATGCGCGCTTTAAAACCATCTCGCTGCGCCTCGCCAACCGGGCGGCGCTGATCGAGGCGCTGGAAGTTTCCTTCGCCAAAAAAACCAGCGCCGAGTGGGTCGAAGAATTCCTCGAAGTCGGCATTCCCGCCGGGCCTATCCTGAGTTACCCGCAGGCGTTTGAAAGTGAGCACGGACGCCACCGCCAGATGCGCATCGAGATCGATCATCCGGTCGAGGGCAAGGTGCCCAATATCGGTTTCGCCGTCAAACTCTCAGCCACACCGCAGCAAGTTCGCATGCCGCCGCCCCTGTTGGGCGAGCACACCGAAGCGATACTCGCCGAACTGGGCATTGGCGCTGAAGAGCGCGCCGCGCTCAAAGTGCAAGGCGCGTTTGCACCATGAGCAACTTGAATGCGGGCGTGGTTCATCTATCCATCGAGGCTGGCACCGCCTCGGTGGTGTTTGACCGCCCCGAGGCACGCAATGCCATGACCTGGGCCATGTATGAGAAGCTCGGACAAATCTGTACGCAGCTACAGGCTGACCACACGTTGCGGGTGGTGACGTTTCGCGGTGCGGGCGGTAAGGCTTTCGTTGCCGGCACCGACATCGAACAGTTCAACGCTTTTCAAAGCGGTGAGGACGGCGTCGCTTACGAACGCCAGATCGAGGAATGCATTGGCAAGCTCGAAGCACTGCCGATGCCCACGGTGGCGGTGATTGATGGCTGGACCATCGGCGGTGGTCTGGCGATTGCCACCGCCTGCGATTTCCGGATCGCAACGCCCGCCTCGCGCTTTGGCGTGCCGATTGCCAAAACGCTCGGCAATTGTTTGTCGATTGCCAATCTGGCGCGCCTCAGCGCCGCATTCGGCGTGCAGCGCGTCAAGCGCATGTTGATCCTCGCTGAAATACTCAACGCCGACGAAGCGCTGGCGTGCGGCTATCTAAGTCAGATCTGTGAGACTGCCGGGCTGGATGCTGCGGCCGCCGCCTTGTGCGAACGTCTGTCGGCGCTGGCACCGGTGACACAAGCGGTGACCAAGGAAAGTTTGCGGCGTTTGCTGGTGCGTGACCTGCCCGATGGCGAAGACCTGATACGCCGGTGTTACGGCAGCAGCGACTTTCGGGAAGGAGTGGACGCGTTTGTTGCGAAGAGAAATCCGCTGTGGACGGGTAAGTAGTGTAGTGCTTCGTATTTAATGCGACTTAATTTCGTACTGACTGATCGACTCCTTCCCCCGGCCACGGGGGGCTGGGATGGGGGCGTATTTTGAGAAAAGAGATCGTTCATAAACAGGCCCAATCCAAATGGGAGCTTCTAAAAACCTCGAAATTGTCTTCCCGGCGCAGGCCGGGATCCAAGTTTGCCAACAGTATCCGGTATTTATAAAACTTGGAGTCAAGGCGTGCCTTGACGCCTTCGCCGGTACGACAGGGTTTTTAGAAGTTCCCAAATGCCAAACACCAGCACTGGCGCGGCGTTTCAGCCGTTTATGGCCTGCATACCGCGCCAGTGCTAGTGTCTTAATATTAAATGGCGTAGGGGACTTCTAAAAATTTCCGTTCGTGCTGAGCCTGTCGAAGCACATATGGGCTAAGCCATTGCTTCAACGTAGCCCGATTAGCCGTACGATGCTTCGACAGGCGCAGCACAGGCGAAGCTCAGAGCCTGCCCCGGTACGCTTGAGGCCGGGGGCAGCCGGGAATGGGGTATCGAGAAGCTCCTCATAAGTCGACAAACATCACCACCACATTATCGCTGTTCTACAGCCGATCCAGCGGACTGATCACACCACCTCCGCCCACGTTCAGTACGTGCGTGTAGATCATCGTCGTCTTCACATCGGCATGCCCGAGTAATTCTTGTACTGTGCGAATATCGTAGCCAGATAGCAGCGCCTGTGTCGCAAACAAATGACGTAGCGCGTAGGTTGGGCTGTGCATCATCAAGCCCAACATCAACCCGCGCCAACTTTGCCAATGATAGTATCAGCTGCCCGATGCCAAGCAGCCGCACGCCGCACATGTGCGTGCCTAACGGGATTGACGTGAAAATAGCATCGACGTTGGGCTTGATGAAGCCCAGCCCAACCTACCGACTGCTATCGCACTGGCCTTTGGCGTATCCAGCTCAACGGTGAACGGGTGGTGGCAGGGTTTGAAAGGGGCGAGGAGTAAAAATGGGAATTGGGAGACCTGACCCCAAATTTCATTTGGAACGGCGCTTGGCGACGAAATGATGCTCGTGCAGGCCAACACGTCGATGACGAAAGAAGCCGCCGGCTTGGGTAAAGCTAAAGAGTTTTCAGGCGTTCAATTCGCGAACACGCTCGCGGCTATTGCGCGTCGGCGGACAGAGCAGGGGTTGCCGGCCATTACCATCATTCCACGCCCATCTGCACCAGGGGATACGCCTCAAAATGACGGCGCAATTATATTGGAAAGATATTGAGCACGACAACTGCCATGTCTCCCAAAGCAACCACGCACTTTGAACGCGCCACCTCCGCCTTCCACTAAGTACTCAACTTTTTGGCAAAGCTGTCAATCATGAAAGATATGGCTTTTTTATTTGCGCCATTACTGCGCGCCGCGCTATCGCGCAAATTGACATCGCGCCCCATGTTTGGACTAGACTTATTGTCACAACTCGTGAAGTCCATAACCGGAAGGCAAAGTAATGAACGTCGAAATCACCCATATTTCCGTATCGCGCGCCGCCAGGCTCTCTGCCATCATCAGCGTATTATTTGCACTGCCATTGGGACTGTTTTTCATTGTGTTTGGCCTCCTGCAATTTCGGTCATTTGAATACTGGTGGCAAGAGCCGCTGATGACGTACCTGCCAACGCTCACGATGTTACTCATTACGTTTATGGTGGCGTCATTCATGGGTGCCTTGGTCGCCGTGGTTTACAACTTCGCCGCCGCGCGATGGGGTGGCCTGCAAATTTCGATGCAGGAAAATTCGCGTCGGTGATTTTGTTTTGCCTCGCAGGGCGCACCAACGTCGCCTGTAGTTTGCAGCATCGGGGTCAGGTCTAGCTACGTAGCATCGTGGTGCTACTTAGCTAGACCTCACCCTGAACCTCCTGAACCTCGCTGAACCTCGCTTTTATTGCCCTAGAGCGTCAGTTTCGTTTTTTCGGCCGGCGCATCGCACTGCACATCCGCGCCCAGACGAACCAGCGCTTCGCGCATTTCTGTCAGTTTGAGATCGATGTCGTCGTCGCACTGGTCCGGGTCGTGATGGAAAAGGTGCAAGCGCTTGACCTCGGCCCGGGCGGCGAGGTCGGCTACTTCGCTGACACAGGAATGACCCCAGTCCACCTTGGACGGGTATTCGTGATCCCGATAGGTCGTGTCGGTGATCAGCAGGTCGGCACCGCGGACGAAATTGGCCAGCCGCTCGACATAGGCCAGATCGTAGCGCGGGTCGGACTTCAGGTATAGCTCGTTGTCGGTGATGTAGCAGACCGTTCTGCGATAGGCGGTCAGCTTGTAACCGAGGCAATAGCCCGGGTGCTTCAGCAG
>JAYVXF010000210.1:0-15322 GCA_043793345.1 Betaproteobacteria bacterium | reverse complement strand
CCAACTCATACACAACTTAAAGTTTTTCGGGGAAACACCAAATGCGCATGGATAAACTTACCACCAAATTCCAGCAGGCGCTGTCTGACGCGCAAAGCATGGCGCTGGGTAATGATAGCGGCTTCATCGAGCCGCAGCACATGCTGCTGGCGCTGATCGAACAACAGGACGGTGGCACCGCATCGTTGCTCGCGCGCGCCGGTATCGCCGTTCCAAGGCTGAAAACAGCACTCGAAAAAGCCATCAAGCATCTTGCCAAAGTCGAAGGGCAGGGCGGCGAAATTTCGGTGTCGCGGGACTTGAGTAATTTGTTCAATCTCACCGACAAGGAAGCCACCAAGCGGGGCGATGAATTCATCGCCAGCGAATTATTTTTGCTGGCCTTGCTGAACGATAAAAGCGATACCGGGAGATTGTTCAAAGAGCACGACGCCAACAAACAGGCATTGGAAGCCGCCGTGCTGGCGGTGCGTGGCAGCGATGGCGTCAAGGATCAGGAGTCCGAGGGCCAGCGCGAAGCGTTGAAAAAATACACTACCGATCTCACCGAACGCGCGCGCATGGGCAAGCTCGACCCAGTGATCGGTCGCGACGATGAAATCCGCCGGGCGATTCAGGTATTGCAGCGCCGCACCAAAAATAATCCGGTGCTGATCGGCGAACCCGGTGTCGGTAAAACCGCGATTGTGGAAGGACTCGCGCAGCGCATCATCAACGGCGAGGTGCCCGAGTCGCTGAAAGACAAGCGCGTGCTGTCACTCGACATGGCCTCATTACTCGCGGGTGCAAAATATCGCGGCGAGTTTGAAGAGCGTTTGAAATCGGTATTGAAAGAGCTTGAGATGGATGCCGGCAAAACGATCGTTTTCATCGACGAATTGCACACCATGGTTGGTGCCGGCAAAGCCGAAGGCGCAATGGACGCCGGCAATATGTTGAAGCCTGCGTTGGCGCGCGGCGAGCTGCATTGCATCGGTGCGACCACGCTCGATGAATATCGCAAATACGTTGAAAAAGATGCCGCACTTGAGCGCCGTTTCCAAAAAGTGTTGGTGGGTGAGCCGAGCGTGGAGGCCACCATCGCCATTCTGCGCGGCTTGCAGGAGCGCTACGAGGCGCACCACGGTGTGGAGATTACCGATCCTGCCATCATCGCGGCGGCAGAGCTGTCGAACCGCTACATTACGGATCGCTTCCTGCCTGACAAAGCCATCGACTTGATCGACGAAGCAGCGGCACGTCTCAGAATGGAAATCGATTCCAAACCGGAGTCGATGGACAAACTTGAGCGTCGTTTGATCCAGTTGAAGATTGAACGCGAAGCGATCCGGAAAGAAAAAGACGAAGGCTCGAAGAAACGTTTCAAGCTGATCGAGGAAGAAATCAAACGGCTTGAAAAGGAATATTCGGATCTCGAAGAAATCTGGAAGGCCGAGAAAGCCCAGGTGCAAGGCACGCAGCACATCCGTGAAGAGATCGAGCAGATCAAAACGCAAATGGCCGACCTGCAACGCAAAGGCCAATTCGACAAACTCGCCGAACTCCAATACGGCACGCTGCCACAACTCGAAGCGCAACTGCATCAGGCCGAAAAAACTGAAGGCAAGCAAGCCAAAACGCGGCTGGTGCGCACCCAAGTCGGTGCCGACGAAATCGCCGAAGTCGTATCCCGCGCCACCGGTATTCCGGTCTCAAAAATGATGCAGGGCGAGCGCGAAAAGCTGATCAAGATGGAAGACAATTTGCACCGTCGCGTTGTCGGGCAGGATGAAGCGGTGCGCCTGGTGTCGGATGCGATCCGCCGCTCCCGCGCGGGCCTCGGCGACCCGAGTCGTCCCTATGGCTCGTTTCTTTTTCTTGGCCCCACTGGCGTTGGTAAAACTGAGCTGTGCAAAGCGCTCGCCGGATTCATGTTCGATTCGGAAGACCATCTCATTCGCATCGACATGAGTGAGTTCATGGAAAAACATTCCGTCGCGCGGCTGCTCGGCGCGCCGCCCGGCTATGTGGGTTACGACGAAGGCGGCTATCTCACCGAGGCTGTGCGTCGCAAACCCTACAGCGTGATTTTGTTCGATGAAGTCGAGAAGGCGCATCCGGATGTGTTCAATGTGCTCCTGCAGGTGCTCGACGACGGTCGCATGACCGATGGTCAGGGCCGCACGGTGGATTTCAAAAACACCGTGATCGTCATGACCTCGAACCTCGGCTCGCACCAGATTCAGGCGATGTCGGGTTCCGATTACGGCGTGATCAAGATCGCCGTGATGGCCGAAGTGCGCACGCATTTCCGGCCTGAGTTTATCAACCGCATCGATGAGATCGTGGTATTCCACGCACTCGGCGAAGCGCAAATAGCGGCAATCGCGAAGATCCAGTTACAGCGGCTTGAAAAGCGTTTGGCGGCGATGGAAATTGGCCTTAGCGTCAGTGACGAAGCGCTCGCCGAAATCGCCAAGGCCGGATTTGATCCGGTCTATGGCGCGCGACCGTTGAAACGCGCGATTCAACAGGAGCTTGAAAATCCCTTGTCGAAAGCTTTGCTGGAAGGAAAATTCGCGGCGAAGGATACGATCAAGGTGGGGCTGAAGGCGGGGAGAATTACCTTCGGGAAGTGACGTGGTTCGACAGGCCTCCGCCCGCTGCATCGGGCTCTGGCGCTCGGCAGCGTCGCGCATGCGCGACGAAACCCTGCCTCACGTTCCACGAACGGAAATAATTAGACCGCGATTATAAAACACTAGCACTGGAGCGCCTCTCCGGGCATTTTGTGGCCAAAGAGCGCAGCAAATGGCGATCTGCGGGAATGCAGCTTGTCGTACCCGCCAAATTGTCATTCCAGCCAAGCCTGAAATCCCGCCCACCCAACAAGTCAACGCCTTGGGTGAATGGATTCAGGACTTCGCTGGAACGACAGGGTTTAAACATATAGCTAATATCGCGCTTACTGCTTGTTAAGACGCGCCTTGATTTTGACCTTGACGCGTTCAGCATTCGTTTCCGCTTCACGTTCAAGTTCAAGCTCGAGGCCGTTTGCATCTTCACGGGTCGCAGTGGCGGCAAAACTTCCGCTGATGATGGCGTCGGTGCAACCGGCTGCGACGATGGTGCCGGTAAAGACGCCGGGTGCCGCACTGCTGCTCGCAACATTGCCGCTAAAGCTGCAGCCGCCACCGGTGCCGGTCACTTTGCCGGTGCTACTCACGGTGAGCGTCAAGGCCTGCGTTTTGTCCACCACGGTGACTTCTTTGCCGTCGGCAGGCCGGCGTGTTGCAAAAAAGCTTGCGTCACCCGCGAAGCTACCTGCGATGGCAATTCCTGCTGCTGGCGGCGCTGGTGGTGTCGTTACTGGTGTGCTGCGCGCAAGATCGCCTTCGATGCTGACCTTGGTGCGTACCCCGCCCACTTCAACTTCGCGCTCCAGTTCAACTTCAACGGTGCCACCATTTTCAAGATGTACACCAACCGTGTAGTTGCCGTTCAGCCGTGGTTCGATGCAACCGGTCACCACGATGCTGCCGGTAAATCGATTGTTGACAGCCGGTATGAGAGCTCCGCTGAACAAACATCCCTGAACCGCGCCGCTGATCGCGCCGGTGGAGGTTACCTTTATCGTGACAAGTTGATTCACGTTGAGGATAATTTTTTCCGGTTGGCCAGATGGCCGCTCGCTAATCATCACCGCCAATGTCCCCGAATAATCACCCGCTAGCGCAGCACCATCCGAGGGTACGGGCGTCGGCGGAGGCGTCGGTGCTGGCGTGGTGTTGGCGTTGGTGAGTACGCCTTCGATTTGCGCCTCAGCTGCGTTGTCACCAAGCTTTAAGCGTATGTCGATTTTACCGGCGCTGAGCTGCTCGATTTCGACGCGACTGTAGCTGCCGTTAAAGCGCGCGTCGGTACATCCGGTTGCAGTCAGTGCACCACCACGCAAACTTGCCGTGGCGTTTTTAGCGGCCACCGTGCCGGTGAATTTGCAGCCGCCGCCAGCGCCCGTAAGCGCACCGTCCGCCGCAAGCGTTAATGACAGCGCGTTGCGCACCTTCACTTCCGGTTTGCCGGGTTCTTCGAATTTGAATTGCACCGTGCCGCTGTAGGTTCCTGCGGTGACGGCAGCGCTGCTGCTGGCCGATGCGCTGGTACTCGAGGTGCTTACCGGTGAACAAAACACGACGCCCTCGGCCTGCCAGTTGCGGTCGGTCATGCTAAGCGTGAGTGAGTCATCGGAGACATAGCGATGGTTACTGCCTTCGCTATTCGCATTGCGGTCGTTATAGATGCGCGTGATCGCGTCAGTACCTGCTGGACACTGGCCATTTTTGGGCAGTACCGTCAAGAACGCTTCACCTTCGTCGCCCCAGCCCAAAAAGCGCTTGGCTGTGCCAACGATGGATGCGCGTTCCTTGGCTTCCAGACCCTGGAGCAGACTGATGTCAGCGTTGCTTGCGACATACACATGCGAATTGGCGCCCTCCGAATAAAAGCGGCGAACCGAGGTCGCGTCGGCAGGTGCGGCGTTGCGGCTGGACCATGCGCCGAACGTGCGGCCGGTGCGAACCCAGCCTTCGCCTGCGCCGCCTGAATCGACGAGGCGCGTGTCCGTTGCCGATGCGGTGATAAAGTAATGTTTAAGCAGCGGGTGGTAGTACTCGACAACCTGTGTGTCCGGGTCGGTCGCATAGGTAGATGTGCTCAAAAGAGCGGCTGTTGCAAGCGTAACCAGTTTTAATTTCAGTTTCATGTTTGATTCCTTTAGTTGGCTGTATCGGGCGGGACGCTTCACCCTCCGTCTTGCGATGCTTGGCGATGTGTGTTTACGCCAGATCACTT
This sequence comes from Betaproteobacteria bacterium, assembly GCA_043793345.1. GTDB lineage: Bacteria > Pseudomonadota > Gammaproteobacteria > Burkholderiales > Usitatibacteraceae > UKL13-2. The sequence goes on along the minus strand of JAYVXF010000210.1, from coordinate 10,492 downwards.
TTCAGACCCGATGGAAACATAATACCAGAATTTTTTGTAGTTGGGAATATATTCCCAACTATTGTTTTTGATGAGTTTTGGCCAAGAGCATGCGCCGCATAGCGTCGCGCAGATCGCCATTTGGCGCGCCTTTCCAGGCATTTGTGCTCCAAACACCGCGTCAATACTGGATTTTTCTATTTTTTTGAATTGAAGATTAAATATTGAACCCATTACATCCGACTCACGAATTAGCCCATTTACCAAGGACAAAACCATGCGCAAATTTTTCATGCCGCTTGTCACGTTAAGTTTCTTGGGCGCAGGCGCGGTCTCGGCGCAAGGCATGCCTTAAAATTGGCGCGTTAAAAATGAGGGAGAGACCGTGAGCGACGAAGACCAACCAACGCAGTGGCGCCAGCACGGTGTGCGCGTCATCCCCGCCGATTGCCTCGACGGCAACACCGCGCAAACACCCGGCATGTCGCGCGCAGCGGCGATCAATTTTGCGCGCGTCGGTGCTGAGAAAATCTGGGCTGGCACGGTGACGATTCATCCAAACGCCAAAACCGGTGCGCATCATCATGGCCCGGTTGAAAGTGTCATCTACGTGGTGAAAGGCCGCGCGCGGATGCGCTGGGGCGACAGGCTGGAATTCATCGCCGAAGCCGGCCCCGGTGATTTTATTTATGTGCCGCCCTACGTGCCGCATCAGGAAATAAACGCCAGCGAAAACGAAGCGCTGGAATGCGTGTTGTTGCGCAGCGGACAAGACCCGGTGGTGGTGAATCTCGACATCCCGGCAGCGGAAAATCCCGAGGCCGTGTACTGGGTGGATAACATTCATCCGCATCCGTGATGTGATTCTGGCGCGGGTTGCATTCTGTAGGTGGCAACCTGCTGTGAGTCGACAGATGTTGCAGGCGCGAGCGTAGAAAGCCTGTTTACGGGGCACACAGGGCGGAACTGTCTGGAAACGCCCGCCGATCATGGAGTTTGTGCGTCAAGATTTGAACGGGCTACTTTCCGCAAGCTCGTTCACGTATTGCTCCATCCCGCCGGATTCGCGGCGCAGAAAATCTTCCACAGCTTTGGAAAACTGCGGATGTTTCAGCCAATGCGCTGAATGGCATTTCACCGGCAGAAAACCCCGCGCGAGTTTGTGTTCGCCCTGCGCGCCGCCTTCAAATGTTTGAATGCCGCGTTCGATGCAAAATTCCAGCGCCTGGTAGTAGCAGGTTTCAAAATGCAAGCCAGAATGAAAAGCGAGGCCGCCCCAGTAGCGGCCATAGAGCGTGTGCCCGCTGAATAAATTCAAGGCGCTGGCAATGGGCTTGCCTTCTCGCTCGGCGACAATCAGCAGAATATTGTCCGGCATGCGTGCGCCGATGAGGCCAAAAAATTTGCGATTAAGGTACGGCGTGGAGAAGTGCGCGCGGTAAGTATGGTCGTAGCATTCGACAAAAAAATCCCAATCGGCATCGCTAATATCAGTGCCGACCAGGCGCTTGAAGGTGATGCCTGCATCGACCACCTTGCGCCGCTCTTGCTTCACCTTCTTGCGCTTGTCGTGGCTCATCGTGCCTAAAAAATCATCGAAGCTTTTGTAGCCAGCGTTTTGCCAATGGAACTGGATTGAGGTGCGCGGCATCATGCCCGCATTGATCAATAATTTGTGGTCATCTGCATTGGGAAACAGCACGTGCATCGATGACACATCACTTTGCGCGGCAAGACTTAACAGTCCGTCAACGAGCAGTTTCCGATCAGCAGAAGTTTTCGCCAGCAGCCGCCCGCCAGTGCAGGGCGTGAAAGGTACTGCGGATAAAAGTTTTGGATAGTAATCGAGGCCGTGGCGCTGGTACGCTTCCGCCCACGCCCAATCGAATACATACTCGCCGTAGGAATGGGTTTTTACGTACAGTGGCACCGCACCGCACAAGGTTTGATGTCCTTCAATCTCGCGCCACAACGTGAGAAATTGCGGCAGCCAGCCAGTTTTGGCGGTGGTGCAGCCAGCGTCGATCATCGACTGCAGAAGCGCGTGGCTTAAAGTGGGATTGTTGCCCGTTAAGGTGTCCCAGTCTCGTGGCGGGATGGAGGTGAGGGAATCAAGGACTTTTAATTCGACTTCGCGCATGTGCAATTGCCTGTGTATGGAACCTTATAATTAAGACGTAATGTTACCCGTACTTTTTCCCTCACCCTCACCCTCACCCTCACCCTAGCCCTCTCCCGAAGGAGAGGGGATAAAGTCCCCTCTCCTTCGGGAGAGGGCCAGGGTGAGGGAGCCACTCAACACACCACAAATTTTTTGATGCCAACGCGCTTATGAAAATCGCCATCGCTCAACTCAATCCCATGCTCGGCGATCTCACCGGCAATGTGGAGCGCATCTTGCAATACGCCGAGCAGGCGAAATTGGCGGGTGCAAGCTTGCTGGTCACGCCCGAATTGGCGCTGTGCGGTTACCCGCCGGAGGATTTATTATTCCGCCGCGATTTTCGTGTTGCGTGTGCGGCAGCACTTGCGGAGCTGGCACCCAAAGTCGCCGGCATCAAAGTCATCGTCGGTCACCCACAGGTAAAAAACGGCAAACTTTACAATGCGGCGTCGCTCATCGAGGAAGGCCGCGTCACCGGCACCTATCTGAAACAGCGGCTGCCAAACTATCAGGTGTTCGATGAGAAGCGTTATTTTGAAACCGGCGATCAGCCATTTGTGTTCGAGCACGAGGGCGTAAAAATTGCCGTGCTGATTTGTGAGGACGTGTGGTTTGCAGAGCCGGTGGCAGCGGCGAAAGCGGCGGGTGCAGAATTGATTGTCGTTCCCAATGCATCGCCTTACGACTTCAAGAAACTGGAAACGCGCTACGACGTGGTGCGCGCCCGCGTTGCGGAAAGCGGTGTGCCGATTCTGTACGCGCACTGGACTGGCGGGCAGGATGAGCTGCTGTTCGATGGCGCCTCGTTTGGCATCAATGCCGATGGTGCGGTCGGCTATCAGGAAAGGGAATTTGAAGAGACGCTGGGCATTGTTGAATTCGCCAATGGCCGTATCACCGGTGATGTGCATCCTGCGTTGTCGACCGAGGCCAGCGTGTATCGCGCGCTGGTAGTGGCTTTGCGTGACTATGTAAATAAAAATGGTTTTCCAGGCGTGTTGCTGGGCTTGTCGGGCGGTGTCGATTCGGCGCTGACGCTGGCAATCGCGGTCGATGCGCTCGGCCGCGAACGCGTGCATGCGGTGATGATGCCGTCCGAATTCACCGCGCAAATTTCGCTCGATGATGCGCGCGAAATGATGCAGATTCACGGCATCCGCTATTCTGAAATTGGCGTGACGCCGATGTTTGAAGCGTTCAAGATCTCGCTGGCAGGCGAGTTTGCCGGCACCAAGCCCGATACGACGGAGGAAAATATTCAGGCACGCGTGCGTGGCACGCTACTGATGGCGCTGTCCAACAAATTTGGCGCGATGGTAGTGACCACCGGCAACAAAAGCGAAATGGCTGTCGGCTATTCGACGCTCTATGGCGATATGGCGGGGGGATTCGCAATTCTCAAAGACGTGTCAAAAACACTGGTGTATAAACTTTGTGCCTACCGAAACGGCGTGTCGCGGGTCATTCCTGATCGCGTCGTCAGCCGTCCGCCGAGTGCTGAATTGGCACCCGATCAAAAGGATCAGGATTCATTGCCGCCGTACGATACGCTCGACCAGATCGTCGAATTATTCATGGAGCAGGATCGCTCGCCGTCCGAGATCGTCGGCATGGGCTTTCTGGACGCGGATGTTCTGCGCGTGACGCGTCTGCTGCGGCTGAACGAATACAAACGCCGTCAAAGCCCGGTCGGCGCAAAAATTACCCGCAGGGGATTTGGCAAAGACTGGCGCTATCCGATAACATCGAAGTACGTCGCCAAATAATGGGGAGAGCAATATGAAAAAAATCGAAGCGATCATCAAGCCATTCAAACTCGACGAAGTGCGCGAGGCGCTTTCGGAGCTGGGATGCACCGGTTTGACGGTTACCGAAGTCAAGGGCTTTGGCCGCCAGAAAGGCCATACCGAGCTTTATCGTGGCGCGGAATATACGGTCGATTTTTTGCCCAAAGTGAAAGTCGAAGTTATTTTGGCCGACGCGATGGTGGATAAAGCGATTGATGCAATTATCAAAGCGGCCCGCACTGGCAAGATCGGCGACGGTAAAATTTTCGTCACCGACGTGAGCCAGGTGGTGCGGATTCGTACCGGCGAGACCGGCGAAGATGCGGTATAGTTCGAGCAGAAGCAGGTGAAGGCACTGTCTTTGGGTGGTAACTTGAGAGTAACAAGAGCCGCTAAAATGTGCTCGGACAGATCATCACGGGAGAGAAAATGTTACTCGCTGCATTTTATGTTTTTGCGATTCTTTGCATCATTCTTTATTACACCGGCCATCTGAAGCGCTGGAACTCTGAGTGGATTTTGATCGTGCTGGCAGTGGCGGTATTTCCAGCGGTTTTGTATTTATAGCGGCGCCAGCTGCAACGCGAATAAAAAACCCGCTATGTCGAGCGGGTTTTTTTGTGTCCGCGTTGCTGATTTGTGATCATGCCTAAACTCCTCCATTCCGTTTCCCCGTACATCCTTCTCGCCCTCACCGCCTTGTTCTGGGCGGGCAATTGGGTGATTGGCCGCGCGGTTGTCAGCGACGGGCAGATACCACCGGTCGCGCTTGCGTGGTGGCGCTGGGTCATCGCGGTCGCGCTGATGCTGCCGTTCGCGTGGTCACAAATCGGCCGCCATTGGGCAACGATCTGGCAGCGTCGCCGCATCATCGTGCTGCTCGCCGTGCTCGGCATGGGCTTTCACAATTTGCTTTCCTACGTGGGCCTGCAATACACCACCGCCACCAACGGCGTGATGCTGTACTCGGCCATTCCGGTGATCATCATTCTGCTCGGCGTGATGTTTTTCAAGCAACGCGTAACCGCCAAACAAATGCTGGGCGTGGCGGTTTCACTGGTCGGCGTGCTGGCGATCCTGACCAAGGGACATTTGGAAACACTGGCGACGCTACAATTTAATCGAGGTGATGTGATCCTGCTGGCGGCGATGTTGCTTTGGGCCTTGTACACGCTGGTGCTGAAATGGCGGCCTGACGGCATTCCCGGCCTGGCGTTGCTCGCCGTATGCGGGGCAATCGGCTTGATCGCGATGACGCCGGTCTACGTATGGGAACTTGGCAGTGGCAAGTCCATTCAATGGTCGTGGGGCGTGGCGGCGGCATTGCTGTACGTGGGGCTGCTGCCATCGTTCATCGGCTATATTTTCTGGAACCGCGGCGTGGAGGCGGTCGGGCCGAGTGTCGCCGGATTGTTCATGCATCTGGTGTTGGTGTTTGGTTGCCTGCTGGCGTGGCTGTTTTTGGACGAGCGATTATTCTGGTTTCATCTGGTGGGTGTGGGATTAATTTTCGTCGGTCTATATCTGACCACGCGGGTTGCAAATCCAGCACCCACGGCAATCGAGGCGATTAGCTGAATGGATATTATTCTCTGGCGTCACGCCGAAGCCGAAGACAGCGCCGGTAGTGATCACGCGCGCCGATTGACGGTGCGCGGTGAGGCGCAAGCGGCAAAGATGGCGCATTGGCTGCACGCACAATTCGGCAATCTGCCAACGCGCACGAGTCACTGGCGTGTCATCGCCAGCCCCGCGGTACGGGCGCAGCAAACGGCAGCGGCGCTTGACATGCCGGTGGAAACAATCGCCTCGATTGCGCCGGACGCAAGCGCAGACGCGATCCTTCGCGCTGCGAATTGGCCGGGAGGCAAAAAAAATGTGATCGTCGTTGGTCATCAGCCAACGCTTGGAATGGTTGCCGGGCGACTCATCAATGGCGTTGATGGCGTTGGCGGCTATGTTTCGGTCAAGAAGGCGGCGGTTTGGTGGTTTCGAATGTCGGAACGTGGTGGTTCGCCTAAAACGGTGTTGGTGGCGATGGCAACGCCGGACACAGTCGCGGACTAGCCATTCGCATTCTCATCGCTTTTTCGCCAGAATCCCGAGCGGGGAGTCCGACTCTGTCATCGCGTTGCGCCGCATATAATTGACGCTTGTGTAACCGACCCGCGCCATGAACCTGCTCGCCATTGAAACCTCCACCGAACGCCTGTCCATCGCGATTTTGCGCGACGGTACACCGTTTGCGCGTGACATCGATGCCGGTCAGCGTCATTCGGAGCTGGCGATGCCGTTGCTGCACGAGTTACTCGCAGAAGCCGGTGTTACGCTGCGTGATGTCGATGCCATCGCGTTCGGCCAGGGGCCCGGATCGTTTACCGGTGTGCGTATTGCATGCGGCCTCGCGCAGGGATTGGCGCTGGGCATCGGCAAATTATTGGTAGCGGTGCCGACGCAGATGGCGCTGGCAGAGCAAACGGGTGCTGCGCGGGTAATCGTGGCAATCGACGCGCGCATGGGCGAAATTTATTTTGCCGCTTATGAGCGTGACCGAACGGCTGCAGTGGCACGCGGTGCGGGCTGGCAGACGACCATCGCACCGATGCTGGTCAAGCCCGATGCCTTGCCGGCCCTCGACGGCGACGGCTGGACGGCGCTCGGTAGTGGGTTCGATGTTGCCGCACTGAGTGGCGAGCTAACCGCGCGCTACGGCAACCAGATCGCGAACGTGATGGCCGGTGTGCTGCCGCGCGCAATCGACGTCGCACAAATTGCGGCGTGGCAATTGGCAACAGCCGGTATGGCAAGCGCAATCGCGCCAGAACACGCGGCACCACTATATCTGCGCAACAAAGTGGCGATGACGATTGACGAGCGCCGCGCGCATCACGCCGCCAAGCGCGACGCGGTTCCATCATGAGCGCCGTACTTGCAGCGCCGCCCGTGCCGGAATTATCCTTCCGCGCCCTGCGCGAGCAGGATCTCGAGGTGGTCGCTGCGATCGAGTCGGATGTGTACGTGTTTCCGTGGACCGTCGGCAATTTCCGCGACTCACTGTTGAGCGCGTACGAATGCTGGAGCTGCTGGACGGGCGGTGAATTGATTGGCTACGCGGTGGTGATGACAGCACTCGATGAAGCGCATTTGCTCAATTTCGCGGTGGCCAGCCGCTGGCAGCGACGCGGCGTGGCGACGCAATTTTTACAATTTCTGCTCGATAGGGCCGAGGACGGCAAGCGCGACATGCTCTATCTCGAAGTACGCCCGTCGAATGTCGCGGGCGTCAAGCTCTACCAGCGATTCGGTTTCAAACAATTAGGGGTGCGTCGCGACTACTATCCAGCCGTGACGGGACGTGAGGATGCCTTGTTTCTCGGCGTCAATATTGCGAAGAAAATCCTGTGAGCACCAAACCCTTTGAGGATTTTTTGCACGAGCTGGAATTGCTGGAAACTTTCCAGCAACAGGGACGCCTGCCTGCGAAGGCGACGGCTGAAGTCGCGCCGAAAAATGCGGTGAAGGAGGCGCGGGTAACAACGAATCGCGCGCCCGTTCCGGAACCAAAGTTCACCAAGACCACCGTTGCCGCGCCGATGCCGAATGACCCCGCACGCGTCGCGCGTATCGCGTCAATGGATTGGGCCGCATTGAAAGCGGAAAGCGCCGCCTGCACCGCTTGCGGGCTTTGCAAACAGCGTAAACAGGCCGTGTTCGGGGTCGGCCCGCCAACCGCGCCGTGGTTGTTCGTCGGCGAAGGCCCCGGTGCCGAGGAGGATCAGGAAGGCGAGCCTTTCGTCGGGCAGTCGGGCAAGTTGCTCGATGCGATGCTGGCCGCGGCTGGCTTGCAACGCGGTCGTGAAGTCTATATCGCCAATGTGGTTAAGTGCCGTCCACCCGGTAATCGCACGCCGAACCTGGATGAAGCAGCTGCGTGCGCGCCGCTGCTGGATCGCCAGATCGATTTGATTCAGCCAAAGCTGATCGTGGCGCTCGGCAAGACCGCCGTCATGCGCCTGACCGGCTCGGATGCAAGCATGGCGTCGATGCGCGGCACGCTGCATGAATATCGCGGCATCGCGTTGGTCGCCACCTACCATCCGTCGTATCTGCTGCGGAGCCTCACGGAGAAATTGAAAGCCTGGGAAGACATGGTTTTTGCCAAACGCGAAATGGTTAGACTGTTGGCAACGACCGCAACAAAAATGTGACTTTGGCAAAGCCGCTTGCAAACGCAGTTGCATTTGGCATAATCGGCCATACTTATCGGCTGCAGTGATGCAATTTTTTAGACCGAATTTTTTCTGGAGACAACCATGCGCAAATTGGCACTGATTTTTGGCTTGACCGCGATAGTCACTTTATCCGGCTGTGGCTACAACGACTTTCAGACGAAAGACGAAGGTGTCAAAAAAGCCTGGGCTGAGGTGCTGAATCAATATCAGCGCCGCTCCGACTTGATTCCCAATCTGGTTGCGACCGTGCAGGGCTACGCGCAGCAGGAGAAGGATGTGTTCCTCGGCGTGACCAATGCGCGCGCCAAGGTCGGCCAGATGAACATCGGTGCCGACGTGGTCAACAATCCGGAAACACTGAAAAATTTCCAGAAGGCGCAAGGCGAGCTGTCGAGCGCGCTGTCGCGTTTGCTGGTGGTCGCGGAAAATTATCCGCAACTAAAATCGGACGCCAATTTCCGCGAGCTGCAATCGCAACTCGAAGGCACCGAGAACCGCATCACGGTTGCGCGCAATCGATTCACCACCTCGGTTGAGCAGTACAACGTCCTCACACGATCGTTTCCGACCAATCTGACGGCGATGCTGTTCAGCTACGCGGTGAAGCCGCAATTCACGGTGGAAAACGAGAAAGCGATTTCGACTGCACCGAAAGTTGATTTCGGTGCGAAGCCAGCTGCCGTGCCCGCGCCAGCTGCGCCTGCACCCGCGAAATAAATCACGCGCGGCATTGGCAACATCGACGACACGCGAATGAGATTTGTCACCCCGGTCGAGGCTGGGGTCAAATTTTTTTACCGCGCGCTGCTCGCGTTCGTTGCGCTGTGGGTGGCGCTCGCGGCTTGTGCGGTTGATGCGGCCGAAGGCGACTTCATCGCCATTCCCAAACTGGAAAAACGCGTCACCGACCTTACCGCCACGCTCTCGGCGGCGGACGAGAGCCGGATCGAGGCGCGACTAAAAGAGTTTGAAGCGAAGAAGGGCGCGCAGATTGCCGTGCTGATCGTTGGCAGCACCCAGCCCGAGACGATTTTCGATTATTCATTGCGCGTGACAGATGCGTGGAAGCTGGGCCGCAAGGGAGTCGACGATGGTGTGCTGTTTGTGGTTGCCAAGAATGATCGCAAGCTGCAAATCCTCACCGGCCGCGGCACGCAGGGCGTGCTCACCGACGCCATGGCCAAGCGCATCATCGCGGAGATCGTCGCGCCGAAATTTCGCGCAAATGATTTCGCCGGCGGCATCGACGACGGTGTAGCAAAAATCATCGACGTGCTGCAAGGCGAGGCGTTGCCACCGCCGCCGCAAAAAAAAGTTGCGGTGACGGGTGGCACGGATATCCAATCATTTTTGATGCTTGGTATTTTCGCCGCCATATTCGTAGGCCCTTTACTACGCTCGCTGCTGGGCAGATTCGTCGGCGCAACCGCCACCGGTGGCGCGGTCGGCGCGGCGGCGTGGTGGCTGGCGGGCGGAATGCTGTTTCCGGTGGTTGCTGGCGTGATTATTTTCGCAATCGTGCTGTTCATGGGCGCGATGAATTTCGCCGGTGGACGCGGCGGCGGCTGGATGTCTGGCGGCGGATTCGGCGGCGGTGGCGGTGGTGGCGGTGGCGGTTTCAGTGGCGGCGGTGGCGGCTTTGATGGCGGCGGCTCGTCGGGTAGCTGGTGAGGCATGGACTGAGATGACTTGGTTAAAACGTTTTTTTCGCCATGTGTGGATGTCACCGATCATTCGCAAACGGCAGTTTCCAGCGGCCACGCTGGATGCGATTACGCGCGCCGTTGCGGCGGGCGAAAAATCACATCGCGGGCAAGTGCGCTTCGCCATTGAGGCCGAGTTCACGACCGGGCAGCTATGGGCGGGGATGACGGCGCGCCACCGCGCGATCGATGTTTTTTCCCTGCTGCGGGTCTGGGATACGGAAGAAAATAATGGCGTGCTGATTTATCTCTTGCTTGCTGACCGCAAAGTGGAAATCGTCGCCGACCGTGGCATCCATCGACACGCGGGGGACGAACGCTGGAATGCGGTTTGCCGCGAGATTGAACACCACTTCCGCAAAGGTGATTTCGAAAATGGGTGCGTCATTGGCATACAAAAAATCAGTGCCGAGCTTGCGCTTTATTTCCCCGCAACGGGGTCGCACACGAACGAACAAGCGGATGCGCCGGTGATGCTGTAGTCGCAGTGCCGCGAACGAAATCACCAATACCGGCGCGAGTGGCACTTATTGATCTTTTCGTAATTCATGACATCACCACAACGTAGCCTGCATCCAGCAGGCGGCAATGATCGAAGGGCGCTGCTGTGCGCTCTTGAGTTTGTTG
>JAYVXF010000209.1:0-5001 GCA_043793345.1 Betaproteobacteria bacterium | reverse complement strand
CGGGAATTATTCCCGCATTCAAAACAAAAAGCAAGCACTTTCAAAAATAGCTGATGAATGAGTAGCGACTCACCCGAAAACAGCCAATCGAACAAGCTCCTGGACACGCTCGTGCGTGTGCTGGTCCCACTGGTTCGCCTGATGATTGCGAAGGGGGTAACTTTTCAAACAGCGAGCGAGCTGCTTAAACGTGTTTACGTCAAGACCGCGCAGGATCATTTTGTGAAAGATGACGCGTCAACGGGGACGAAGTTGTCGCTGTTGACTGGGCTGAACCGGAAGGAAATCCGTCGATTGACGACGGAGGCTGCGGCGGAAAAAAGGCCTGAAGATATGATGTCGTATGCAGTTGCTGCGCACACGGTATGGCGAACAGACCGGAGGTGGCGAGATCGTGATGGGAAACCAAAGGCGCTTCCGCGTCGTTCCTCTGGACGCCAAGTATCATTTGACGACCTAGTGCGCTCGATCACTACCGACCATCGACCGAGCGCTGTATTGCAAGAACTATTGCGCCTCCGACATGTCGTAGAGGACGACGCAGGACGTATCCGACTGACCGATCCTGAGTTCCTGATGCCTAGAGAATTTTCGGATCAATTGGTCGTGCTCGGCGATAATCTTGCAGACCACGCAAGCGCAGCAGTGCTCAATGTAATCGAGCCAGAACCCCGTTTTCTAGAACGTTCGGTATTTTCGGACGAGCTCTCAAGTGAATCAGCAGCAGCTCTGGCGCTAATCGTGCAGCAACAATGGAAGCGTGTCCATGATGAGGTGTTTGATCACTCAGTGCGCGCCGAGAAAAATGATGCGGCAGAAGCGCGTACGACAGATACCCGAATAAGAGTTGGAATGTATTTTTACTCTGAATCGAAGGACAAGAAATGAAACCAACCGCACATCCCATAAGTTCGAGCAGTAAGCACCGGCAACCCTTGACCGTTTTTTTTATCATGCTTGGAACGATGTTTTTACTGTCGGCTTGCGGCGGTGGGGGAGGTGGCGTTGACACAAAAACAGGTTCAACGGGCACCGGCGACCCTAACGCGCCAGCCGACGCACTCCTCGCCAGCGGCCCGCTCTCGACCATCGGCACCGCAGGCATCGCTGCGACCGGCCTCGACGACCGTGCGTCAGCCATCTTCATCAACACACGAGCTGGCCAATCTTTCGCTGCACTCAAACTCGGCATGGTCGCAGAAGTAGCAGGCACCATCCCGACTACCGCCACCAGCGCCACCGCAGGCACCGCCACCAATATCGTTGCGGAGAGCGCCGTGGTCGGAACGATCAGCGCGGTGGATGTCGCAAATACACGTCTGACTGTTCTGCCGCTGACAGTACAGATGGACCAGAACACAATTTTCGAAAGCACCAGTTCCTTTGCGACGATGGCGGTCGGCAATCGTATCGAGGTGTATGGCGTGCCTGCTGCAGAGAGCAAAACCATACTCGCCACCAGAATAATTTCGTTACCGGCAACTTCAAACACGACTGAACTTCTCGGCGTAGCCACAAACGTCACTGCGTTTCAGTTCACCCTGCAAGGCGTGTCAGTATCGATGGCGGGCGTTTCTAGCGTGATTACACCGACCGGCACAGTCGCCGGCACGGCGTCGATAGTTGAGAATACCCGCGTGCGTGTGATCGGCCCGTATTCAGCCGCAGGAAACAGCCATGCCGCGAGCCAGATCGTCGCCGGAATTCCCATCGTACGCAATGACAATGCCATCATCGTGCTCGACGGCATCGTGCAAAGTATCAACGCAACCGGGCGATTCCGCCTGAACGATACCGATGTCGATACCACTGCCGCTAATGCGGCGACCATCACGGTCGGCTCACGCGTACAAGTGAAGGGTCGCAAAGTGGCAGGCGTATTGACCGCGACAGATTTTCGGCGCATTGCGGCTGGCGAGCGCATCCTGTTTGCGGTTCAAGGCGATATCGCCAACTTCGTCTCCGCTGCCAACTTCACCGTCCGCGGCGAATCGATCAACGCCTCAGCCGCCACGTTCATCGGCGGAACCGCAGCCAATCTCGTCAATGGCCGCACGGTGCGCATCAAGGCACAGGCGATTGGCGGGCATCTGGAGGCGATTGAAGTGAGCTTCGTCGCCAGTTAATCTGCGTCAACTAACTGGCCATTGAATAGTGCGTTGACATAGCACCCTACCAGCGGGAGAAGGATTGGGATGTGGGGCAGCACGTACCTGCGCAAAGCGCCCTCACCCCAACCCTCTCCCGCAGGAGAGGGAGTCAGCATTTCCGCTAATTAGCGACCACCTCATTCGCGACGTTGCAAAATGTGCGGCCTGCTCACGCTACACTAGTGCCTGCATGCGCACGTAGCGCGAAGGCTTGAGACACATGAATTTATTGAGCGCGATGGCAGCGGGGTTGATGACATTTGCGATTGCGTTCCCCGCAATCGCCTCACCGCTCAACGTCGGCTCCAAACGCTTCACCGAATCCTACGTCCTCGCTGAAATCGTCAAGCAGACCGCAGAGGCTGCCGGTGAAACGACAGTCACACATCGGCAGGGCTTGGGCAACACCGCGATTTTGTTGAGCGCACTGCAAACCGGCAGCATCGATATTTATCCCGAATACACCGGCACGATTGCGCGAGAAATTTTGAAGCTCGACAGCGTACCGCCGCTGGTCGAGCTCAACGCAAAGCTCGCCGCTCTCGGGCTGCAAGTGGCCGTGCCGCTGGGATTCAACAATACCTATGCGCTGGCGATCCGCGCTGAAACAGCGGCCAATAAAAACATTACGCGTCTTTCCGACCTGAAAAAATTTCCGGATTTGCGCTTGGGACTTTCGCAGGAATTCATCGGTCGCGCCGACGGCTGGCCGGGGCTGAAACGCACTTACGCGTTACCTTTCGATACGCTGCGCGGGTTGGATCACGGTCTCGCCTATGAGGCCGTCGCGCAAGGCCAGGTTGACGTGATCGATATTTATTCGACCGATGCAAAGATCGGCAAATATCAGATGACGGTGCTGGCGGACGACCAGCAATATTTCCCGCGTTACGATGCAGTGCTGCTTTACAAAGCCGATCTGCCCGCGCGCCTGCCGAAAACGTTTGTGGCAATCACAGCGCTCGAAGGCCGCATCAACGACGCGGCCATGCGCCAGATGAACGCGGCTGCGGAGTTGGAAAATAAAACCTTCAGCGATGTTGCGCGCGAATTTTTAGCGGGCAAGAATCCCGACGCCGCGACGGCGAGCCCTGCCGGGACTGCGCTTGCCAGCGATACAAAAAATCCTGCAAAAGCCACAAATGCCGCCAACGGTTTTTGGCAAAAACTTTTCGGTGCCGATTTTGCGCGCCTCGCCGCTGAACATTTGGCGCTGGTATTTTTGTCGCTCATCGCGAGCATCGCCATCGGTATTCCGCTGGGCATTTTTGCAGCGCGTCACCCTGCCGCCGAGACCATCATCTTGGGCGTCACGGGCGTGCTGCAAACCATTCCTTCACTCGCGCTATTGGCCATCTTGATTCCCATCACCGGTCGTATCGGTTTGATCCCCGCTTTCATCGCGCTGGCGGTCTATGCGCTATTGCCGATCGTGCGTAATACCCATGCCGGTTTGACACAAATCCCGCGCGGCGTAAAGCAGGCCGCCGAATCGCTCGGCATGACGCCGCCGATGATCCTGCGGCTGATCGAATTGCCACTCGCGCGCCCGACCATTTTGGCCGGCATTAAGACTTCCGCCGTCATCAATGTCGGCACCGCCACCATCGCCGCCTTCATCGGTGCAGGGGGATTTGGTGAGCGCATCGTCACGGGGCTGGCGCTGAACGATAACGCGACGCTGCTGGCAGGCGCGATTCCGGTGGCGGTGATGGCGCTGATGATTGAGGGCGCGTTTAATGTTGGCGAGCGCAGTTTGATTCCGCAGGCGCTGCGTAAGCGCGGGTAGCAGGCAAGTCGCGTACACGGAACTTCTACTGACCTCAAATTTCCGTCATTCCCGCGAAGGCGGGAATCCAATTTCGATGAGACGTCACGAGCTGATGAAGACTTGGATTCCCGCCTTCTCGGGAATGACGGGGTAATAGAATTTCGCAATACCAAACCCTAGCACTGGCGCGCCTCTCAAGGCATTTATCGCCTGGGTGCCGCTCTGGCGCTAGAGTTTCATCAGATTTCCAAAGTCTGCCTTGCCAGCAACCCACCTGCCCTCCTACACCGTACAGCAACTGTCCTACGTACTTTGTAGGGCGCTTGATTTACACTCGCGTTGTGCTTTGCTGCGCCCCGATCACGCAAATCCATGGAGCCAATTGCTATCAAAGCTGATCTTCCAACTGTGAGCACCACCAGTAGCCCCGCGCCGCTCGAATCGATCCTCTGTACCGGGGAGCTGAAGCGTCGTCCAGTTCGTGCGCCGGATTACGCAACAGAAAGCCGCGCGCTGGTCGCGCTCGCACAGGCGCTGGCCGACGCACCAGGCACCATTCTGCAAACGCTGGTTGAAAAGATTCTCGAGGTGCTCAAGGTCGGCTCGGCGGGGGTCAGTTTGCTGACGGAAAACGAAGATAATTTCTTCTGGCCTGCCGTCGCAGGCGAGTGGCAGCGGCATATCGGCGGCGGCACACCACGCAATTTCGGTCCGTGCGGCGACGTGCTCGATTGCAATGCGCCGCTGTTGTTCAAGCGTCCGGAACGGCGTTACGCTTATTTCGAGCCGGTGACACCGCGCGTCGAAGAATGTTTGCTGGTACCATTTTTTATTGAGGGAAAAGCCGTCGGCACGATCTGGGCGATCACGCACGATGCGAGCCGCAAGTTCGACACCGAGGATCTGCGGCTGCTTGAAAATCTCGGCCGGTTTGCGTCGGCCGCGTACCAGGCCCAGACCATCGGTGCGCTCGAGCAACGCGGCACCTTGCTCAGACTGGAGGATGCCGTCCAATCCGGTCATGCGCTTGAAAAAGTCAACGCGGAATTGCGCGCCAGCGAGAAAGCCTTGCAACGCAGC
>JAYVXF010000208.1:0-15375 GCA_043793345.1 Betaproteobacteria bacterium | reverse complement strand
GCCGAAGGCACGTTGACGGTCTGCGTCACCCCGAAAGAATCGACGTACGTATAGGAATACTGGTACGTCGCGGTATTGGTCGTTGCTGGCTGATTGGCCGGAATGGTCACCGCCAAATTTGGCGCAATCGTAATCTGGAAATAAACATTTCCGGACGTGGAGGCGGCCACGCTTGCAACCGTCGCGGCAACGGTGCCACTGATCGGCGCCGTCGGCGCACTATACGAAATCCCGACAGGATCACCAAGGGCGGGATCGGTCAATGGCG
This sequence comes from Betaproteobacteria bacterium, assembly GCA_043793345.1. Lineage (GTDB taxonomy): Bacteria > Pseudomonadota > Gammaproteobacteria > Burkholderiales > Usitatibacteraceae > UKL13-2. Next base: position 15,107 of record JAYVXF010000208.1, on the reverse strand, counting down.
TAGTGCCACTGCCGCTCCAACGTCCGCTACCCGGCACATAAAGCCATCCGGCCGGAAGTGCATCGCTAACCAACAGGTTGGTGCCTGCAACGGTACCGCTGTTGACGTATTCGAGAATCACGTAGAGCGGACCAGCATTCGGACTCGCACCAGAGGCAACCGGGGTATAGCCGGGAGGCGGGACGCTGGACAATTTCTTTTGAACCGTGATCGACGCAATGGCGATGGTGGTGGTATCTGTCCTGCTCTGGGTATTGGCCACTGGCGTGTTGGTGTCCGTCGCGGAAACGGTGATCGTGCCTTGCTGACCAACGGTCGCTGCAACCGGCGTCGTGCCGCAGACGACGAAATTGAAGGATAGTCCCGACGCCAGCGGGCCACTCGATGTTATCGCGATGCCGTTATCAGGCAAACCGTTCTGGTCGGCATCCAGGTAATAGACCAATCCGGTATGCGCAAACATGCCACCGGTCGTTGGCGGGTTGAGCGCATAGGTATCCGTGCCGTTACCGGTATTGGTAATCGTGTGCGGATAACAAACCTGCTGGTTCGGCGAGACCGACTTTGCACCGGTCTGCGTAAGCGTAAAGCTCTTCACCTGCGCGACCGTGGTTTGAACCGTATTCGATGTCGACGTGCGGGTCGTGGCGGTATTATCGACATACGTTGCCGATGCCTGATTGCCAATGACGGAATTCGCCGGTGCCGGTATCGCACTCACGTTCGGGGTGTGCAACGCCACCAGGCAGAAAACCAAAAATGCCATCAGGGCAAAAAATAACCCTCGATTATTTGCGGGCCGGACTGTAGTGTTGAGGTTCATGAAAATACTCCGAGGGTCGTGGGTCATTACAGATTTAAGGAAAAGTTGTATGGATTTTTGCGCGTCGAATTATTTTGCGGCGTTGCCGGTTTCAACCTGACTATTCGCGACCTTGAAGCGCGCGGAAAAAGACAGCGGCTTATCAGGTAGAAGCTGGCCTGGATACCAGCGCAGATATCGATATTCACTGAGCGGCACGGGCTGCTCGACCTCAACGCCGTTGGCCTGCCGCACTTTGCGGGTGAGTGGTAATTTCGAAAAACTCTTGCCATCGATGCTCGCCTTCGCGTTCGCCGGCTTCACGCTTGCCATCACTAATTCTGTATTCGGTGGAATCGGCAAGGTCGCTTCCACGCTGTTCAGCGCCGACTTGGAGGTATTGGTGTAGGTGGCGACTTCCTCAAGTACATCATCGGGCTTGGCAATCGCGGCACTTTGCATGACCTCACGACCATTTTCGACAACCACTTTGGCGCGAACCAGGACGATTTGCAATGGATCTGCGACCGCTTTTTGCGCGAATGCGAAGGGCGCGCCAACTACCAGCGCCAAAACGATGGCAATGCCTGAAATGAATTGTTTCTGGATTTGGTGCATCTGCGACCCCTTTTCCTACAAAAGAATGCTACTTCGTCCTACACGGCAAGACGCATAACGATGATATGAGCCGGATGGTAGTCTAAATTTGCGCGCAAATCTATGCAGCGTTTCACATTTTCACAAAGTTTAACAATCAATTAACAAATAACTATCAAATACTTGCGTCGAAATTCAGATGCAATTTCGACACACCATCGCTGCACGCCATGCGGGGCGCAATGGGGTTCCGTCAATGCGGGCTTTCGGAAGCAAGCGTAGACCAGATTGACTTGCCGCCAATGGCGCTATCGATGCGTGCCACATGGGCGGCATGATGCGCGAGTTCGCTGTCATCGGCGCGCAGTATTTTGAGCGACGCAGGACGCGCCGCGACATCCAGCTTGAGCTCTTCATTGCCACCGCCGACTTCCAGACCAATGGCCAGGCTGTCCTGACCGCGTGTCATGGCGATGTATACGTCGGACAATAACTCTGCATCGAGCAGCGCGCCGTGCACGGTACGTGCGCTGTTGTCCACCTGATAGCGATCACAAAGGGCATCGAGGTTATTGCGCTTGCCCGGATGCAGATCCCTGGCCATCGCCAGCGTATCGGTGATGGTGCAGATTTCGGTGACGGGCGGTTTATTGACTCTCCGCAACTCCGCGTTCAGGAAGCCGACGTCGAACGGCGCGTTGTGAATAATCAATTCGGCTCCGGCGACATAAGCTAAAAATTGATCGGCAATTTCTGCAAATTTCGGCTCATGCGCCAAATCGAGAAGCGTGATGCCGTGTACCTCGATAGCGCCTTTATCGATCTCGCGTTCAGGATGTACGCGTTTGAAAAAATTATTTTGCGTGAGCCTGCGGTTGACCATTTCCACGCAGGCGATTTCGATGATGCGGTGACCGGATGCCGGATCGAGGCCGGTGGTTTCGGTGTCCAGCACAATTTGTCGGCTCACTGCGTGCCCCGCGTTGACTTGGCCAATACGGAATCCACACCGCGATTGGCGAGTTGATCGGCGCGCTCGTTTTCGATGTGCCCGGCGTGACCCTTCACCCAGCGCCATTCAATTTTGTGCCCTTTAGCCAGCTCATCGAGGGTTTGCCAAAGATCGGCGTTCTTCACCGGTTTTTTGTCGGCGGTTTTCCAGCCATTGCGTTTCCAGCCGTGGATCCATTGGCTAATGCCTTTTTGCACGTACGCCGAATCGGTGAACACCACCGCCTCGGATGATCGCGATAGCGCACGCAAGGCTTCGATCACGGCGGTCATTTCCATCCGGTTGTTGGTGGTGTTGGCAACGCCACCGAACAATTCCTTTTCGGTTTCGCCTGAGCGCAGAATCGCACCCCAGCCACCAACGCCAGGATTGCCTTTGCAGGCGCCGTCCGTATAAATTTCGACCATCGTTATTTCACCAAGTGTAAATTGCCCGTACGAGGCGTCAAGTCTGCGCTGTGCGAGATGAATTCTGATTGCTCGTATCGGGCCACCGTTGCAAACTTGCGTTCGCGAATTTTTTTGTCGCTCCAGACCGGCGCGATTAGCCGCATGCCTTGCACGCGCTTGATCGCCTCGAGCATGTAAACCCCGCCCGCAACGCCCCACCATCGGTCACCGGACGGCTCCATGAAACGAAATCGGCGCTGCCATTTCTCGGTTTCACACGGCGGAATATAGCAGGCAAGACGCCCCGACGCCGGCTCCAAGCCGAGCAACTGTAACCAGTCCTTGATTCGCACCAGGGAAACGAATTGTCCCTGCCACGGGTAGCCCTTGGAGGTCCACAGCTTCTTGGTGCCGAACAAGCTCCAGGGATTGAATCCCAGCACGAGTACGCGGCCTTCCGGTCGCAGCACCCGATCAATCTCGCGCAACACTTCATGCGGGATTTCACTGAACTCCAACACGTGCGGCAGCACACACAGATCGATGCTTTGCGTATCAAATGGCAGCTCGTGAAACTGCGCTTGTACATGGTTAGGTTGGCGAGCGACCTCCGGTGAAACCGTCAGGCGATGAACGATGCGTGATTCGCGCAGCAGATCGAACGCCGGCAAGCCCAACTGGATCGCGTGATAGCCAAAAATATCCGGCGTTACCTGATTCAGCCAGGCGCATTCCTGTGCGATTAGATAGGCACCCAGTGGCGATTGAAACCAATCATGTAAACTTTCACGAATCATGATTTCATTTTAACGGATTCTGCGTGGCCACCAATTCCGCAATCGTTGTGCATCCTGTACCCGCGTTTCAGGATAATTATCTTTGGGTCATCCACAACGGTTCGCACGCGGCGGTGGTTGATCCGGGCGATGCGGCACCGGTTCTCGACTACCTGCGTGTCAATCGCTTGCAACTGGCCGCCGTCATTTGCACGCATCATCACCTTGATCACGTTGGCGGCGTTGAGAAAATTCTCGACACGCTGCAACTGCGTGGGAAAATTCCGGTTTATGGCCCCGCCACCGAGCGCATTCCGGCACGCACGCAGGCGTTGCGCGAGGGCGACTGCATCACGGTACCGTTCCTCGACCTCACCTTCGGCGTGCTCGATGTACCGGGTCATACCGCCGGACATATTGCTTATGTCGGTAACGGATTATTGTTTTGCGGCGACACGCTGTTTGCCTGTGGCTGCGGGCGATTGTTCGAGGGCACGCCTGAACAAATGACCGCGTCGCTGGCTAAATTGAAAGCGCTGCCACCACAAACAAAAGTATTTTGCGCACACGAGTACACGATGGCCAACATCAAATTCGCCGAGGCGGTCGAGCCCGACAACGCAGACCTGAAATTGCGCAAAGCTTTTTGCGCGGCCAAACGCCATCGCAACTTGCCGACAGTGCCGTCCACAATCCATCTGGAGCTCGCCACCAATCCGTTTTTGCGTTGGGATCAACCCGCCGTCAAAGCCGCAGCAGCCACCAGACTTAACCGTGACATCGGGCCAAACCCCGCACCAGCGCTCGTGTTCGGCGCGATCCGCGAATGGAAAAATAATTTCTGATTATGCCAAATTCTCTTTCAATCCTGCCTGCCACCGAGACCGATGTAGCCACCATCCTGGGTCTCATCCGCCAACTCGCGGTGTACGAAAAACTCGAACATATGGTGTCGGGCGACGAGGCGATGCTGCACGCGGCGCTGTTCGGTTCTCGCGCTGGCGCAGCGCCGTGTTGCGAATGCGTGATCGCGCGCGTGGGTGGGGCGCCGATCGGCTTCGCATTATTTTTCACCACCTTCTCTACATTTTTGTGTAAGCCAGGCTTATATCTTGAAGACCTGTTCGTCATTCCCGCCGCACGTGGACACGGCCACGGCAAGGCACTGCTACGACATCTCGCCGCCCTCGCCCGGCTACGGGACTGCGGCCGCTTCGAGTGGCGCGTACTCGACTGGAATACGCCCTCGATTGAATTTTATAAATCGCTCGGCGCGGCCATCATGCCGGAATGGCATTTGGTGCGGATGACGGCCGATGAAATCGCGACGCTGGCTGGAGAAAAATGATTCTACTGAAAAACTCTAGCACTGGCGCGGCGTTTCAGGCATTTTAAGTCCGCAATCCGCGCCAGTGCTAGAGTCTTAACAATCCAAAGGGCCACTTTAGCGAGCACCCGTTAAGACCGGCTTCGCCCATTACCAATAAAATTTCCGGCTTTCAAGCCACGCTGGCATACTGCCGCTACGGCGTGGCAAAATATTGCGCGTCGGCAATCCCCCACCCACCCAGGAGCACAACATGAAAAAACTAATCGCTGCATTGATTTTGACACTACCGCTGGTGACCGCCCCCGTTTTTTCCGCCGACGGCAAACCGACCGCACAGCAAAGCAAAATGAGCGTTTGCGCGAAGCAGAACAAAGGCTTGAAAGGCGACGAATACAAAAGCGCACAAAAGGCGTGCCTGCAAAAAGTCTCTGATGGCCGCACCGCGCAACAGACCAGGATGAAAGAGTGTGCGGCGGAGAACAAAGGCAAAAAAGGCAAAGAGTACAAAATGGCGCAGAAGGAATGTTTGAGCAAGTAAGCTTCAATCTGTAAAACAAAAAAAGGGCGCATGATCTGCGCCCTTTTTTGTTTTAGTCATCGCCGCCGGTAATTGACGGCGCATTCAATGCTTGGTTGCATCCATCGTTTGCGTTCTGCCGGGATCAAAGGCGTGGTAAGGAATGACCGGCGGCAGCGGGCACGCGGTTGCATCAAAGAAAATCGCGATTTCTTCGCGCCGTTTCATCGTATCTTCATGGCCCATCATGATCAGCGCCTTGCAATAGCGATGATCGAACAGCATGTAGCTGGCGAGCGAGGCACCGCTACGCCGCATGGCGCCGATCGAACGCATCAGCAGCCGCGTGGTCCACGGCAGATCCCTGACATGCTGGAAGGCGAGCGATTCGAGGGGATGGTTCGGACACGCCACGCACACGTCCACGTGGTTCAGATTCATGCCGGATTTTCTTAATCTCTCGGCATCAACCACGGTTAGCGTTGAGTTGATTCGTTGCAGCAGCTCGATGTCGACCGCCAGGGTATCCAGAAAAATCGATGACATGGCGTGGCCGGCGATTTGCGCGAGCGAGGGATAGCGCTCGCCCCTGATCCGCTCCGGCATGTCCTTCACCAGTTTGGCGGTGCCGATCACGAACACCCGCGTCGCACCGAGATGCAGCGCGGGGCTGACCGGCGCCATCTGGCGGATCGAGCCGTCACCAAAAAACTCGCGGTTGATTTTTGCAGCCGGGAACGCAAATGGAATGGCCGAGGACGCCATCAAGTGCTCCGCGCGCAACTGGCTCACACGGATGCCGACACGCTGCGAGCGCCGCCAGCCCTGCACATCGGGCGCTGCCTGAAAAAAAGCGCAGTTTTGTCCTGACGTATAGCCAGACGCCGTCACCGATACCGCCCGCAATACGCCCGCCTCGATGTGTTTGGCGATTTGCGTAAGTGGTATGTGATGCTTGATCAAATCGTGTAGCGGAGAATTATCGAACAGCGATACCTTGTGATTCTTTGATATTGCGCCAAACAAAAAAGCGGCCAGCCATCTCGCACTGTTTTTCGCCACGCCGATGAAATCGGTACGGTAGACCTGATCGGGCGAAAACTGCTCCCACACACGCTCCAGTTTTTCCACACCGCGCGCGAAATTATCCGCGTTCGCCGCCAACACGGCCGCGTTGATGGCGCCGGCCGAGGTGCCGGTAATAATGGGAAAAGGATTTGCTTCGGGGTGGCCGAGGATTTCCGAAATTGCCTTGAGCACGCCGACTTGATAGGCGGCACGTGCGCCACCGCCTTGCAGCACCAGGGCAATGCCGGGTTGTTGCGCGTTACGGATTATTTTTTCTTCCACAACATCAGTCACGCGGCCTACTCCTTCTCCGCTGCTTTCATGCATGGTGGCCGGAGGTGCGCCTATTTGCGACCTGCTTGTGTACCGGCAATGGCGATGCTCACCACTTTGTCGTCACGCCTTGCCACGCGCGGGCCGAGCAGGTTGTAAACCTGCATCTGCCCCTTGCCCTTGACGTGGATTTGCTGCATCTCGTCAAACAGGTAGCGATTGTGCAGACGCCGAAAGGTCACCGCATCGACCTGCGTTTGACCGGGTGTTGCCTCGGACGACATGCGCGCCGCAACGTTGACCGTGTCGCCCCACAAATCGTAGCTGAACTTGCGCCGGCCGATCACGCCTGCCACCACCGCACCGGTTGCCAGCCCTACGCGCAAACTCATTTTTTCGCCGTTGGGGGCGGTGTAGCGCGAGACGAAATTCTGCATCTCGATTGCCATGTCCGCCATCGCGTCGACATACTGGGCATTGGCATTGCGCAGCCCGCCGGCAGCCATGTAGGCGTCGCCGATGGTTTTGATTTTCTCGATGCTGTGCTTCTCGGCGAGCAGATCGAATTCAGAAAAAATGTCGTTCAGCAAACGCACTGTTTCGTTGGGCGACATTTCTTCCGACATATGGGTGAAATTGACGATGTCGGCAAACATCACGGTCACGTCGGCGTGGCCGTCGGCGATGTTGGTTTCCTGGCGCTTCAGGCGGATCGCAATCGGCTCGGGCAGGATATTGAGCAACAGGCGATCAGACAGGTCTTTCTCCAGCGCCACCGCTTCGCTTTGCGCATCAACGACTTCGCGCAGCTTGGCTTTTTCGCGCGAAAAATACCAGAGCAGCGCATAGACCATCGCCGAGATGGAGACAAAATTGAGCACGAAAAATACCGCCACCGTGCGCTGGTCGAGTTGCTTGATGTCGAACTGTAGCGTGTAGTCAAACATGCCCGAGAGGGCCGTCATGAAAATGTAGGCCACAAACCACGGCACCGATTCACGCGTGCCAAGGATGACGATCGCGCTAACGGGCGCCAGTAGCGCCCACAGCGAGACGCCGCTGGAATTGACGAAGTTACCCATCGTCCACTGCAGCGCAAACGGCGTAAATAAAAAAAGTGCCAGCTGTATCAGGCAAAAAACCGGCAGCTTGCGGGTCTTGAGAAAAAACACAATCATGCACAGGGACGCGAGCAGGAACAGCAGCGGGATGAGCGTGGAAAATCGCTGCCCAAAGCTCCAGTAGATCGCCAGCCACAGCATCGAGGCGACCATCATCAACGCGCTGGAAAATACCAGCATGTCGCCAGCGAGTTTTTCCTCCGGGCTTAGTCCGCGTTCGAGCGCTGTGTCAAAGTCGAGAAATTTCTTTGCAGTCATGCGGTTTCGACGGCCTTTTGATGTTTTGTAAAACCGGTCGGATGCAGCGGCAAACGACTGCCGCCATAGCGGGAAATGCACGGAGCCGATTATGCCACATCCGTTTTGCCTGTCAGTCGGCAATTTGTGAACAAACGATACGTTAAAATGAGACACACTTAAAATTTCCGGAGAAAAACATGTCGATGTCCGACCGCGATGGTTTCATTTGGTACGACGGCAAGCTCGTGCCCTGGCGCGACGCCACCACTCACGTGCTGACGCATTCGCTGCACTATGGCCTCGCCGTTTTCGAAGGTATCCGCGCCTACAAGACCGACGCGTCGTGCAATCTCGGCACGGCTATTTTCCGGCTGAAAGAGCACACCCAGCGGCTGTTTAATTCCGCCAAGATTTACCAGATGCCGATGCCATACAGCAAAGCGGAAATCATGGAGGCGCATCGCGAAGTGGTGCGCGTCAATAATCTCGACAGCTGCTACCTGCGTCCGCTGGCGTTTTACGGCTCTGAAAAAATGGGCGTGTCGCCAAAAGGCGCGAAGGTTCACGTCACCATCGCGGCGTGGCCGTGGGGCGCGTACCTTGGCGAAGATGGCTTGAAAAAAGGCATTCGCGTGAAGACCTCGTCGTTCGCACGCCATCATGTCAACGTGACGATGGCGCGCGCAAAAATCTCCTCCACATACGCCAATTCGATTCTTGCCAATAACGAAGCGACCGATCATGGCTACGACGAGGCGTTGTTGCTCGACACGGAAGGCTACGTCGCCGAAGGTGCGGGTGAAAATTTGTTTTTGGTACGCGACGGCAAAATCAGTACGCCGGAGTTGACCTCGGCGCTCGACGGCATCACCTGGCGCTCGATTCAGGTCGTGTGCGCTGATCTCGGCATCCCGGTCGAGCCGCGCAAAATCACGCGTGATGATGTGTACATCGCCGACGAAGCTTTTTTCACCGGAACCGCTGCGGAAGTGACGCCGATTCGTGAAGTCGATGGTCGTGTCATCGGCGAAGGCTCGCGCGGCCCGATCACTGAAAAATTGCAAACGGCGTTTTTCGATATCGTCAATGGTCGCAATCCGAAATATCACGAATGGCTTACGCCGGTCAAGTAGACAAGGATGGTTCGCATGAGCATCGAAACCCGCACCGAACTCAAATACACGCGCATCGAGGTTAGCGCAAGCGATTTGCCACTGCACTGCCCAATGCCGTCGATGAAACTGTGGAACACGCATCCGCGCGTGTATCTGCCGATTGAAGAAACGGGTGAAGCCAAGTGCCCGTACTGCGGCACGGTTTATAAATTGACGGGACCGGTCAAGCACGGTCACTGATGCGCATTCTGATCGTCGCCCCGTCATGGATCGGCGACGCGGTGTTGTCGCAACCGCTGTTGATGCGGCTTCAAACTAACGCCGCAGCAGCAGACATTACCGTGCTTGCACCCAAATGGGTAATGCCGGTCTATGCGCGCATGCGCGAAGTTAAAACAGTCATTGAACTTCCGTTCGGACACGGCGCGCTGCAACTTGCCGCGCGACGGCGCTTGGGAAAAAGTCTCGCGCGCGAAAAGTTTGATCATGCATTCGTGCTTCCCAATACGTTTAAATCCGCGCTCATTCCGTGGTTCGCCGGCATCCCGCTGCGCACCGGTTTTCGCGGCGAAAAACGTGGCTGGATTCTTAACGATTGCCGTGACCTCGACGAGCGTGCGCTGCCGACGATGGCCGAACGATTTGCGTCGTTGAGCCAACGACCTGGCGAGCAGTTGCCGCGCCCATTGCCACAGCCGTCGCTGCAAGTCGTTGAGCGACACCGCGCGGACACCCTCGCCCGTTTGAATCTGCACCTCGACAAGCCTGTCGTCGCGTTCTGTCCCGGCGCTGAATACGGTCCTGCCAAGCGCTGGCCGACCAAACATTTCGCCGATCTCGCATCTTCGCTCGACGCGCACGGCAAACAAATCTGGCTACTCGGCGGCAAAGGCGACCGTGCCATTGCCGATGAAATAAACCAGTTGTGCAACAACGTCTGCCGCAATCTCTGCGGCGAAACTGCGCTCGATGACGCAATCGACCTATTGAGTCTGGCCTCCCAAGTGGTGACGAACGATTCCGGGCTCATGCATATCGCCTGCGCCGTGGGCGTGCCGGTCGCGGCCCTTTACGGCTCCAGCTCGCCGGCGTTCACGCCGCCACTGTCAGCAAAAGCGAAGGTCATTTCGCTGAATGTTGAATGCAGTCCGTGCTTCCAGCGCGTCTGCCCGCTCGGACATTTCAAATGCATGAATGAGATGAGCGCAAAACAGGTGCTGCAACAATTGACGCCATGATCGCGGCATAATTTGGTTTTCCGTGGTCGCTTTGCAGGAGTAAAACATGAAAACATTCGCCATCATTGCAGCACTTTTCAGCTTCGCTACGTTTGTCGCAAGTGCAGCCGCAGCACCCGCCAAAGTCGCGGAACCAGAATACGTTGACGCGATCAACCAATGGCGCGACACCGTTGAAAAAGGTTTGCGACGCGACAACGGCTGGCTCACGCTGGCGGGTCGGTTCATCATGAAGCCGGGGGTCAATACCTTCGGCACGGCAGCCAATAACGACATCGTTTTTCCAGCGCAACTCAACGGCACCGGACCCGACGTGATCGGCATCATCACGGTGGACAACGCAAAAAAATCCGTCACGCTCAAACTCAACGATGGCGTCAGCATGTTGAGTGATGGCAAGCCCTTCACCGGTGAACGCGCACTCAAATATGATGCCGGGAAACCCGACTGGGTGTCCCTCGGCCGCATCTCGATCCACATCATCGAACGCGATGGCCGCTATGTGCTGCGGCTGGCCGATAACGAATCACTGGTGCGGAAAAATTTCCCCGGGCGGGTGTGGTACGACGTCAACCCCGCCTTCAAAGTCAACGCAAAGTTTGTCGCCTACCCGCCCGGCAAAAAACTTTCCATCGTCAACGTGATCGACGAAATTTCCGAGGAGCCGTGCCCCGGTTATGTTGCATTCACCTTGCAGGGAAAGAAATACAAAATGGACGTGGTCGGTGACGACGAAGGCATGTTTTTCGTGATGCGCGACGGCACTTCCGGCGACACCACTTATCGCCCCTCGCGATTTTTGTACGTCGATAAAAAACCGAAGGCGAACGAAACTTTTCAACTCGACTTTAATAAAACCTACAACCCGCCGTGCGCGTTTTCTGAATACACCACCTGCCCGTTGCCGCCGGAACAAAATATTTTGAAAACGCGGATTGAGGCGGGGGAGAAATATCGGAAGCTGGGATAGGCCTCGATGGGAAAGGGTGATCGCAACCCACCAAGCATGTCTTCCCGGCGCAGGCCGGGAAGGCAGTAATTATCTATTTGCAGATTGCGCTAGATCGCCATTTCACACGCCTGTCCAAGCAAAAACGCCCCAAACGCCGCGCCAGTGCTAGACTTTCAAATCCGCCGGCCTGTCAATATCCGCAAAAATCCCCGTGTCATCAACGCTGATTTCTTCAACAAAATTTGCGTCGGCCATGATGATTTCACGCGCACCGATGTCGCCTGCCAACGACTGCAAGCGCGCCGCATACATAGCGGAAAAACCCACCGGATGACCGCGCTTGCCCGCCATCGCTGGCACCACGATCCGCGCACCGTTGCGCAATGCGTCGACTACCGCCACCATCGTATCAACGCGAATTGACGGCATGTCACCCAGCGCAATCAGCCAGCCACTCGCAGCCGGGGTCGCGGCAACGCCCGCTGCAATGCTGGTACCCATGCCGTGTTCGGCCTTCTCGTTGATGACAATTTCACATCCTAAAGTTTGCAACACATCGGTGAGACGCGAATCGCGGCGCACCACCGCAACGATATTTCCTCCGCAGGCAGCAGCTAAATTTGCAACCGAGGCGTCGATGATGCACCGTCCATCAGGCAGTCGAGCCAGCAATTTCTGCGAACCGAAACGCGAACCGAAACCGGCCGCGAGGAGAATGCCTGCAATCACACTTTACGCGGCTGACGACGCAGACGAATGTGATGCAACCGCCGCACGCGCCAGCACCAAACCATTTCGCGCCGCCACCAATTCGGCGAGTATCGCGATCGCAATTTCAGGTGGCGTGCGACTGCCGATGGCGAGGCCAACGGGTCCGTGAAGTTTTGCCACCTGTGCAGCGCTCACGTCAAACTCCAGTAATCGTTTGCGGCGCTCTTCCGACGTTTTTATCGAGCCAACAGCGCCGACATAAAACGCGCGCGTTTTGAGCGCCTCGATCAGCGCCATGTCATCGAGCTTAGGGTCATGCGACACGGCGACAATGACGGTATGCGGATCGGGCTTGAAAGCAAGTACTGCATCGTCCGGCATGCCGTCCAGAAAAACACTTCCCGGAACCCGCCAGACGCTGCGGTATTCCTCGCGCGGGTCACACACCGACACCTGAAAATCGAGAGTCGCTGCGACCTCGGCGAGATAGCGCGCAATTTCGGAGGCACCGATAATCAACATGCGCCAGCGCGGCCCGTGAATGCAGATAAATTCGCCATCGCTTCGCCCGGTCATGTCGGTCTGCAAAGCTTGCCGGAATTGCCATTCTCCGGTCGCTAAATTGAGCGAACGCGCGAACACTTCGCCCGCCTTGATTTTCAAGTGCAGTGTATTTAGCCGTGCCGCATCGAGCGCCGACTCGATCACGACTTCCAGCTCACCACCGCACGGCAGGCCGAACCGGCGCGCGTCCTCGGCAGTAATGCCGTAGCGCTCAAGGATCGGCATCGCACCGACAAACTGGTGTCGGCGCGATACCAGATCATCCTCAATGCAGCCGCCGGAAACAGAGCCGATCACAACGCCATCATCGCGCATCGCCATCAGTGAGCCCGGTGGGCGCGGGCTGGCACCGAACGTCTGCGTGACGGTGACCAGCCAAATGCGCCGACCCGCACCTATCCATTCACGGGCGTGTTCGAGAACTTCGATATCGAGCGATTGCATGCGCGCGTTTTTTATCGCGTTGCCGAATCTGCTTTGGCCGCAGCGCCGACACTCGCAGCAGGTGCCACCGACTGGGCAACACGATTCAAATTCAGTCCAAAATGTTCCGACACCGCGCGCTGATATTCGTCAAAAAAATTTGCTGTCAAATTGTGATGCGAGCCGCCCTCGGCGCGAAAAAAACGCTTGCGCGCCTTGGCCGCCGCGAACAGGCGCTCACTCATGGCAAAGGGCACGATATCGTCGTTGGTGCCATGCACCAACAGGATCGGAATCTTCACTTCATTGATCCGCTCAAGCACGTCGAATCGCTGCGTCACCAAAAGGCGCACCGGCAGAAATCCCCATCGGGTTGCCTTGATCATGTCCGGCACCGACGTAAACGCGCCCTCCAGAATTAATCCACTTGCGTCTTTCTCTTTCAGCGCCAAATGCGTCGCCATCGAGGCACCGAGCGAATGCCCGAAGATAAATTTTTTCGCGCCGGACGCCTGATCCCGCGCGGCCAGGAATTGCCAGGCAGCCTCAGCATCTTCATTGGCAGATTGCTCGGTGGGCGAGCCGCCAGCAACGAAAGCGCTCTTGCCAAACCCGCGATAGTCGATCGCCAACACCGAAAATCCCATTTTGTTCCAGCGCGGAATGCGCGTCACGCTGCCGGTCAAGTTCCAGCGCGCGCCGTGCAAATACAGCAGCGCCGGCGCGTTTTTGTCGGCTTGCGGCGACCACCATGCGTAGAGTTTTTCGCCCTTGGTGCCGACCGGAATCCACACTTCTTCGATGCCTTGCGGCGTGCCGCGATAGCCGCGCCATTCACCCTGCACCGGACTGAATATCCAGTCGCCCTGTTTGGTTTCAAGATAGGCGCAGCCGCTACCGATGAGCAAGGTCGCGATGACGAGTAGACGGGCGAGCCGCGAATGCAAAAATGATTTTGGTTTCATCGGTTGTTGATAATCTCGGGGTTTGTTGAAATTTGATGCGATAGCAGGAGCAGCGCAATCATCGCAGAGGCACTCCTTCCCCTGGCTACAGGGGAAGGTCGGGATGGGGTCGATGCATACGTCAAGCGCGGCGCGCTCTCGCTGGCAGTCCCCCATCCCAGCCTTCCCCCGTAGCCGGGGGAAGGAGAAGACCGGCGATCATGAAAATAAGTCGCATCAACTATGCAGCGATACACTAGGTTAATGTAGTCATTCAAACCTTGAACGGCAATTCCCGCAAGCGCTTCCCCGTCAAGGCAAATATCGCATTCGATACCGCAGGGGCAATCGGCGGTGTGCCAGGCTCGCCCACGCCCGTCGGCGCAGTACCGCCCGGCACAAGATGCACTTCAATCTTGGGCATGTCGTTGATGCGCAGCACCGGATAGTTGTGGAAATTACTCTGCTCAACCACGCCGTCTTTCAGCGTCACCTGTCCATAAAGCGCGGCAGAGAGTCCGAAGGCAATGGCGCTTTCGACCTGCGCAGAAATCGTCAGCGGATTCACGGCCAATCCGCAATCGATGGCGGCGACCACACGACGCACTTTGATCTTGCCGTCGTCGACCGACACCTCGGCCACCTGCGCGCACACGGAGCCAAAACTTTCATGCACCGCGATGCCACGCGCAACACCTTTCGGCAGCGGTGCGCCCCACTCCGCTTTGTCAGCCGCCAGTGTCAGCACGTTGGCAATGCGCGGATGTTTGGCGAGCAACTCGCGACGAAACGCGACCGGGTCTTTCCCCGCCGCCTTGGCCAAATCGTCGATCATGGTTTCCATCACGAACGCGGTATGGGTGTGCCCCACCGAGCGCCACCACAACACCGGCACGCCGGATTGCGGCGTGTGCAAACTCGCCTGCATGTTTGGAATGTCGTACGGCGTGTCGGCGACACCTTCGACACTGGTCGCGTCAACCCCGCCCTTGACCATCATCGGCTCAAACGCGGTACCCGTCATAATCGACTGAC
>JAYVXF010000207.1:0-5008 GCA_043793345.1 Betaproteobacteria bacterium | reverse complement strand
ACATTGCGGCTTTCTCGATTAAGTCGCAAACAGAATGCAACACTGCACTATGCGCCGACGATCAATTTGTTGACCCGCTTAACAAACGTCGCGGGATCTTCGAGCTGGCCGCCTTCGGCCAGGAGCGCCTGATCAAACAACACCTGCGACATTTCCGTAAACGCCTCACCTTCAGCGAGCGTCAATTTGGCAATCAGCGCGTGCAGAGGATTGATTTCCAGAATCGGCTGCGACGCATTCACTTTTTGCCCGGCAGCTTTCAACATGCGCTCCAGATTACCCGATAGCTCGTTCTCATCGACCACCAGACACGCGGGTGAATCGGTGAGGCGATGCGTCACGCGCACTTCCTTGACCTTATCGATCAGCGCGGCTTTGATTTTCTCGACCAGCGGCTTGAATTCATCGGCAACTTTCTCCTGCGCTTTTTTCTCGGCTTCGTCCGCTAACGCACCTAAATCCAGATCGCCTTTGGCCACTGACTGCAATTTTTTGCCGCCGAATTCCTCGAACTGGCCCAGCCACCATTCATCCACATTCTCGGTCAGCAACAGCACTTCGATGCCTTTCTTTTTGAATACCTCCAGATGCGGGCTATTCTTGGCTGCAGCAAAAGTATCGGCCGTAACGTAGTAAATTTTTTCCTGGCCGGGCTTCATGCGCGAAACGTAGTCAGCAAACGAGACCGTCTGCGCGTCGTCGGCATTGTGGGTGGAGGCAAAGCGCATCAGCGCGCCAAGTTTTTCCTTGTTGGCAAAATCCTCGCCAAGACCTTCCTTGAACACACGACCAAACGCGCTCCAGAAGCTCGCGTATTTTTCTTTGTGATTCTCAGCCAAGTCTTCGAGCAGCCCGATGATTTTTTTCACACTGCCATTTTTGATCGCGTCGACATCTTTCGACTCCTGCAAAATTTCGCGCGACACATTCAACGGCAGATTGTTCGAATCAATCACGCCTTTCACAAATCGCAGGTAGCGCGGCAGCAAATGTTCGGCGTCATCCATGATGAATACGCGCTTCACGTATAGCTTCACACCACGCTTGGCGTCGCGCTCAAACAGGTCGAACGGCGCTTTCGACGGCAGATACAAAAGCTCGGTGTATTCGTGTTTGCCCTCCACCTTTGCGTGCGTCCAGGCCAGCGGTTTTTCCCAATCGTGCGAAACGTGTTTGTAAAATTCCTCGTACTCGGTCTCGGTAATGTCGCCCTTGCTGCGCGTCCACAGCGCACTGGCCTTGTTGATGGTCTCGTCTTCAGCCTTCACCACGTCTTGCTGCTTGTCTTTATCCCATTCGGTTTTCTGCATCACGATCGGCATCTGAATGTGGTCGGAGTATTTGCGAATGATCGATTTGAGACGCCAGTCGTCGAGGAATTCCTTGGCGTCTTCCTTCAGATGCAACGTGACCTCGGTACCGCGAGAAGTTTTATCAATGGCTTCGAGCGTGAATTCACCGTCACCACTGCTTTCCCAGCGCACACCTTCGCTCGATGGCGCGCCGGCGAGCCTTGTGACGAGCGTGACTTTGTCGGAAACAATGAAGGAGGAATAAAATCCCACGCCGAATTGACCGATCAGGCTCGCGTCTTTTTGCTGGTCGCCCGTGAGCTTGGCAAAAAATTCCTTGGTGCCCGATTTTGCAATCGTGCCGATATTGGCAATCACTTCGTCGCGCGACATGCCGATGCCGTTGTCTGCGATGGTGATGGTGCCTGCAGCCTTGTCGACGGATACGCGGATGTTCATCTCGGTATCGTTCTCGTTAAGCGCGGCGTTGGTGACGGCCATGAAGCGCAGCTTGTCGATCGCATCGGAGGCGTTCGATACCAGCTCGCGCAGAAAGATTTCGCGATTGGAGTACAGCGAATGAATCATTAACTGCAAAAGCTGTTTGACTTCGGTCTGAAACGATAGCGTTTGTTTTTGTTCGGTGGCAATGGTCATGTTTAACTCCGTGATGAATCGATATTTAGTCAGGTTTGCATCGCAAATGCGGGTGAGTCGCGGTTTTTTCAAGTGCTAAAATGAAATCGGGATTAAAAATTTTACCGGAGAAATTCATGCGCGCGTCGAACCTGCGAACCGCCATCCTGGCCGCTGCCATCACGTTTTTGAGCGGCCTCACGTTTGCCGATACCATCAGCGTCATCACTTCGTTCCCGAAAGAGCTGACCGAGGCCTACAAAAAAGCTTACGAGGCCAAGCACCCAAACGACAAAGTGGAGATCCTCAATAAAAATACGTCCGCCGGCATCGCCTACGTGCGCGAACAGTCGGCGGGAAGTCGTCCGGAAGTATTCTGGGCCTCAGCTCCCGACGCGTTTGAAGTGCTCGCCTCAGCCAGGCTGCTGCAAAAAGTGGACGGCGGCAACCCGAATATCCCGGCCAAAGTCGGCAGCTATCCGATCAACGACCCCGAAGGCCTCTACCTCGGCCAGGCGCTGGCAGGCTACGGCATCATGTGGAACACCCGCTACACCAAGGCCAACAAATTGCCCGACCCGAAAGAATGGGCTGATTTGATGGCGCCAATATATTTCGGCCATGTGGCTACCTCCTCGCCGTCGCGTTCGGGCACCACCCATTTGACGGTGGAAACCATCCTGCAAGGCGAAGGCTGGGAAAAGGGCTGGAACCAAATTCTGCGCATCGCGGGCAATTGTGCTGCCGTCACCGAGCGCTCATTCGGCGTGCCGGATGGCGTGTCGAACGGGCAATTTGGTGTAGGACTGGTCATCGATTTTTTCGGTCTGGCCGCGAAAAATTCCGGCTTCCCGGTTGAGTTTGTTTACCCCAGCGTGACCGCAATCGTACCGGCCAATATCGCGCTCATCAATGGCGCCAAAAACGCCGAGGCCGGCAAACGCTTCATCCAGTTCACGCTGTCCGAAGAAGGCCAGGCGCTATTGCTGGACAAGAAAATCAGCCGCCTGCCGGTACTGCCATCGATGTACGCCAAAGCCCCCGCCGGTTATCCAAATCCTTTCACCGGCACGATCAAAGCAAAAGTGAATTTCGACACGGCGATCTCGGAAGCGCGCTACTACGTTGTGTCGTCGATGTTCGACCAGATCATCACCTTTCGACACAAGGAACTGGTCGCGGCAACGAAGGCGATTCACGACGCAGAAAAGCGCCTCGGTGGTAAAGCGAGCGCGCAGCTTGACGAAGCACGCAAGCTCGCTTTTTCGCCACCCGTCACCGACCTCCAAACCCAAGACAAAACATTGCTCGCCCTGTTCAAAGCCGACAAGAAAGACGCCGCCGCGACCGCGCAAAAGACCAGGGTCGAGGAAGAGTGGGCACAGAAAATGAAAGCCAACTACGCGAAGGCTACAGAGCTGGCGAGTGGCGCGAAATAATTTTGGCCGCGCCGATTTTGTGGCGTGTAGGGCGAATAATTTTTGGAACTTTATGGCAACCACTGAACTCAATATGAATGCAGTTGTTTCCTTGAAGTGAGTGAGTAGCATCGGGGGCCGCAGGAGTGCGGCCCCTTTCTATTTTCTCGGCGCAATATGGGAAACACTAGCACTGGCGCGGTGTTTCAGGCGGTTTCGCCCTGAAAGGCGCGCCGGTGCTGGGGTTTTTGAAAATCGTACTGGCGCGGTCATCTTGTTGGTCGCACCCCTGTCTTGTCATTTCGAAGCCGGTTTCGTCGGGTGAGAAATCTGCTTTACGACGACACAAGGGAACAAGCAGATTTCTCGCTACGCTCGAAATGACATGGTGTTTTCTCTTAAGGTAGTGCCATGACGGTCAGACACCATACTGTTCGCTTACCAACAATACCCCGTTTGCCCTGAGCCTGTCGAAGGGTTTGATGGACGGGCTCTTCGACAGGCTCATGGCGAACGGGGACGTAATGAAAAATATTGGGGTCAGACAACATTTCCAACCTGTTTCCGTGGCCGCCCTCTCAACGCCGGTGCCGCACGCCGCTCGCCGAGGCTCTCAATCAACGCCCTAAACTTCTCATCCCCGAGCGCCCAGCCTTTGTGCACAGCGTCGCGAATCGCGGCTAGTTCGTCGGCGTCGATTTCTGATTTGAAAAGCTTGCGATAAGCCCGCCGACGCGTTGCATCCGCTCTTGCCATGTTGACATATTGGTCGGGCTCAATCAGCCAGTTCAGGTTTGATCCGACCTCACCATAAGCGTAACGCCGATGGCTGCACCATGGGTAGTCTTTGGGGTGGGCCACGATGCCCGCCCGCACGGGACTTAGCTCGACGTAGCGCATGACCCGCAGCAGATAACGTTCACTATCGACGACGGTCGCGCGATAGCGGCCCTCCCATAACGTCCCGCTGCGCCGATACGTGTCGTTGAAATACTGGACGTATTTCCCGTTCGCCGATTGGAACGTTTTGCTGATGCTGTCGTTATCGGTCGGCGTCGCCAACAGTTGGATGTGATCGCTCATCCACACATAGGCATGTATCGCCAGGCCGAACCGGCCAGCCGCTTCCACCACGGCATCCCGGAAGAACTGGTAGTCTGCTTCGGTCGCAAAGATCACCTGCCGGTTTTTACCGCGCTGAATGATATGTTGCGGTTGTCCGGGAATAACGTAGCGCGGGAGACGGGCCATGATTGATTCCAAAGTTGCCTGCGGGATGCCATACTAGCATGAGGTACTGGTGTCTGACCCTATTTCCTCACTATTTTCCTTCAGCACTGCACAGGTGCAACAAGCTGAACGCGCATATGGCGCGTGAAATGAATCTCGGGAATCGTGACGATTCGATCATTTACCTTCAATGGCGGCAACGTGACGCGCATATCGCCTGCGTCGATGCCACGAAGCGGCGCGAATAACCAGAAGTGGCGCGGGTATTTTCTCTGATAACTTAAAACGTCGTGTCCCTTCATCGGGCCCATCGCCTGCAACGGCAGTGAGGGATTATCGTTGAGGCTGATTCCGGGAATGGGTACACGCACAGCGCTGGCAGCGGATGGGGAGACGACGAAAATGTCGGGTGCAAGCAGCTCGACGGTGATG